>NZ_QFDQ01000097.1 GCF_003270085.1 Streptomyces triticisoli | reverse complement strand
CCGGGCGCGGCGGCCGCCCCGGGGGCAGCCCGGTCCGCGCCGCCAGGTCGTCCAGCGCCTCGGGCAGCCCCTGGGCGCCGCGTACGGCGGCCTCGCGCACCGCCTGCGCCCACGCCGGGGGCAGGCCGGCCGAGGCACGGTCGGCCACCGTGCGCACCGCCTGTTCGACGCGCTGCCGGGCGGTGGCCTCCTCGTCCGGCTGCGTGCGCAGCTGCAAGCGGCCGGTGGGCGGCTCGCGCAGGTCCTGGCACCACCGCCACAGCCGCAGCCAGGGCGTGCCGCACGCTTTGCCCGCGTTGCGCAGCCAGGCCCGTTCGGCCGCCTCGCCCGCCGCGGTGGCGCCCACCGCGTCCGCGAGCCGTGCCGCGAACTCCTCGCGCGCCTCCTCGCTGAGCCCGGCGCCCCGCCGGGTCGCGTACACGGGTCGCAGGCGCACCGCCGCGGCGTCCACGTCGGCCGAGATCCGCCGTGCCGCGGCCCCGCGTTCGGCCACGAACTGGCCGAGCGCCTCGCGCAGTTCGCCGACGCCGTCCCCGGTGAGCGCGGACACCGCGAGCACGGTCGCGCCCGGCTCCCCGTACTCGCCGAGCGCGACCCCGTCCTCGTCGAGCAGCCGGCGCAGGTCGTCCAGGACCTGGTCGGCGGCCTCGCCGGGCAGCCGGTCGACCTGGTTGAGGACGATGAACATGACCTCCGCGTGGCCGGCCATGGGCCGCAGATAGCGCTCGTGGAGGACGGCGTCGGCGTACTTCTCCGGGTCGACGACCCAGATGACGGCGTCGACGAGCGCGAGGATGCGGTCCACGTGCTCGCGGTGCTGCACGGCGGCGGAGTCGTGGTCGGGCAGGTCGACCAGGACCAGCCCGCGCAGCTGCGGGTCGGGGTCCGGGCCCTGCAGGGGGCGTCTGCGCAGCCGCCCCGGGATGCCGAGGCGGTCGATGAGGCTCGCCGCGCCGTCGCTCCAGCTGCACGCGATGGGCGCCGCGGTGGTCGGCCGGCGTACGCCGGTCTCCGAGATGGCCACCCCCGCGAGCGCGTTGAACAGCTGGGACTTGCCGCTGCCGGTGGCGCCCGCGATGGCGACGACGGTGTGCTGTCCGGAGAGCCGGCGCCGCGCCGCCGCCTCGTCGAGGACGCGGCTCGCCTCGGCGAGGGTGTCGCTGTGGAGCCGGGTGCGGGACAGGCCCACCAGTTCGCGCAGCGCGTCGAGCCGTGACCGCAGCGGTGGGTCGTACGCCAGCGGGGGCACCGGCAGCGGTCTGGAGGGCCTGGGCTCGACGGGCAGGAGGGGGGCGGCGCCGTTGGTGGCCGGCTCGGTGACGCGGCGCGCGATCAGCCCGTCGTCCCAGACGCCGTCGGATTCGGTACGGCCCGTGGTGCCGGCGTCCCTCGCGCGTGCGGGGCGGTCGTCGTGCCGCACGCGCGTGCGGGCGAGGGCGGTGTGCGTGGTCCCGCCGTGCTCCGCCGCCGCGGGAGCGGAGAGGCGGCGTTCCTCGGCGCTCCCCGGCTTCTCCGCGCTCCCGGGGCTTTCGGAGTTCCCGGGGTTCCCCGGCTGCTCCGCGCTCCCGGGGGTCCCGGGGTTCCCGGGGTTCCCGGGGTTCCCGGGCTCCGGCATGTCCTCGGCCGCCTGAAGGTGCTCGATCCTGTCCTCCCCTGTCCCCTGCCCGCTCGGCCTGTTGCCCTCGGTGACGACGGCGCCCTCCGTCTGCTCGGCGTGTTCCGTGTGTTCCGTTCGGTCATGGTCAGTGACGGCGGTCACCTGTCACCTCTCCTTCAGCAGTACGGACAGCGCGGCGATCAGTTCGGCCTGGGGCTCGGGGTGCACCTCGAGGGCGTCGAGCGGGGCCAGGCGCCGCTCGCGCTCCCTGTGCATCACCCGGTCCAGGAGCTCGGCGAGCAGCCGTCCGGCGCGGTCGCGCAGTCGCAGCGCCCCGTGCGCGCCGATCCGCTCGGCGAGCCCCTCGCCCGCGGACCGCGCCCGGCGGCCCCCCAGCAGCCCGGTGGCGGCCAGGGCGGCGACGACCTCCGGGTCCGGCGCGACGCTGCGCTCCAGCTCGCGCACCTCGTCCTCGGCCCACTCCTCGAGTTCGCGCCGCCACCGCCGTACGGCCAGCCCGATACGGTGCTCGGCGCTCTCCGGCGCCGGGTCGCGGTCGGCGAGTTCGGGGGCGGCGGCGGCCGGCTCGCGCCGCCAGGCCTCGTCGATGCGCTCGTCGGCGGCGGTGACCGCGCACAGCAGCAGGGCGCCGAGGCTCTCCACGAGCGCGTCGAGCAGTTCGTCGGCGGAGCAGTCCAGGGGGAAGGCGCGCCACCGCTTCAGGGCGTCCCCTGCGAGCACGGCGCCGGACTGCAGTCGGCCGCGCACGCGTGCGTACTCGCTGTCGTAGGCGCTGTCGACGGCGGAGGTGAGCCGCAGCGCGGCCGCGTACTGGGCGGCGGCGGCGCCGGCCAGCTCGGGCATCCGGGACTTCAGCGAGTCGAGCAGGCCGTGGGCCGTACGGGCCATGGCGTACTGCCGGGCGGCGGGGTCCTGGGCCTGGTGGACCAGCCAGGTGCGCAGCTGGGCGACGGCGGTGGCGGGCAGCAGGCCGCCGCCCCAGGCGGACTCGGGCAGCTCCGGCACGGTGAACCGCGGTACGTGGCCGAGCCCGGCCTTGGTGAGCAGCGCTCCGTACTGGCGGGAGACCTCGGAGACGACCTGGTGCGGCACCCGGTCGAGGACGGTCACGAGCGTGGCGTCGTACTCCTTGGCGGTGCGCAGCAGGTGCCAGGGGACGGCGTCGGCGTACCGGGCGGCGGTGGTGACCATGACCCAGATGTCGGCGGCGCAGATCAGCTCGGCGGCGAGGACGCGGTTGTCGGCGATCAGGGAGTCGACGTCGGGCGCGTCGAGCAGGGCGAGACCGGGCGGCAGGGTCTCGACGGTCTCCACGCGCAGGGTCCGCGAGGAGTCGCGCCCGTGCGTCAGCGCGCCGTCCGCGGGGCCGGGTTCGTCCCGGGGCATCCACACGCGCGTGAGGTGGGGCAGGACGCGCATGCCGCTGAACCAGTGGTGGTCCTCCGGATGGCAGACCAGTACCGGGGTGCGGGTGGTCGGCCGCAGCACGCCGGCCTCGCTGACCCGCCGTCCGACAAGGGAGTTGACCAGGGTGGACTTTCCGGCGCCCGTGGATCCTCCGACGACCGCCAGCAGCGGCGCCTGGGGCTCTCTGAGCCGGGGCACCAAGTAGTCGTCGAGCTGGGCGAGCAACTCGTCACGGTTGGCACGCGCGCGTGGAGCCCCTTCCAGGGGCAGCGGGAAGCGTGCGGCGGCGACACGGTCGCGCAGGGCGGAAAGTGTGTCGAGCAGTTGAGGCCGTACGTCCAAGGTCACCACATGCGAAGAATGCCCAATTTTAGGGGAATTCTGAAGCATATGAGCATGTACGCGCGCCGACGGAACACAAGGGACGGAAAGGATGACTGGGACGCGGGCAGGCTCCAGGCATAACGAGTGCACAACACCAGGTGCGCCGGACGTCAAAAGCGATGCACGATTCGTACCTGCCTGCGATTATCAGGACCGCTTCACTGAACCTCCACATTGAGCCACGGAGGCGAAGCGGCAGGGACATGGATCCGGGAGCCCTATCCTTGTCCCCGGCGACGTCAGGGATCAGCCCGCACCCGGGCACCAGGACAGAGGCCACCACACCAGGCCCCCGTAGCTCAGTGGATAGAGCAGGCGCCTTCTAAGCGCTTGGCCGCAGGTTCGAGTCCTGCCGGGGGCGCCACGCGACTCTCCGCCGGAATGGCGAATTCCCCGCCGGTCGGACCGGGCGCATCCGGCCCCGCAGAGCAACGGGGCCCGTCCGGCCTTGTGGAGCAACCGGAAAACCGCGGACAACTCACCCGTCCGGCCGAGTGAATCCACCGTCCCTTCAGAGTCCGTGCCGGGCCGGGGCCGGTGTCACAGGGTGACGTCGGCCCACTGGGCGAGCGGGTCGTCGGCGGTGCCGCCGGGTTCCGCCTCCGGGCCGCCGCCGTGCAGGGGCTGTTCGGTCCAGATGACTTTGCCGGTGGGGGTGTAGCGGGTGCCCCAGCGCTGGGCGTAGCGGGCGACGAGGAACAGGCCGCGGCCGCCCTCGTCGGTGGTGGCGGCGTGACGCAGGTGGGGGGAGGTGCTGCTGCCGTCGGCGACCTCGCAGATCAGGTGGCGGTCGCGGATGAGACGGACGTGGCGGGGGGCGCTGCCGTAGCGGATGGCGTTGGTGGCCAGTTCGCTGAGGATGAGTTCGGTGGCGAAGGCGGCGTCGGCCAGGTTCCAGGTTTCCAGCCGGGCGGTGGCGGCGGCGCGCAGGCGGGCGACGGCGGCGGGGTCGGGGGGCAGGTCCCAGTGGGCGACCTGGTCGGGGCCCAGGAGGCGGGTGCGGGCGACCAGCAGGGCGATGTCGTCGCCGGCGTGGTCGGGGGGCAGGGCCTGCAGGACGGCCCGGCAGGTCTGTTCGGGGGTGCGGTCGGGGTGGGCGAGTGCGGCGCGTAGCAGGTCCAGGCCGGTGTCGAGGTCGCGGTGGCGGTCCTCGACGAGTCCGTCGGTGTACAGGACCAGGCGGCTGTTTTCGGGCAGGTGCAGCTCGGTGCACTCGAAGGGCAGGCCGCCCACGCCCAGGGGCGGGCCGGCGGGCAGGTCGGGGAGGGTGACGGTGCCGTCGGGGCGGACCAGGGCGGGCGGCGGGTGGCCGGCCCGGGCCAGCGAGCAGACGCCGGAGGTCGGGTCGTAGATGACGTACAGGCAGGTGGCGCCGGTCAGGCCCTCCTGGCCGCCCTCGGCGGTGCGTTCCTGGTCCAGGCGGGCCACCAGGTCGTCCAGGCGGGTCAGCAGCTCCTCGGGGGACAGATCCAGGGTGGAGAAGTTGTGCACGGCGGTGCGCAGCCGGCCCATGGTGGCCGCGGCGTGCAGGCCGTGGCCGACCACGTCGCCGACGACCAGGGCCACCCGGGCCCCGGACAGTTCGATGACGTCGAACCAGTCCCCGCCCACCCCGGCGCGGGCCGGCAGGTAGCGGTAGGCCACCTCAAGGGCGTCCTGCTGGGGCAGGGCGCGTGGGAGCAGGCTGCGCTGCAGGGCGACGGCCATGGTGTGCTCGCGGGTGTAGCGGCGGGCGTTGTCCAGCGCCACCGCGGCGCGGGCGGCCAGCTCCTCGGCGAACGGCACGTCCTCCGCGCCGAACGGCTCCGTGGGCCGGGTACGCCAGAAGTCCACCGTGCCCAGCACGGTGCCGCGGGCCCGCAGCGGCACCGCGATCAGGGAATGAATGCCCTGCTCCAGGACGCGCCGGGCGTGCTCGGGGTCCGCGGACTGCCATGCGTGCGCGGCGTTCAGGTCCGCCTCGAGCACCGCCCGGCCGCCTTCCAGGCACCGTGCCTGGGGCGAGCCGGGAGCGAAGCGGATCAGCTCACCCACCGGTATCAGCGGCCGGCCCGCGCCGGTGCCGCTCACCGCCGCACGACGCAGGGCCGTCCCCGCTCCGGCCAGTTCCTCGCCGCGCAGGACCCCCTCGGCCAGCTCCACGGTGACACGGTCGGCGAAGCGCGGAACCGCCACATCCGCCAGCTCCTGCGCGGTGCGGGTCACCTCCAGGGTGGTGCCGATGCCCACCCCGGCGTCGTAGAGGAGTTTCAGCCGCTCGCGCGCCACCTCCGCCCGCCCCGTCAGCGCCCGCAGCTCGGTGGTGTCCCGCAGCGTCACCACCGAACTGCGGGCCTGGCCGCCGTAGGGGGCGGTGGGCCGCTTGTTGACCGCCAGCAGCCGGTCGGCGCTCAGGTGCACCTCGTCGCTGGCCGCGCGCTGCGAGGTCAGCAGCCCGGCCAGGCCCGTCGCCAGCGGCAGGCCGGCGATGCTGCGCCCCTCCACGTCTGGGGGCAGGCCCAGCAGCTGGCGGGCCTCGTCGTTGGCCAGCAGCAGCCGCCCGTCACCGCCGACGATCAGCACCCCCTCGCGCACCGCGTGCAGCACCGCGTCGTGGTGGTCGTACATCCGCGTCATCTCCACCGGCCCCAGCCCGTGGGTCTGGCGCAGCAGCCGCCGGCTCACCAGCGCCGTGCCGCCCGCGGATACCGCCAGCACCCCGGCCCCCGCCCCCAGCAGCAGCGGAAGCTGCCGGGCCGCCGTGCCCGTCACCTTCTGCACCGTGATACCGACCGCCACCGTGCCGACGGCCGTGCCGTCGGCCCGGGTGACGGGGGCGTACGAGACCACCGTGCGCCCCTGGGTGGTCTCGCGCGTCCGCGTCGTGGGTGAAGACGGCGGTATGCCGGAGCCGGGGACGTGTTTGCCGATGAGGGCCGGATCGGGATGGGTGTAGCGGATCCCGTCCTTGGAGTACACGACGACAAGGTCGACACCCGTCCCCTTCATGACCTTCTCGGCCAGGGGCTGCAGCTCCGCGGTGGGGTGGGGGCCGGTCATGGCCCTCAGCGTCCCAGGGGCGTACGCCAGCGTCTCGGCGACGTCCAGGGACCGCTGCCGGGCCTCGGTCGTGCTGTCCCGCCGGGCCTGGAGCACGAGGGCCACCAGCGCCACGACGATGACCAGCACCACCACCAGCACCTGCAGCAGGAACACCTGCCCGGCGACACTGCGCACCCCGAACAGGGACCGCAGCCAACCCACGGGCGGCGTCGGCCTCGCGCCTTCCCCGTCGTCCTCCCGGGGCCGCCGGTTCGCGGATCGGCGGATCTGTGCGAGCACTTCTCCATTTTGCGCCCTGCTGCCCGGTCGGCATTCGGGGCGATCGACAGGGGGGACAGTCACCCGGCCGCGGCCCCACGATTTTCAACGGCGTTGCACCAGAAGCAACGCATCCGGCTTGCCGTACGCCCGTGAGAGGCACAGTGGCGGCTGCGGTGGCAGGCCGGGCGGTGGTTCCCGCAGGCCGACGGCGAGTCGGGCAAGCGGTTCGGCAACGAGACCATCCGCATCAGCCCCGACGGTGAGGTGAGCATCCGGCTTCCGGCGCCGCCGGCCAACGCGCCCCACGGCCGGTACGTGCTCACCTGCCGCGTCGCCTTTCGCCACCGGGGCGGGCAGTGGGCCGACCGCGTCGCCGCCGGCCGTGCAGTGGCCCACCGCCTCCACTACGACACGGGCCGCAACCGCTGGTACGCGACCGCCTCCTGGCAGAACCCGCCGGCCCGGACGGTGCTACTGGAGGCCGTCCGTGCGGGCGGGCTGGCCGGGGTGGACATGAACGCCGACCCCCTGGCCGCCTGGCGCCTGGCTCCTGGCTCCTGGCTCCTGGACGAGCACGGCAACCCCGCCGGCGAACCCCACCGCTTCGACCATCAGCTGACCGGCACCGCACGGCACCCCGACGCCCAGGTCCGCCATGCCCTGATCCATCTGCTGCACCGGGCCGCCCGCCACGGCCTGGCCCTGGCCATCGAGGACCTGGACTTCGCCGCGGACAAGATCCGGGAGAAGCACCGTGACGGCCGTTCTCCGGGAGCCGCGCGATCCACGGAATCTCCTCAGGATCGCCCACAGATGCGTGGTTACGCCCGTTTGGTAGAACTTCTGGTAATCATGGGATGGTTCGCCACTATTCCCTCTTTCCCGGAGTCATCCATGCGCACTGCCGTCACCACTGCCGAGGAACGGAGCCTCGTCTTCGAGGGTTTCGCGTACGAGTGCCGCATCGTCCCCCAACCCTCCCCCCGCACCGATCCGTTGGTACTGCTCGGCGGCTCTTCCCAGAACAGATACTCATGGCAGGGGCACGAGAAGTGGCTGGCTCCGCTGTGCACGCTGATCACCGTGGATCTTCCCGGTTACGGTTCTTCGGACTTCCTACCCGCGCACTACGGCATCGACTTCCTCGCCGCCGCGGTCCGGCACATGCTGGTGGAGATCGAGGCGCCGCGGGTGAACCTCTTCGGCGGCTGCTTCGGCGAAGTCGTCGCTCTCCGCTTCGCGCAGCTGTATCCCGATTTCGTCAGCCGCATCGTCTTCTGCGGCGCCGCCAAGCGTCTCCCCGGGATCTACGTCGACGCCGTACCACGCCTGTCGCGCGCGCTGGAACGCGGCGAGATCGCGCAGGCCGCCGACGGGTTGGTGCGGATGTTCATGTCGAACCCCGGCGCCGGCCAGGTCCGTAGGCACGCGGCCGTGACACGCCTGCTGCACCGGCAGTTCATGAACCAGACGCCGGACGAGCTCAGTAAGGCGCTCGAGCACAACACCAGGCTGACCACGCACGGTTGTTACGAGCCCCTGCCCGTACCGGACGTGCCGTCCCTGGTGTTCACCGGGGAGTACGACACCCTGTGCACCCCGCAGATGGGCCGCGAGGTCGCCGCGGCGATGCCCTCGGCACGGTTCACGACGATCAAGGAAGCCGACCACCTGGTCACCGTCGAACGCATGCAGGAGGCCGCCGATCTGATCGGCCGTTTCTGCACCGACCGCCCCATCGACGACCTGCCGTACTGCAACGTCGTCGAATCGCTGTGCGCGGACTCCGTTCCCGCGCCGCGGCGCCACTGAGCGCATAAGTCAAATGGCCGGGACCCGATGATGGGTCCCGGCCATTTCCGTCCGCGGGGCCGGGTTTACGCGACGGGTACCGAGGTGGACCCGGGCTCCGCGACTGCTTCGGTGGCAGTCAGGACTGCTTGCCGGGGACGGACGCGCCGCTGACACACGCGATCTGACCGCTCACAGCGGGGCAGCTCTGCGTGGAATGGTTGATGACGGTGATGTTCCCGCGCTTGTCGGTGGTGACCTGGTACTCGCTCACCTGCACGCAGCGCCGGTTGCCCATGCCGTCGTCGGTGCACTTGCCGGCGTTGTCGCCGGCGAAGGACTGAACGGCACCGGCGCCGATGAGGGCGAAGCCCCCCAGGACGCCCACTGCCGCCGCCGCGATCTTCTTCGAGTTGAGCATCTGTCTTTTCCTTTACAGTCGGCCCCCGTTGCCGGGACTCGGCACCGGTCGGGACTCAAGGGCTGTCTGGATCACCCGGCGAGTGATCACCTGCCGACGGGGACAGCCTGCGTGCAGTTCACCGAGGTGCGCTGGCTCTGGTCGTTGGTCTGCAGGCCCAGGATGTTGATGGCGAGGTTGAGGCGGTCGATGTTGATGAGCCCCCAGGTCGTCCTGTTCGCTGAGCACGTCTGGTTCTGCTTGAGGTCGGCCGCCCTCGCGTCACCGTCCGCAGCGTGGCCGACGCCAGCGCCCAGGAAGCTGACACCGCCGAGCATGGCCGCGGCGACAGCTGCCCTCTGGTACTTGCGCATGACTTCTCCTTCTTGAGTTGACACAGCTCGTAACGAGCCAACAACCGACAGTTGGCAACTGTAGGGGACCTTTGCGGCATTCGGTAAACGAAACACTCAAGGGAACGATTTCGCCATAGCGGTACAATCTGATGTTTTTATGCGTGCGCCCGGCGCCCGGCCGACGCGGGGAGGCCAAGGCCAAACGACAGGCCCCGGGACTCGGACGCCTGGTCCGAGTCCCGGGGCCTGCTCAGATCAGCTGATCGGCGATCAGCGACCGATGGTGAAGAGCTGGGTGCAGGTCACCGACGTACGCTTGCTGTGGTCGTTGAGCTGCAGGCCAAGGAGGTTCACCGGGATGTGGTTGTGGCCGAGCACGCTGGCGCCCGTCATGTTCGACTCGTCCGCCGAGCACGACTGGTTCTGCTTGTTCTCCAGCTTGAACTTCCCGTCGTCGTCAGCCTGGCTGACGCCCGCGCCGAGGAAGCTGACGCTGCCGAGCATCGCCACGACCACTGCCGCCCTCTGGTACTTGCGCATTACCTCTCCGTTTCTCGTGTCAACACAGTCCGCAATGGACCGGTCACTGACAGTTGCAGACTCTAGGTGATGCCTGCGTCTTTTGACGGGAGAAACGCTGGGGCTTGAGATTCGAAAAATCGCAGCACCCGGCACTTCTCCGCACACATCGGGCGGCAGGTCCGCGCAGCCACATCCACCGCCACGCGCCGGCCGCCGGAGGCGCCAGCACTCGCTGAAGCCAAAGAATGGGCCCCGGGGTTGGAGCGATGCGACCGGAACCCCGGGGCCTGCCTGGAACAGCCGATCGGTGGTCAGCGACCGATGTTGAAGAGCTGCGTGCAGACCACGGAGCGGTGCTCACTGTGGTCGTTGTGCTGCAGACCAAGGGCGCCCACCGGGATGTGGTTGCGGTCAACCAGGCCGAAACCGTGCTTGCCCGACTTGTCCGCCGAGCACATCTGGTGCTGCTTGTTCTCCAGCTTGATCTTCCCGTGGTCCTCGCCGGCCTGACTGACGCCCGCGCCGAGGAAGCTGACGCTACCGAGCATGGCCGCGACGACTGCGACCCTCTGGTACTTGCGCATTACCTCTCCGTTTCTCGTGTTGACACCGTCCGTGACGCTCTGGTCACCGACGGCTCTCAATGTAAGGGATCTTTCGCGCGCTCTCCACGAGAAACGCACGATTGAGCATGTTTCCTGAAAAAGTATGTTCTGACACGAAGTCAGCCCGGACGGGGCGGCACCCCGGTGACGACGGGCGGCCAGACGACGGGCGGCCAGGAGCAGGAGCCGCGCTCGTCCGGTGAAGCCCCTGCCCAGGGGTGATATGAGGACATACGCCGTAACTGGCGCTGGATCGTCGCGTTGAGGAAGGAGTGCGGTGGCGCCTGATGCTGCCGCCTTACCAAGTCACAAGGAGAAGATGATGTCTCTCATCGCGAAGGCGGGGATCGTCACACTCGGCACGGGCGCTGTCGTCCTCAGTGGGGCCGGTCTCGCCGCGGCGGGGGCCGTCGCCGAGGGCGCGGCCATCGGCTCGTCCGGTCTGGCGTCCGGCAATGTGGTCCAGGTACCGATTCACGCGCCGATCAACGTGTGCGGCAACACCGTCAACGTGGTTGGCCTTCTCAATCCGGCCGTCGGCAACGTCTGCAAGAACGGCGTCCACCACAAGAAGCACGGTCACCACAACTGACATCTGCCGAGCCGGCGAAGAGCCCCGACGCGATCCAGCGCCGGGGCTCTTGCCCTGTGTGAACGTGCGTCAGCTCATGCGTACCGGTGGATCCGGCCGACGTCCTCCAGTTCGTCCGAAGTCACGTCCCACGGCGGCAGTTTCTGGTGCCGGGCCACGATCCGGTTGTGCTGCCCGTCGCCGGGTCCCGGTGGTGTCGCGGGGAGGCGGCCGGCCCAGCGGTGCCGGCGCTGCCGGCGGTACCACTGCAGGTCGACGAAGGCGTGGTGCAGCCAGAAGACGGGGTCGTTGACGGAGGCCGCGCCGAGCATGGCGCCGCCGACCCAGCAGTGCACCCGGTTGTGGTTGCGCCAGGAGGCGGCGCCCCTACCGGTGCCCCGGTCCCCAGCTTGTCGCGGAAGCCCCGGGTCATCCTCAAGTCACAGGGCCCCACGTCGTAGGCGGGGTCCTTCAGGGCCGACTCCAGCTCGTCCTTCGTGGGCAGGTCGATCGGGTCGCGGCTGCGGCCGAGGTCCCTGGTGAGGAACTCCCCGTCGGTCACAACCTCCTTGATGACCCAGTCGCCCTCGGAACAGGCGAACGGGCCGGTCATCACCTGCCGGTCGGAGCGGCGCCCGTTGCCGCCGAGGAGGTCGGCGGTCCAGGGCACGGAGGTGGTCGTACGGTCGCGGGTTCAGTCCCAGTAGGGCACGGTCACCGAGGAGTCCACCCGGCGCAGCGCGCGCTCCAGGTCGAACAGGAACCGGCGGTGCCAGGGCAGGAAGGAGGGCGCCATGCGGGCGGTGTGCAGTCCGCGATCGCCGTCGGAGGAGAAGTACGCGATGTACATCTGCACGAACTCGTCGTACTCGCCGTGCCGTTCGAACTCCAGCAGTGCCCTGACGAACCGGTTCCGCTCGGTCTTCGTGAGCGTGGCGGTGTCCTTGCACACGTACGCCATGGCGGTCCCCCATGTGACGGTGTGCCGCGCCCGCCGGGCCCTGAGCCGGGTCGCGCAGTCGACCATGCTCAGCCAGGTGCCATCTGCGTGGCGCATCAGGTGCAGCGGGCGGCCGTCGGCGGGGACGTCCCACCGGTCGTCCTCGGTCGTGCCGCGGGCGGGAGTTCGCACGCCCCGAATGCGGCGGCCGCGGCAGGTCTGGTCGAAGGCGGTGCCACCACGGGCCTCCTCGGGTGCGGGACCCGAGCGCGAGGGCCGGGAGGCGGCGACCGCCGGGGCCGGTGCGGCGGCGAACACGCGCAGGCGAGCAGACCTCGCGCCGTGTCCCGCCGGGTTCTGCCCGCCGGGTCCGGACGCATCGGGCTCGGGGCTTTCCTCTCGGCACCCGCCGGTGCTCCGCCGCTGCTGACGACCATGCTCCACTCCTCGTTCGGTTCGGTTGTCCGTGGCCATGACCGCCGAACGCCGCGCGGCCGGAGAAGTGATCGTGCGCACGGAGAAACGGCCCTCGGATTCTGCCGAGGGCCGTTTCTCCGTGCGGCGTGAATCCCCGCCCTACATCACGAAGGTGCCGCGCACCGGCTTGATGTCGTTCACCGCGGCCGCGGCCTCCCTCGCCGTGGGGATCAGCGAGCTGCGGCCGTTCACGGCGAAGGGGACCCTGGTGGTCAGGCCGCCGCTGAAGTCGCTGGTCGCCAGGTCGGGGCCGTGCTGGGCCTCCGGGGCACTCTGGGCCATCGGGGCGCTCTGCACCGCCGGAGCACTCTGCATCATCGGAGCGCTCTGCGGCATCGGAGCGCTCTGGGCCATCGGGGCACTCTGCGGCATCGGGGCACTCTGCATCACCGGGGCACTCTGCGGCATCGGGGCACTCTGGGCCATCGGAGCACTCTGCACCGCCGGAGCACTCTGCGGCATCGGAGCGCTCTGCGGCATCGGAGCACTCTGGGCCATCGGAGCACTCTGCACCGCCGGAGCACTCTGCATCATCGGGGCACTCTGGGCCATCGGAGCACTCTGCACCGCCGGAGCACTCTGCATCATCGGAGCGCTCTGCGGCATCGGAGCGCTCTGGGCCACTGGAGCACTCTGGCCGTCGGGCGCGCCCTGCGCGATGGGGGCGGCGAACGCGGGCGCGCCGACGCCGGCGGCGATCAGGGACCCGGCAACGACGGCGGCAGCCTTCAGGGACTTCATCGTGTTCCTTTCTTCGGCGACGCGGATCGCCGGAGGGGGTTGTGTCGCCGTGCCCAACGAGCTCCGGCCGGAGCGGAAACCGGGGCCGCCGAAGATCGCGACTCCTCATATGAGATCCCCGAACAACCGGGCCCCGGGACGCAACAGGGCCGGAAGGGAGCGGGTGAAGGAGAGGAGCGGCAACGGTCGTGGTGCCGCCCCGGAAGGCCGGCACTACAACCACCGCGAGCGGGAGACGTGCCGTATGCCGTGTGCCGCTATGCCGCTCACGAGGCCGACAGCGGCACTGACGCCGGCAGCGTGATCGCGGGGAGCGTAACGGCCGGCACCTCGGGCACCGACGTCGATGCGGCCGTACCGGGCTGTGCCGGCGTGGCGGACGGCGTCGCCGTCGACAGCTCGCCGTCGGTCAGCGTGGTGGTGAAGTCGATCTCGTCGGTCAGCAGGTCGGTGACCGAAGACAGCACCTGGTCGATGCCGTCGGAGCCGGAGGTGATCGACTGCACCGGGCTGTCGACGGACTTCTCCACGGCCTCCAGCGCGTCGTCCGTGACGTCGGCGGCGCGCCGCTCGGGCACCCGGGGCTCGGTGACGACCCGGTGCGGGGCGAGCAGCGCCGCGCCCGGGGTCGGGTCCGGCAATGTGGTCCAGGTCCCGGTGCACGTGTGCGACAACACCGTGACGGTGATCGGCACCCTCAACCCGGCCATCGGCAACGTCTGCGAAAACCACAACCACAAGTCAGGGCGGCCACGGCGACCGGCGTCCGGTTCGTCGCCGCCTCCATGAAGGAGCGCCGGCGCACTCCAGGTGCCGGGGCTCTCCCCATGAACAGGGCCGCACACGTCCCACGGCGGCGGGGCGAGGAAGACGTGAGCCGACCCCCGTGGTCCGTCGAGGGCCGGCTCCGTACGACTGACGACGTGGTCTCAGTGCTTCAGCGGCAGACCGCCGAGCAGCGCCTTGTGGTCGTTCAGCGTGTTCGTGGTGTCCTTCACCGTGTGGAGCGCCGAGTCCTTGCTCTCGGTGTTGAGCATGTCGGCCGACCCGGTTTTCAGGGGCTTCAGGTCCAGGGGGCCACTGGTGCCGGCGAACGCGGGCGCGGCGGCACCGGCGGCGACCAGGGATCCGGCAACGACGGCAACAGCCTTCAGGGACTTCATCGTGTTCCTTTCTTCGGCGACGCGGATCGCCGGAGGGGGTTGTGTCGCCGTGCCCAACGAGCCCCGGCCGAGGTGGAAACCCAAGGCGCTGAAGATTCGCGAGTTCTCATACGAGTTCTCGTATGAGAGCGACGCTCACTCCTCCGGTGGCAGGTCGATCGCGGGGAGCGTGGTGGCCGACACCTCGGCTTCCGGCGTGGTCGGCGTACTGGACGGTTCCGGCAGGGTGCTGTCGGTCAGCGCGGCGGTGACGAAGTCGTGCACGTGGGCCAGCAGCTCGTCGACGTACGCGAGCACCTGGTCGACGTCGTCGGAGACAATCGACTCCACCAGGCTGTCGATGTCCTTTTCCATGGCCTCCAGCGTGTCGTCGGCGGCATCGGCGGCGCGTCGCTCGGACGTCGCGTGCGATGCCTTCGGCACGGCCGAGGCTGCCGGAGCCTTGGCCGTCCTGGATGCCTTGGATGCCTTGGATGCCTTGGGCGACTTGGCCAGCGCGCGCTTGGCGGCGTCGCCCAGCTTCCTGGCCTCGGCATCGGACAGCCGGCCGCCGTCCCCCTCGAGCGCGGCGTTCAGCAGATCGGCGACCGGGGTGAGGCCGCTCCCGGCGGATTGGAGTTCCCTGGCCTGCGCGCGCAGCGCGCCGGCGCTGGGAAGCGGCGCGTCGGGCGACGCCACGTGGCCGCGCTCGCGGGCCGGGGCGGCCGCCATGGCGACGGGCCCCGCGATTCCGACCAGGAGAGCGGCGCACAGCGCACCGGACGCGATGCGCCGTGCGGACAGAACACGCATGGGGATTCCTTTCGATGGGCGTCGGATCCTGAGCCCACCGTGGAAGCGCCCCTGGCCGCCCGCAACCGGTCATGCACCCCTCTGGCCCTCCCCCCTTTCCCCCGGTTGCCCATCCTGCCTCATGAGACGGACGCGGACCGGCCGCACCGGCACCCGCCCGGGGGAACGACACCGCGGCCGCCCTCCTGGCGGGGAGGGCGGCCGGGTCGAAGGACGGCGCGGACGTCAGTAGTTGACGCAGGTGTTGCCGAGCGCCGGGTTCAGCGGACCGGTCCCATGGTTGGTGTTGCCGCAGACGTTGACCGGGATGCGGATCGGGATCCGGACGACGTTGCCCGACAGCACGCCCGGAGAGTGGGTGGCGGCCCCTTGACGCGGCCGCCGGCGGAGGTGAGGGCCAGGCCCTTGGTGACACGCGACGTGGAGAGGCGCTCCTTGGAGTTGGCTTCTTGACGCCCGAGACGAAATGCCCGGCTCCGTGTCAACGCACGGCACCTGCCCGAGTTGCGCCCCCAGTGAGGTGACCCCTGGAAAAGTAAGATCATTCACGATTCCGACACATTTGTCGCTTTTCGTAGGAGTTCGCCAGGTTTCCTCTGGTTGGTGACTACTGTTGCACACCTTCCGACAGATCCCTCCAGGCAGGCGCATCGCACAGATGTCGCTGCCTGCCACCGACATCTGCTTTTCGAAAGGGCGACGACAGTCATGCGCCATTCCCTGGGTCCGCTGCTTCGCCGTGCGACGGTGGGCACCGTCGCCCTTGCCGCGCTGTGGGTGCCCGGCGGCTCCCCGGCTGCCGCACCGGCCGCACCGGAGGCGTCCGGCATCACGTTCGGCCGGCGCTACCACGCCCTCCAGCACGGCGGCATCGTGCGCGCGGCCAACGTCTCCGCCACCTGCCGCACCACCCCGGGAGCACCCTCGTGCGAGGACGTGCAGAGGGGCGCGCGAGGGGTGAACGGCGACTTCGACATGTTCTACGTCGACGTCGACGACGATCCGAACACCTACAACTCCTCCCGTGCGGAGGTCCGTCTGCCGGCCGACTCCCGGGTGACGTACGCGCGCCTGTACTGGGGCGGCAACCTGCGCGTGGGCGAACAGAAGCCGCCGGAGGACAACGGGCGCGTGCTGTTCGCCGAACCCGGCGGGGCGTACAAGGAACTCCTCGCCGACACGGTCGTCGGACACCGCGTGGCGGACGGCGCCGACGCCTTCCAGGCCTCTGCCGACGTGACCAGGCAGGTGCGGGAGAGCGGTCCGGGCCTGTACACCGTGGCACAGGTCAACGTGGCGGCCGGGAAGTCGGCGGCCGGCTCCTGGGGCGGCTGGACGCTGGTGGTGGCGTACGAGAATCCGGCGGAGCCGCTGCGCAACCTCGCGCTCTGGGACGGCTTCGCCCCGCTGAAGTCCCGCGGGGCACAGCAGATGCGGCTGCGCGGCCTGCGCTTTCCGGCGGGCGCGGGAGGCGTCGCCGGACTGGTGGCGTACAACGGCGACCGCGGCACCACCGGCGACTCCTTCACCCTGACGGCCGATCAGAACGGGTCCACCAACCTCTCGAACCCCGCCAATCCCGCGGACGACGTCCTGAACTCCACCATCAGTGACCCCGGGACCGCCCCCACGGCGCGTGTGCCGGCGTACGCCCACACCCTCGGCTACGACTCCGACGTGTTCGAGCTCGCCGGACACCTGCGACGCGCCGGTGACGAGGCGACGTTCAGGCTGCGGTCCCAGCGGGACACGGCGTGGGCCGGTGTGCTCTTCGCCGCCATCGACGCCCGGCAGTGACCGCGTAGCCCTCCCCCTCCCCTCCCCCCGTCCCAAGTGTCTTCGTCAGTGAGGAAACCGCTCCCATGGACCTGACCCCCACCGGCTCCCGGCCGCGGGTCCTGCACCTCACCCAGCCCGTGGACGGCGGGGTCGCCCGCGTCGTCACGGACCTGGTCCGCGCCCAGTCGGCGGCCGGTCTGGACGTGACCGCGGCCTGCCCCGACAGCGCGCTCACCGAGCGGCTGCGGGCGCTCGGCGCGGACGTACGTCACTGGCAGGCGACGCGGTCGCCGGGCCCGTCGCTGGTGCGGGAGGTACGGCACCTGTCGCGGCTGATCGACGAGGTGCGGCCCGATCTGGTGCACGCGCACAGCGCGAAGGCCGGGCTCGCCGGGCGGCTCGCGGTGCGCGGGCGGATTCCGACGGTCTTCCAGCCGCACGCCTGGTCGTTCGAGGCGGTCGGCGGGACCACCGCGGCCCTCGCGCTCCGGTGGGAGCGGTGGGGGGCGCGCTGGGCCGCACGGGTGGTGTGCGTCAGCGAGGCGGAACGCGTCACCGGCGTGCGCGCCGGGATCGACGCCCGGTTCACCGTCGTACCCAACGGCATCGACCCCGAGCGTTTCCACCCGGCCGACACCACCACCGCGCGGGCCGGGCTCGCGCCGCTCGCCGGCCTCGGCCCGGCCGCCCCGCTCGTGGTCTGCGTGGGGCGGCTGTGCCGGCAGAAGGGGCAGGACGTGCTGCTGCGGGCCTGGGACGCCGTCGTGCGCGAGGTGCCCGGCGCCCGTCTCGCCCTGGTCGGCGACGGGCCGGACGACGGCCGGCTGCGCGAACAGGCCCCGCGGTCCGTGCTGTTCGTAGGAGCGGTCCCCGACGCCTGCCCCTGGTACCAGGCCGCCGACCTCGTGGTCCTGCCGTCCCGCTGGGAGGGCATGGCGCTGGCGCCGCTGGAGGCCATGGCCTGCGGGCGGCCCGTGGTGGTCACGGACGTCGACGGTGCCCGCGAGAGCCTGCCGCCCTTCTTCTCCGACCGGTGCCTGGTCCCGCCTGAGGCCCCGGCGGAGCTGGCCGGAGCAGTCGTGAAACTGCTGCTCGACCCGCAACTTTGCGCGTCGCTCGGCGCCGAGGCCCGCCGGCACGTGCTGGCCACCCACGACGTGCGGCACACCGCCGAGGCGGTCGCGGACGTCTACCGCGACCTGCTCGGCCCATGGCCCGCCGCCGAAAGGGCGGCTCTGTCCACAGCGGCCGGGCGCGCGAGGGCTCGCGGCGCCGAGAGCCCCGAACAAGACGGGAGTCCGATCAGCGAGCCGGGCGCCCGCTTCGTTCGGGGCTGCGAGCACGGTCGGCCGCTCGACCCAGGCTGTGACGCCGGGGTGAACCAGGCGGCACAGCGTGTCCAGCCCACCGAGCACAGGGAGTCGAAGCACTCGTGACCGCGGAATCCACCGTCCCCTCACCCGGCGTACCCCCACACGACCACCCGTCCTCACCGGTCTCGGTCATGCCGCCGCGCGGCACCGCCACCGGTTTCCCGTTCCCCGCCGCACGGCCTCCGGCACGGTCGGCCTCGCCGGTGCCGCTGCTCGTCGCGGACGGTGTCGCCGCCCTGCTGGGCGTCCTGGCGCTGTCCGGGGCCGAACGCCACCCGCTGGTCGTCGCCCTGCTCGTCGTGGCGTCGCTGCTGCTGCGCCCGCGCGCCGGCAGACCGCCGGTACCGGCGCTGCTGGAGGAACTGCCCGCCGTATGGGGCCGTGTCACGGTGGCCTGGCTGGCGCTCGCGGCGCTGGTGGCGGCGTACCGGCCGGAGCACCCCCTGTCCCTGCGCACCGTGCTGACGGGCCTCGCCCTGCAGGCGGCGGCGGGCTGCGCGCTGCGCGGCGTCGTGTACATGCGCCGACGCGCCGCGCTGCTGCGCCATCCGCACACGGCGCTCCTGATCGGCCCCGTGGCGACCGCGCAGCGCGTGGCCGCCGCCGTGCTGCGTCACCCCCGGTGCGGTGTGCGGCCGGTGGGGATCGTCGCCGACCAGCCGGACGGCTCCGAGGGTCTGCCGGTGCTGACGACCGCCGAGGAGGTCATGCGCGCGGTCATCCAGAACGGGGTGCGGGCGGTGCTGGCCGTCCACCCCTCGGGGCGCGCCGAACAGGAGCCGCTGCTGCGGTCGTTGGCCGCGTCGGGGTGCGTGGTGTGGGAGGTCGACCCGCACTGCCCGTCGTACGCGTCGAGGGAGCGGCTGGCCGGGTTCCCCTGCCGGCGTCTGGACCTGTCCCCGGCGCGCCGCGAGGGCGTGGGCAGGCGGATGCTCGACATCCTGGTGTCGGGAACGCTGTTGCTGCTGGTCAGCCCGCTGCTGCTGGTGTGTGCGGCGGTGCTGCGGATCAGTGACGGGCCGGGTGTGGTGTTCCGTCAGGAGCGCATCGGCAAGAACGGAAAGCCATTCACGCTGCTGAAGTTCCGTACCCACCGCCCGGTCGACGAGCACGAGTCGGCGACCCGGTGGAGCGTGGCGAACGAGAACGAGATGCGCCGGTTCTGCCGGATGCTGCGGCGCACCTCGCTGGACGAGCTGCTCCAGCTGTGGAACGTGCTGCGGGGCGACATGAGCCTGGTCGGACCGCGGCCCGAACGGCCGTACTTCGTCGCGCAGTTCAGCCAGACCTACCCCGGTTACGCGACCCGTCACCGGATGCGGGTCGGGCTCACCGGCCTCGCCCAGATCCACGGGCTGCGCGGCGACACCTCGATCGAGGACCGCAGCCGGTTCGACAACGCCTACATCGACGACTGGTCGCTGTGGCAGGACGTCTGCATCCTGTTGCGCACGGCGGCCGCGTTGGTACGTCCCACGGGGAGCTGAGCGACGTGAGCCTCGCCCTGACAGCGCCCTGGCGCCGGACCGCCGCGCTGACGCCGGTCCTGCCCGCGGTGGCCGTGGTCGTCCTGCTGGCCCTGCCACCGGCCCCGGCCGGCGCGGGGCCCGCCGACGTGGTCTCCGGGCTGATGGTGGTGTACTGCCTGGTCCGTCTGGTGCGCGACCGGCGGCGTCCGCTGTCCCCCGTGGCGGCCGTGGTGCTGGGCCTGCCGGTGGTGGGGCTCGCGCTCGCCGCCATGGGGGCCACCTCGACGGCGGCCGGGTTCGACGGCCTCGGCCGCTATCTGCAGATCTTCGTACTGGTCCCGGCGGCGGTGCTGCTGCTGCTCCGCGACCGGGCCGACTTCCGGCTGCTGGCCTGGTCGTTCGTGGGGCTCGCGCTGTGGCAGGGGGCCCTCGGCGTGTACCAGTACGTCACCGGGACCGGCGCCTCCTACCAGGGCGAGGAGATCCGGGCGGTCGGCACCTTCGGGGCGCACGACGTGATGGGCATGGCGACGGCGGTCGCGCTCGGCCTGGTGTGCGCGGTCGGCATCGCGCTGGGCCGGGTGCCGGTGCGTCAGCGGGCGGCCGCCGCCGGCTGCGCGCTGCTCCTGCTGCTGCCGCTCGCGCTGTCCTTCAGCCGGGGCGCCTGGATCGCGACCGCCCTGACGTGCGCGGTGCAGCTGGTGCTGGCCGGGGTGCGGCGCGCGCTGAAGGCGGTCGCGGTCCTCGCCGCGGCGGGGGTGGTCCTGGTGGGCGGGTTCGGTGTCGGTACGGCGCTGCTGCAGGAGCGGATCGACTCCATCGCGCGGGTCGCCGACGCCCCCGACTCCTCCGTGGTCGACCGGTACACCCTGTGGGCGTCCGCCACCGGCATCTGGCGCGAGCACCCGCTGACCGGCGTCGGTCTGAAGGCCTTTCCCGAGTACCGCGACGGGCACGCCGGCCTGGCGCTGTCGTCGGGCTCCGAGATCGCGGGCGCCGGGGCGGAGTACCAGCGGCAGCCGCTGCTGTCACCGCACAACATGTATCTGCTGGTGCTGAGCGAGCAGGGCCTGATCGGGCTGCTCGGGCTCGCCGGGAGCTGGCTGGCGCTGCTGGTGTGCGCGCTGCGCAGGCTGTGGCGCACGCGCGAGCGCGGACCGGTGCCCGCCTGCGCGCTCGTCGCCTGCGGACTGCTGCTGTGGATGCTGACCGACTTCGTCTACGGGGACATCGGCGGCCCCTCGACCGTGCTGACCGGCATGGCCCTGGGGCTGGTGGCGTGGTGGGCGCTGGCCGGCGGTGAGCGCGAGGACGCCGTGCCACGGGGTGCGGTGCCCGAGCGGGTCGAGGAGGCCGTGGCGCGATGACGGTGAAGCCTTCGCACACCCCCGGACCCGCGACCGGCGGCGCGACGACCGTGCCCCCGGCGCGTTCCGCCGCCACGGCCGTGGAGGGCTCCGAGGCGACCTCGGCGTCCCGGAAGTTCCTCGCCCGGGCCACGCTCGTCACGGCGTCGCTGTCGATCGCCGGCTCCCTGCTCGGCCTGGTGCGCGACCAGGCGCTGGCGCGGCTGTTCGGCGCGGGCAGCGACACGGACGCCTTCCTGGTGGCGTGGACGGTGCCGGAGTTCGCCGCCACGCTGCTCATCGAGGACGGGCTGGCGCTGGTGCTGATCCCGGCGTTCAGCCTGGCGCTGGCCCGCCGCTCCCGGGGCGCCGCCGGCGACCCGGTCCGCGCCCTGGTGTCCTCCACCCTGCCCCGGCTGTGCCTGGCCCTGGCCGCGGTGGCCGCGCTGGTCGCCGGCGGGGCTCCCTACCTGGTGCGGGCCCTGGCACCCGGCCTGCCCGACCCCCACCTCGCCGCCGACTGCACCCGGCTCACCGCGACCTGCGTGCTGTCCTTCGGGCTCGCCGGGTACTGCAGCGCCGCCCTGCGCGCGCACCGCCGCTTCTTCGCGCCCGCGGCGATCTACGTCGCCTACAACACCGGCATCGTCGCCGCGATGTTCCTGTTCGGCGCGCGCTGGGGCGTGCGCTCCGCGGCGGTCGGGGTCGCGGCGGGCGGCCTTCTGATGGTGGCGGTGCAGGTCCCCTCGCTGTGGCGGCAGCTGACGTCGCGCAGGCCGGCGCCCCGTCCGGCCGGCGAGGACATCGAGCCGCGGCCGGTGCAGGTCGCCCTGGTCGCCGCCGTCCTCCTGTTCGCCCTGTGCCGGCAGTCGCAGGTCCTCGTCGAACGCTTCCTCGCCTCCACCCTGCCCGCCGGGGCCATCTCGCACCTGAACTACGCGCAGAAGGTCGCCCAGATCCCGATGACGCTGTCGCTGATGCTGTGCACCGTCACCTTCCCGGTGGTCTCCCGGGCGCTGGCGGAGGGCGACACCGAACGGGCCCGCAGCCGGGTGGAGCGGGATCTGGCACTGGCCTCCTGCCTGGTCCTGCTGGGCATGTGCACGGTGATCGCCTGTGCCCCGCAGATCACCGAACTGCTCTTCCAGCGCGGCGCGTTCACCGCGGACGACACCGCCGCCACGGCGGCCGTCATGCGGGTGTACGCCCTCGGGCTGCTGGGCCAGACCCTGGTGGGCGCCCTGGTGCGCGGCTACTTCTCGGCGGGCCGGCCCAGCTGGTACCCGGTCGGCGCGATGACCGCCGGCATCGCCGTGACGTCCTGGGCCGGCGCCGCGGCCGTGGCCCCCTGGGGCGTGGCGGGCATCGCCGCCGCCAACGCCCTCGGCATCACCGTCACGGCCGCGCTGCTGCTCGCCGGTCTGCGCGCGGGCCGGCAGAGCGAGCCCCACAGCCTCTCGATCCGTGTCCGGCGGGTGCTGGCCGAGCTGAGCAGGCCCGTGCGCGCCGCGATCGTCGCCACCGTCGCCGGGGCGTTCGTCGCGAGCCGGCCGGACTCCCCTGCGGCGGGCCTGACGGCCGGCTGCCTGACCGTGATCGCCGTCTTCCTCCCGCTCACCTGGGCCCTGGGTGACCAGGGCTGCGCCTCCGCACTCCGCTCCGTACGCACCGTCACACGAAGGCTCACACATGGTCGCTTCCGTTGATTCCGCCGGCACCGGTGACCTCCCCGTCACCGGCAGGTTCTCCGTCCCGCGCCCCGGTCCGCTGCCGTGGGTGGCGATGTACCACTCGGTGGGCGACTGCTCCGACGACCCGTACCGCATCACGGTCACACCCGAGCGGCTCGGCCTGCAGCTGGCCTGGCTGCGCCGGCGCGGGCTGCGGGGCGTGTCCGTCGCCGAACTGCTGGCCGCCCACTCCCGGGGCGAGGGGCGGGACCTGGTCGGGCTCACCTTCGACGACGGGTACGCCGACTTCGTCACCGACGCCCTGCCGCTGCTGCGCCGCTGGGGCTGCCGCGCCACCCTGTTCGCCCTGCCCGGACGGCTCGGCGGCGACAACGCCTGGGACCCGCTCGGCCCGCGCAAGCCGCTGCTGACCGCGGACGGCATCCGGCGCGCGGCCGCCGAGGGCATGGAGATCGGCTCGCACGGCCTGACCCACGTCGACCTGACCAAGGCGGACGACCTCACCCTGAAGACCGAGCTCGTCGAGAGCCGCGCGCTGCTGGAGGAGCTGACCGGCGTCCGCGTCGACGGCTTCTGCTACCCGTACGGCACCATCGACGCCCGCGCCGTCGACGCCGTACGGGAGGCGGGATACGCCTACGCCTGCGCCATCGACCCCGGCCCGCTCACCGGCCCGCACGCCCTGCCGCGGGTGCACGTCGGCCAGAACGACACCTCCTGGCGCCTGTACCTCAAGCACCGGCTGCACCGGCTGCGGCGGCGTCCGGTGGAGGGACTGTGACATGAAGGTCCTGCACATCATCACCGGCCTCGGCGTCGGCGGGGCGGAGCAGCAGCTGCGTCTGCTGCTGCGTCACCTGCCCGTCGACTGCGACGTGGTGACGCTCACCAACCCCGGCACGGTCGCCGAGGGCCTGGCCGCCGACGGCGTCCGCGTGACGCACCTGGGCATGGGCGGCAACCGCGACCTGACCGCGCTGCCGCGCCTGGTCCGGCTGATCCGCGCCGGCGGCTACGACCTGGTGCACACACACCTGTACCGGGCCTGCGTGTACGGCCGGCTCGCCGCCCGTCTCGCCGGGGTCCGCTCAGTCGTCGCCACCGAGCACTCCCTGGGCGACTCGCAGATGGAGGGCCGCCGGCTGACGGCGGGGGTGCGCGCGCTGTACCTCGCCAGTGAGCGCCTGGGCTCGGCGACGGTCGCCGTCTCCCCGACGGTGGCCGACCGCCTGAAGCACTGGGGCGTGCCCGCGCCCCGTATCGAGGTCATCCCGAACGGCATCGACCTGGACCGTTTCCGCTTCGACCGCCGGCGGCGCGAGGACACCCGCAGGCGCTTCGGCCTGCCCGAGGACGCGTACGTCGTCGGCGGGGTCGGCCGGCTCACCCCGGGCAAGCGGTTCGACGTCCTCGTCCACGCGCTCGCCCGGCTTCCGGACGACTGCCGGCTGCTGCTGGTGGGCGGCGGCCCCGAGGAGCAGACCCTGCGCCGTACCGCCCACGAGGCCGGTGTGGCCGGGCGTGTCCTGTTCACCGGCGAATGTCCCTACCTCCCCGACGGCTCCTCCGGCCCCGACCTGCCCTCGCTCACCTGTGCGATGGACCTGCTCGCGTCCCCGTCCACGGAGGAGGCGTTCGGCCTGGCGGCCGTGGAGGCGCTGGCCTGTGGCCTGCCCGTGCTCTACGCCTCCTGCCCGGCCATCGAGAACCTGCCGCCGCCCGCCGCCGCCCGCCGCGTGCACGGCGGCCCCGAGGCGTACGCCCGCGCGATCGCCGAGGTCCGCGCGGCGGGCCCCGGGC
>NZ_QFDQ01000096.1 GCF_003270085.1 Streptomyces triticisoli | reverse complement strand
GCTCGCCGCGCCGCAGCCAGCCGGCCGCGAGCAGGCCGACGCCGACGTGCGCGGCCAGCAGCAGCCAGGCGGTGGCCGGGTCGGCGTGCGCGAGCAGCGCGGCGAGCCGGTCGGTGTCAGTGCCCGTCATCCGCGCCAGCGGCGTGCCGACGTCGGTGCGTCCGCCGCACAGCAGGTCGAAGCCGACCGAGCGCAGGGGACCGGCGACCGGGCCGCCCGCGGCGCCGTAGCAGACGTGCTGGCCGGTGGTGAAGACGGTGTCGGCGGCCAGCTCCAGCGGGATCAGCAGGGCGGCGATCCGCCCGAAGCCGCGCTCGCCGCCGGCCAGGGCGTAGGCGAGCACGAACACGGCGGCCGCGACCGCGGCCACCGTGTTCAGCGGCAGCGGGACCTGGGACAGCAACACGTGCGACGCGGTGCTGAGCGTCACGACCACGGCCGTGAACAGCGCCGCGCGCACGGCTCTGAGCTGGGTCCCGGATATGTCCATAGCGAGATACGAGTGTGTCACGCGGGCCGGTAAAGCCCTGTTAAAGGGTCCTGTTCGTCACAGACCCGGAATCCGCCCGTTGCGGAACAGGTCCACGAAGATCCGGTGGTCGGCACGCGCGCGTGCCCCGTACGCGTGCGCGAAGTCGACGAGCAGCGGCGCGAAGCCCTCCTCGTCGCCCGCGATCGCCGCGTCGATGGCCCGCTCGGTGGAGAACGGCACCAGCGACTCGCCGGAGAGGTCGTCCGCCGCCGCGTGCATGGCGGCCGTGGCCCGGCCCAGGTCGGCGACCACCTGCGCGATCTCCTCCGGATCGTCGATGTCGCCCCAGTCCAGGCCGACGGCGTACGGGGAGACCTCGGAGACCACCTGGCCCGCGCCGTCCAGCTCGGTCCAGCCCAGCCACGGGTCGGTGTGCGCCTGCAGGGCGCGGCGGCAGACCACCGTGCGATGGCCCTCGTGCTCGAAGTGGCCGCGGATCGCCTGGTCGATGACGTACCGGGAGACCGCCGGGCTCCGCGCCTGCCTGATGGAGATCACCACGTCGTCCTCCAGGGCGTCGCTGTGGCCCTCCAGGAGGATGTCGTACGACGGCAGCCCGGCCGGGCCGGTCCCGGTGCCGCGGCGGCCGGCGACGTCCTTCACGCGGTAGAAGTCCGGGCGGGCCAGCGACGCGTCCGGCAGCGTCTCCAGATAGCCGTCGAAGGCCGCGAGCACCTTGTAGCGGGTGGCGGCGTCCAGCTCGATCGCGCCTCCGCCGGGCGCGAAGCGGCGCTCGAACTCGCGGATCCCGGTCAGGGACTCCAGCAGCCCGAGGCGGGTCAGGGAGCGGGCGTCGCGCAGCGTGTCCAGGAGGGGGCCCTCGGCGGTGTCCAGGGTGAAGGGCGGCACCTCGTCGCTCTTGGCACCGGTGGCCAGGGCGTGGATCCGGTCGCGGTAGGCGGTCGCGTAGAGGGTCACCAACTCGGTGATCTGCGCGTCGCTGAGCGCCTTCGCGTACCCGAGGACGGCCAGGGAGGCGGCGAAGCGCTTGAGGTCCCGGGTGAACGGGCCGACGTACGCCTCGTCGAAGCGGGTGACGCCGAAGACCAGACAGCCGTTGGCGTCCAGGTGGGTGCCGAAGCTCTCCGCGTGCAGATCGCCGTGGATCCACACGCGCGAGGTCCGCTCGTCCAGGTACGGGCCCCCGCGCCGGTCGGCGCCCAGGTCGTGGTGGAAGAGGCAGGCCGTGCCCCGGTGGAACGCGAGGGCCGAGGCCGCCATCCTGCGGAGCGTGGCGCGGAACGCGGCCGGGTCGGAGGTCAGGAGCTCGCCGAAGGCGGTGTCGAGGACGGCGAGGATCTCCTTGCCGCGCTGCTCGTCGTTGAGCGGGTGGACCGACATCGCGGGATGCCTCCAGGTGCGGTGGTGCGCTGACGTGTGGCGTGGGTCCGGCCGGGCCTTCCCTCACACCAACGTCCGGCGGTGCGAGGGAGTGCCCGCGCCCTCCCGCCCGAAGGTACGGCGCGGACCGGCCCACCCGTCACCCGACCACCACCCCTCATCGAGGCTCCCCCAGTGCTGGACGCCTGGGGGCACCCCCATCGCGCCGCAGTGCCCGTCTCGATGTCAGTGCCGGGGCCTAGACTTCGAGGCTGATCCCCGGACTGTCCGAAGCCCGTCGCTTACTCTTCCTGCCCGTCGTCTTACTCTTCCTGATGGAGGCCGAACCGTGTCGAAGCCGCCGTTCACGCACCTGCACGTGCACACCCAGTACTCGCTGCTGGACGGTGCCGCGCGGCTGAAGGACATGTTCGAGGCGTGCAACGACATGGGCATGACGCACATCGCCATGTCCGACCACGGCAACCTCCACGGGGCGTACGACTTCTTCCACTCCGCGCAGAAGGCCGGCATCACGCCGATCATCGGCATCGAGGCGTACGTGGCCCCCGAGTCCCGGCGCAACAAGCGCAAGGTGCTGTGGGGCCAGCCGCACCAGAAGCGGGACGACGTCTCCGGTTCCGGCGGTTACACCCACAAGACGATGTGGGCGGTGAACAGGACGGGCCTGCACAACCTCTTCCGCCTGTCCTCCGACGCCTACGCCGAGGGCTGGCTGCAGAAGTGGCCCCGCATGGACAAGGAGACCATCGCGCAGTGGTCCGAGGGCATCGTCGCCTCCACCGGCTGCCCCTCCGGCGAGGTGCAGACCCGGCTGCGCCTCGGCCACTTCGACGAGGCCCTGAAGGCCGCCGCCGACTACCAGGACATCTTCGGCAAGGACCGCTACTTCCTGGAGCTGATGGACCACGGCATCGACATCGAGCGCAGGGTCCGTGAGGACCTGCTGCGGATCGGGAAGAAGCTCGGCATTCCGCCGCTGGTCACCAACGACTCGCACTACACCTACGCGCACGAGGCCGGCGCCCACGACGCCCTGCTGTGCATCCAGACCGGCAAGAACCTCTCCGACCCCGACCGCTTCAAGTTCGACGGCACCGGCTACTACCTGAAGTCCACCGAGGAGATGTACGGCATCGACTCCTCGGACGCCTGGCAGGAGGGCTGCGCCAACACGCTCCTGGTCGCCGAGATGGCCGACACCACGGGCATGTTCGAGAAGCGCGACCTCATGCCCAAGTTCGACATCCCCGAGGGCTACACCGAGGTCACCTGGTTCCAGGAGGAGGTCCGCCGCGGCATGGAGCGCCGCTTCCCCGGCGGCATCCCCGAGGACCGCCAGAAGCAGGTCGAGTACGAGATGGACGTCATCATCCAGATGGGGTTCCCGGGCTACTTCCTCGTGGTCGCCGACTTCATCATGTGGGCCAAGAACAACGGCATCGCAGTCGGCCCCGGCCGGGGCTCCGCGGCCGGCTCGATCGTCGCCTACGCGCTCGGGATCACCGACCTCGACCCCATCCCGCACGGCCTGATCTTCGAGCGGTTCCTGAACCCCGAGCGCGTCTCGATGCCCGATGTCGACATCGACTTCGACGAGCGCCGGCGCGTCGAGGTGATCAGGTACGTGACGGAGAAGTACGGCGCCGACAAGGTCGCCATGATCGGCACCTACGGCACCATCAAGGCCAAGAACGCGATCAAGGACTCCGCGCGCGTGCTGGGCTACCCGTACGCGATGGGCGACCGCATCACCAAGGCCATGCCCGCCGACGTCCTCGGCAAGGGCATCCCGCTGTCCGGAATCACCGACCCCGAGCACCCGCGGTACTCGGAGGCGGGCGAGGTCCGCTCGATGTACGAGAACGAGCCGGACGTGAAGAAGGTCATCGACACCGCACGCGGCGTGGAGGGCCTGGTCCGGCAGATGGGCGTGCACGCCGCCGGCGTGATCATGTCCAGCGAGACCATCACCGAGCACGTCCCGGTCTGGGTCCGGCACACCGACGGCGTGACCATCACCCAGTGGGACTACCCGAGCTGCGAGTCGCTCGGCCTGCTGAAGATGGACTTCCTGGGCCTGCGCAACCTGACGATCATGGACGACGCCGTGAAGATGGTGAAGTCCAACAAGGGGATCGACATCGATCTCCTCGGCCTGGAGCTGGACGACCCCAAGACCTTCGAACTGCTCCAGCGCGGCGACACCCTCGGCGTCTTCCAGTTCGACGGCGGCCCCATGCGCTCCCTGCTGCGCCTGATGAAGCCCGACAACTTCGAGGACATCTCCGCCGTCTCGGCCCTGTACCGGCCGGGCCCGATGGGCATGAACTCCCACACCAACTACGCCCTGCGCAAGAACGGCCAGCAGGAGATCACCCCCATCCACCCGGAGCTGGAGGAGCCGCTCAGGGAGGTCCTGGACGTCACCTACGGCCTGATCGTCTACCAGGAGCAGGTGCAGAAGGCCGCCCAGATCATCGCCGGCTACTCGCTGGGCGAGGCCGACATCCTCCGCCGCGTGATGGGCAAGAAGAAGCCGGAGGAGCTGGAGAAGAACTTCGTCATCTTCCAGGCCGGCGCCCGCAAGAACAACTACAGCGACGAGGCCATCCAGGCCCTGTGGGACGTGCTGGTCCCCTTCGCCGGCTACGCGTTCAACAAGGCCCACTCCGCCGCGTACGGCCTGGTGTCGTACTGGACCGCCTACCTGAAGGCCAACCACCCCGCCGAGTACATGGCCGCCCTGCTGACCTCCGTCAAGGACGACAAGGACAAGTCGGCGGTCTACCTCAACGAGTGCCGCCGCATGGGCATCCGGGTGCTCCCGCCCAACGTCAACGAGTCCGAGTCCAACTTCGCCGCGCAGGGCGACGAGGTGATCCTCTTCGGCCTGTCCGCCGTGCGCAACGTCGGCACCAACGTCGTCGAGTCGATCATCAGGACCCGCAAGGCCAAGGGGAAGTACGCCTCCTTCCCCGACTACCTCGACAAGGTCGAGGCGGTGGTCTGCAACAAGCGCACCACCGAATCGCTGATCAAGGCCGGCGCCTTCGACACCATGGGGCACTCCCGCAAGGGCCTCACCGCGCAGTACGAGCCGATGATCGACAACGTGGTCGCGGTCAAGCGCAAGGAGGCCGAGGGCCAGTTCGACCTCTTCGGCGGGATGGGCGAGGAGACCGGCGACGAGCCCGGCTTCGGACTGGACGTGGAGTTCTCCACCGAGGAGTGGGACAAGACGTATCTGCTCGCCCAGGAGCGGGAGATGCTCGGCCTGTACGTCTCCGACCACCCCCTCTTCGGCCTGGAGCACGTGCTCGCCGACAAGGCCGACGCCGGTATCTCCCAGCTCACCGGCGGCGAGCACGCCGACGGCGCGGTCGTCACCATCGGCGGCATCATCTCCGGCCTGCAGCGCAAGATGACCAAGCAGGGCAACGCCTGGGCGATCGCCACGGTCGAGGACCTGGCCGGCTCCATCGAGTGCATGTTCTTCCCGGCGACGTACCAGCTGGTGTCGACCCAACTCGTCGAGGACGCCGTGGTGTTCGTCAAGGGCCGCCTGGACAAGCGGGAGGACGTGCCCCGCCTGGTCGCGATGGAGCTGATGGTCCCCGACCTGTCCACCGCGGGCGCCAACGCGCCGGTGATCCTCACCATCCCCGCCCTGAAGGTCACCCCGCCCATGATCAGCCGCCTCGGCGAGATCCTCAGCCACCACAAGGGCGACAGCGAGGTCCGCATCAAGCTGCAGGGGCCGCGCAAGACGACCGTGCTGCGCCTGGACCGGCACCGGGTCAAGCCGGACCCCGCGCTGTTCGGCGACCTGAAGGTGCTGCTCGGCCCGTCCTGCCTGGCCGGCTGACGCGAGCGAGGGGCGTGCCCGCAACACCGGGTACGCCCCTCGTGGTTACGTGGGCTCGTTCAACGGCCCGTGCCCGGGGCCTCAGTTGTGGCCGAAGCGCTTCTGACGTCCCTTGCGGGGCGTATCAGCGGGACTCGTCTGCGGCGCGTGGTGGTGTTCGGGCTGCGACTCCGTCACGGAGTGCTCCGTCTCCTGCGGGCCGTTCGCGGTCACGGTCGTCTTCTGCCGGCTGCGGTCCTGCTTCCGGTTCTTGGCCATGGTGATCAGCCTCCTGTGGGGGATCTAGGGGCCAGGGCCGGGACCAGACTCACATAGGCCGTCAATGAACGCATGTCGGATAATTACCGCATGTAACACGGGTCATCGGACCGCCGGTCCCGGAAACGCCACGCCGAAGATCGAGTTCGGGCCGTTAACCCCGGCCGGGTCGGGCAGACTCGAAGCAAGCCCGAAGCCAACCCGAAACAACCTCCCGGAAAGAGGGTGGATCGCGTGGACCGCTGCATCGTCCTGGTGGACGCCGGGTATCTGCTGGGGGCCGCCGCGAGTCTTCTCGCCGGGGAGCCGTCGCGGTCCCGGATCACCGTGGACCACACCGCCCTCGTCCAAGGGCTGCGCGAACAGGCCGAGTCCGACACGCAGCGGCCCCTGCTGCGCATCTACTGGTTCGACGGCGCCCCCGACCGCGTACCGCAGCCCGAGCACCGCCGGCTGCGCGTGATGCCCCGGGTCACCGTCCGGCTCGGCGCGCTCACCCGCAGCGACGGACGCTGGGCGCAGAAGGGCGTGGACGCCGCCATGCACGCCGAACTCACCGAACTGGCCCGCAACCGTGCCTGCTCCGACGTCGTCCTCGTCACCGGTGACGGCGACCTGCTGCCCGGCATGATGGCTGCCAAGGAGCACGGCGTCGCCGTCCACCTGTGGGCGGTGCAGGCCGCCGACGGCGACTACAACCAGTCCGAGGACCTGGTCGCCGAGGCCGACGAGCGGCGTGTCCTGGACCGTACGTGGATCACCAAGGCCGTCCGCGCCAAGGAATTCGGCGGCGTCTGCGCGCCCCCGCCCGCGCCCCGCCCCGAGATCGCCGCGATCCTCTCCGCGCCGCTGCCCGAGTCCGGGCTCGGCACCACCGCCGAACGCCCCGCCGAGCAGCGCCCGCACCCGGCCGCGGCTGCCGGTCCGGCCGGCACCGAGGGACGGGCACCGGCCGGCAAGGGCGTGCCCACCCCCAAGGACCTCGCCGCGCTGCGCGCCCCCGGCGCCCCGCCCGCCCCGCCCGCCCAGCACCCCACCACGGCCACCCTGCGCTGGTCCTCCGACCGCGGCTGGGTGGACCGCCCGGGCGTGACCGCCGAGCCCCCCGAGGCCGCCTCCATGCCGATCCTCGCCCAGCTGACCACGGCCGAGCAGCGGTGGGCGGACCGGGAGGAGGACATCACGACCGTCGGCGGTGACCCGTACGAGGTCGGGCAGGTCTTCGCCCGGCGCTGGGTGGAGCGGCTGGGCGACCAGGCGCACCTGCAGAGGCTGTCGTCGATGTACCCGCGGATCCCGCACCGCATCGACGGCGAGCTGCTGCGCTACGCCGCCCGGTTCGGGCTGCTCGCGCACAAGGACGACCAGATCGACGAGCACGACCGGTACGCCATCCGGGCCGGTTTCTGGCGGGAGATCGACGTACGGACCTCCACCGAGCACGCCCCCGCGGGCGACTGAGGCGGGGCCCCCACCGGGCAGGGGCCGACCCGAGGGCGAGCGAGGTCCGCCGACCCCGTACCCTCGTCCTTTGTGAGCACGCGCGCGGTACAGGCACTTCGGTCCGGGGACGACGTCGTGTGCGCGGTGCGCGGACTGACCAAGACCTATCCCGCGCTGCGCGGCCGGCGCGGCGTGCCCGCGGCGCCCGAGGTACGGGCCACCGACGGGGTCGAGCTCGACGTCCGGCGCGGTGAGATCTTCGGACTGCTCGGCCCGAACGGCGCCGGCAAATCCACCCTCGTACGCCAGCTCACCGGGCTGATGCGCCCCGACCACGGCACCGTACGGATCCTCGGCCACGACATCGTGGCCCACCCCGAGCGGGCCGCGCGGATCCTCGCCTACCTCGGGCAGGAGTCCGGCGCCCTGGACGAGCTGACCGTCTCCCTCGCCGCCGAGACCACCGGACGGCTGCGCGGCCTGGACCTCAGGCAGGCGCGTGCCGAGCGCGACGCCGTCCTGGACGAACTGGGTCTCACACCGATCGCCGGGCGCCCGCTGAAGAAGCTCTCCGGCGGCCAGCGGCGGCTCGCCTGCTTCGCCGCCGCACTGGTCGGCGAGCGCTCGCTGCTCGTGCTCGACGAGCCGACCACCGGCATGGACCCGGTGGCGCGGCGGGCGGTGTGGTCCGCCGTCGACCGGCGGCGTGCCGAGCGCGGCACCACGGTGGTGCTGGTCACCCACAACGTCATCGAGGCCGAGACCGTCCTCGACCGGGTCGCCGTCCTCGACCGGGGCCGGGTCATCGCCTGCGACACCCCGGCCGCGCTCAAGGAGCGGGTCTCCGGCGAGGTGCGCGTCGAACTGGTGTGGCGGGAGCGGGCTCCCCTGGAGGTCGCGGAGGTCGCCGCCCTCGAGGAGCGGGCCGTGGAGTCCGGGCGCCGCTGGACACTGCGGCTCGCGCCCGAGGAGGCCCGCGCCGTCGTCGCCACGGTCACCGGCGGGGCCGCCTACGCCGCCCTGGACGACTTCACCCTGGCCACGCCCAGCCTGGAGGACGTGTACCTGGCACTGGGTGGCGCCGCCCGGCAGGGGCTGGTGAAGGTGTGAGTGCGCGGGCCGGGGAATCCGTATGGGATCGATGGGAGGATCGACGGGATCGCGCGGGCGCCGCGGGGAACCCGTCCGGCGCCGGGAGCGCGGCCGGAACGGCACCCGCACCCGCCACGCGCACCGCGTTCGTCGTGGGGGCGGCGTCCGCCGCAGGGAAGAGGAGCAGTTCGACGTGAGTGTCGTACCCGCCGGTGTGCTGCCGGGCGCGACGGCCGTACAGGACGGCGGCGCCGGTCCGGCGGCCGAGCTCGGGCCGCCGGCGCGGCTGTGGCCGTCGCTGGCCGCGGTGTACCGGGCCCAGCTGTCACGCGCGCGCGTGGCGCGGATACCGCTGCTGTTCGTGGCGACCTTCCAGTCGATCGGCATCATGATCATGATGCGGGGCGTGGTCAGCGGCGGCAGTGAGGCCCAGTACGTGGTGGCCGGCGCGTCGGTCGTCGTCGTCGCCTACGTCGCCCTGAACCTGCTCGCCCAGTACTTCGGGCAGCTGCGGGCCAGCGGCGGGCTCGACCACTACGCGACGCTGCCGGTGCCGCCCGCGGCCGTGGTGCTGGGCGCGGCGGCAGCCTACGCGTCCTTCACGGTGCCGGGCGCACTCGTGACCGCCGCGTTCGGATCCGTGCTGTTCGGGCTGCCGCTGGGCAACCTGTGGGTGCTGGCGGCGGTGATCCCGCTCGCCGGGGCCGCGCTCTCCGGACTCGGCGCCGCCTGCGGGCTGCTCGCGCCGCGCCCGGAACTCGCCACCCTGTTCGGACAGCTGGGCATGTCGGCGGCGCTGCTGCTCGGCGTGCTGCCCCCCGACCGCATGCCGGAGGCGGTACGGCTGCTGCGCGACCTGCTGCCGTCGACGTACGGCGTGGAGGCGTACGCGCGCACTTTCGCGGCCCGGCCCGACTGGGTGCTGGTCTTCACCGACATGGCCGTCTGCGCCGGGGTCGGGGTGGTCTCGCTGGCCGTCGCCACCTGGGCGTATCGCCGGGCGGCCGTTCGGTGACCCGGGTTTTCGACGCAACTGGCACGATGACGAGGTGACCGCTCCGTTGACTCCGTCTCCGCCGCCGCACCGGCGGCCCTCACAGCCGTTCCGGTCCTCCGGGCACTCAGGGCAGCCCGGGCACTCAGGGCACTCAGGGCACCTCGGAGGCGCGCAGGGCCGGCAGGTGCCGCCCGCCGGGATCCGGGCGGTGACCGCCTACGACCAGGACGGCCCCGGGCTGAGGGCCGAGATTCGGGAGGCCGTCGTCGTCCTGGTGGCCGTGGCGCTCGGCGGGGTGCTGCTGGGACTGCTCTGGCTGTGGCTGGCACCGCGGGTGCCGCTGGTCGGGGACGTCTCCTGGAACAACTGGGTCGTCTACCCCAAGGACACCGAGGGCGAACAGGCGATCGGGATCGACGGAACGTTCACGCTGCTGGGACTGGCCTTCGGTGCGGTGAGCGCGGTGGCCGTTTTCCTGGCGCGGCGACGTGGGGGTGTGCCGCTGGTGGTGGCACTGTGCGCCGGGGGGCTGCTGGGGTCGCTGCTGGCCTGGCGGCTGGGGGTGGCGCTGGGGCCTGAGCGGGATCTGATCGCCCATGCCAAGGCGGTGGGCAAAGGAGTGACGTTTCCGGCGCCGCTGCAGTTGGGGGCGAAGGGGGCGTTGCTGGCCTGGCCGCTGGCCGCGCTGGTCGTCCACCTCGGGGTGACGGCGCTGTTCGGGCCGCGGGATCCGGAGCCGTACGAGGAGACTCCGGCGCCGTAGGCTGCCGTCGCGCGGGGGGCTTGCCCGCGCTCGCGGGGTGCCCGCGACTACGAGCGACCGATCGGGGCCAGCACCGCGTTGGTCAGGCCCGCCAGGTCGGCCGGGGACAGTTCCACCTCCAGGCCCCTGCGGCCCGCCGAGACACGGACCGTGGCGTGGGCGGTGGCCGAGTCGTCCAGGACCGTGGGGAGTCTCCTGCGCTGGCCCAGGGGTGAGATGCCGCCGCGGACGTAGCCCGTGGTGCGTTCCGCGAGCGCGGGGTCGGCCATGGCCGCGCGCTTGCCGCCGACCGCCGCCGCCAGGGCCTTGAGGTCCAGGGAGCCCGCCACCGGCACCACGGCCACCGTCAGCGTGCCGTCGACGTCGGCGACCAGCGTCTTGAAGACCCGGTCCGGGGAAACCCCCATCGCCTCGGCCGCCTCCTCGCCGTAGGAGGGGTGGGAGGGGTCGTGGTCGTAGGCGTGGACCGTGTACTCCACGCCCGCGGAGGTGAGGGCCACCGTCGCCGGCGTACCGCCCGCCCGTCGCCCGCCACCACCCTTCTTCGGATGCGCTTCGCGCGCCCCTCTTTCCTGCTGCTTCTTCGCCTTCTTCGCCATGTGCGCAGCTTTCAGTTCAGGCTGGTCGCGCCACGCGTCAGGTCCGACGCCGGCAGTGACGGCAGACTACGGATGATCGCCGTCTCCGTGCGCAGGAGTTTCAGCTCGTCGCGCAGCCGCGAGGACGTGTCGGGCGCCTGGAGCAGCCGCTGCTTGGTCGGCGTGTCGAGCATCATCGCCGCCGCCACCAGGTACGACACCACGCTCGGCTCGTCCGGCAGCTCCGCGCCCGTGGCCAGCGACCGCTCCCGCGCGCCCGCCAGCCGCTTCTGGTACTGGCGGAAGGACCGCAGCACCCCCTCGGCCAGCGCGCCCGCCTCGTCGCCGGGCTCCTCGGTCAGCTCCTGCAGCTCGGCCACGAGGAACGGGCCGGAGGCGTCCACCGACAGCAGCCGCACCCGGGTGGTGCCGGTGGCCAGCACCTCGAAGGTGCCGTCGGCCCGCTCCCGTACGGTCGCCGCGTCCGCCACGCAGCCCACGCCGTGGAACGCCTTGGCCGGGTCGGGGCCGAAGCCGGCCGCGGCGCCGCGCTCGGGCAGAGCTGTCGGATCGGGCAGGCCCGGGGCGCTCGCGGCCACTTCGTGGCCGTCACGGATGGCCACGACGGCGAACCGGCGCGGTTCGTCCTCGGGTGTCTTCAGCAGCGTGCGCATCATGGCGCGATAGCGCTCCTCGAAGACGTTCAGCGGGAGCACCAGCCCCGGGAACAGCACCGAGTTCAGCGGGAAGAGCGGGAGGCGGACGGTGGTCACGGCGCAAAAGCCTAATGCTCGCGGGAGCGGCCGTGTCCGCCGCGCTCTCTTCGCGGCCGCCGGGACGGCTGCGCCGGCGGTGCCGCCACCATGTCGCGGCGCAGCCGGAGGAACAGGCCCAGCGGGTCGTCCGACAGCCGGTCCCAGGGGAACGAGGTGGCGTACGGGCCGGTGAGGCGCAGCTGGACCAGGGCGTCCTCCCGGCGGCCGAGGCGCACCAGGACGTAGGCCAGCAGGTTGCGGAACTCCGCGGGCCGGGGCACGGCCGCCGGGAAACCGGCGGACAGGGCGATCGCCCGGTCGGCGGCCACATCCAGCCGGGCCCGGGGTATCTCGGGTCCGCAGCCGTCGGTCAGGTAGGTGAAGGCGGCCCGCAGCGGCAGGGCCTGGGCGAGGGAGCCGGCCGGGGCGTCCTGGGCGGCCAGGTCGGCGAAGTCGAAGCACTCGCGGTGGGAGCCGTGCCAGCAGGAGGCCAGGTAGCGCAGGGCGGCGACGTGGCAGCCGTAGTGGTGCGGGGCGCGGCGGACCGCGGCCTCCCACAGCTCCTCGAAGTACCGGTGCCCGGCGCGGCTGCCGCGCGCGTGGTCCAGCGCGACCCGCCACGGCACAGGGTCGCGGTCGTCGGCGCGCGCGGCGGCCGTGATCAGCGGGCTGACCTCGCGCAGCAGCTCGGCCCGCGCGGGCGAGGGCCAGGCACGGTCGACCGCGAGCTGGGCGGCGACCAGCAGCGCGTCCGGGTCCCGGGGGGCGGCGGCGCGCC
>NZ_QFDQ01000095.1 GCF_003270085.1 Streptomyces triticisoli | reverse complement strand
CCACGTGACCTTGAGGTGGCCGACCTTGGCCACGTACACCGTGCCGTCGTCCTTCAGGGAGAAGGCGTTGGTGTTGAGGCGGATCGACTGCCGGGTGTCCTTCTTCGACTTGTAGCGGGGCGGGCCGGCCTTGCGGCCCTGCCGCTTGCCCTTGAGGCTGTCGAAGAAGTTCTGGTAGGCGGTGTCCAGGTCCCGCAGAGACTGCTGCAGGACGACCGCCGAGACGTCGGCGAGCCAGGCGCGCTCCTCGGTGTGTGCAGGCATGTGGTTTCGGCGATGCATGTGCACTTGGTCTTTGTGACGAAGTACCGGCGCGGGGTGTTCGACGACGAGATGCTGGCACGCTGCGAAGAGATCATGCGCAAGGTGTGCGAGGACTTCGAGGCGGAGCTGAAGGAGTTCAACGGCGAACGTGATCACGTCCACCTGTTGGTGCACTACCCGCCCAAGGTCGCCGTCTCCAGGCTGGTCAACAGCCTCAAGGGCGTCTCCGCCCGCCGAATACGGCAGGAGTTCACCGGCCACATCAACCGGGCCATCATGCACGGGCACCTGTGGTCGCCCTCGTACCTCTCCGCCTCGTGCGGCGGGGCACCGCTGTCGATCATCCGCACGTACATCGAGCAGCAACAACGTCCGCTGTGACCTGCGGGTCAGAGCAGTCCAGAGATGCATTCATCCCCGGCGTGAACGCCGGGGCCTTCCGCAAGATGCCCGGTAAACGGACAGGCGAACGGACAAGGAGAGCCGCACCCTCCGGGTAACCGGCTTTCCGCCCGCGCGGACAGGTGCGGACAGGTTCTTACGCCTCCGGTGCGGGGCGAGCCGTCCGGACGATGAGGGAGCGGAGCTCTTCCACGGCTCGGGAACGCGCACCGGTGAGTTCGGGCGACGACAGCACGGCCGCGGTGAGGGGAACGGGGCGCGGTGTGCGGCTGAAGTGCTCGTCGATGGCGGTGATCAGGCCGGGGTACGGGCCCCACTCGCCGCCGATGACGACCATGCGGGGGTCCGCGAGCGAGACGGCCGCGGAAAGGACACCGCCGATGGCCCGGACCAGTACGGCGCGGACCCGCTCCGCCTGTTCGTCGTGACGGGCGAGGAGCTCTTGGAGCACCGGGACGTCGATGGCGGTGGAGGAGGGCCGGCGCAGGCCGAGGACGGCGAAGACCTCGGTGAAGGCCATGGCCAGACCGTCCGGGCCCGCTGTGCAGAGGTGGGCGATCTCCCCGACGAGTCCCCTGTGCCCGCGCCGGACGACGCCGTCGCTCACCACGGCGCAGCCCAGGCCCTGGCCGAGGTGGAGGTAGACGAAGTCGTCGACGCCCTTGGCGCAGCCGGCCTGGTGCTCGGCGCGGGCGGCCCAGTTGACGTCGTTGTCCACGAGGACGGGTCCGGACACGGTGGTCGCCAGGACGGTGGCAGGGTCGAGGTCGCCGACGAGGAAGGGGGCATCGGGCAGGTGCACGAGCCGGCCTGTCCCGCGGTCCACCGGGTCGGCGGCGCTGACCACCGCGAGGCGCAGCCGGCCGGGGATCCGCCCGGCCAGTTGTCCGGCTGCCGTGACGAGGGCTTCGGCGGCCACCTGGGACCCCGCGTTCGCCTCCAGCGCGGTGCGGACCCGCCCGTGGACGTGGCCGAGGGCGTCGACCGCTTCGGCCACCACTCCGTGCGGGGTGATGGCGGCCACCAGGGCGGCACCGAGAAGGGGGGAGAGGGAGTAGTACGAGCCGGCCCGTCCGCGTCCGGTGGTGCGTTCGCCGGTGTCCACGACCAGGCCGGCTCCGGCCAGGCGCTGGACGCTGTCGGAAATCGTGGGTTTGGAGATCCCGGTGCGGGCGGAGATCTCCGCCCTGGTCAGGCGCGGGTGGGCCATGAGAGAGCGCAGCACGTTCTCGTCGGTCAGGGTGCGCAGCATCTCCAGTGACGGCTTCGGCGGGGTCATGCGCACCATTCTAGTAAGGGCTCTTGCCTAAAGGTGGCGGGATGCTTACCGTCATATCCAGTAAGGAGTCCTCACCAAAGGAGTCGGGCGATGACGCTCGCCGCTGATCCGCACCACGCCACTGCCCTGCCGCACTGGCAGCAGACCCCGGCGGACCCCACAGCCGCCATCCGCGAGATCAAGCCCGCTCTGCGGGCCCGTATCGAAGCCTCCGGCCGCACCGTCCAGGAGGTGTTCTCGGCCGTCGAGCAGCACATCGAGGCCCGCATCGCCGAGATCGAGGCCGAGCGGGAGCGCGGCGAGGAGGTGTGGCCCGTCCTGGACTACGACGCGATCGCCGGCGGAACCGTCACACCGGCGGACATGGCCAAGCTCGAGAAGCGCGGCTGCCTCGTCGTACGCGGCCACTTCCCGCGCGAGCAGGCACTGGCCTGGGATGCCGGCATCGTCGACTACGTCGAGCGCAACCAGTTCTTCGAGAACTACACCGGGCCCGGCGACGACTTCTTCGGCAGCGTCGGCTCCAAGCCCGAGATCTACCCCGTCTACTGGTCCCAGGCCCAGATGCAGGCCCGTCAGTCCGAGCGCATGGCCACCGTCCAGTCCTTCCTCAACTCGTTCTGGAAGCACGCCTCCGACGACGGCACCCAGTGGTTCGACCCCGACCGCGACGCGCTGTACCCCGACCGCATCCGCCGCCGCCCGCCGGGCGCCGACTCCGCGGGCCTGGGCACCCACTGCGACCCCGGCACCCTGGACCTGTGGATGACCCAGGAGTACCAGAGGGCGTTCCGCCACCTCTTCGACGGCACCGCCGAGCAGTACGACCCCTGGGACGCGGCCCACCGCACCACCGGCCCTCAGTACCCCGGCTCCACCATGTGCTCCGCGTTCCGCACCTTCCAGGGCTGGACCGCCCTGTCGGACATGGACGCCGACCAGGGCGTGCTCCACACCGTGCCGATTCCGGAGATCATGTCCTACCTGCTCCTGCGGCCCCTGCTGCCGGACGTGCCCGAGGACTCCATGTGCGGCGTGCGGACGAACCAGGTGTTCCCCGTCACCAGGCGCTGGCACCCGATGCTCTACCGGGCCCTGACACCCATCCCCGACGTCAGGGCCGGCGATTCCGTCTGGTGGCACTGCGACATGGTCCACAGCGTCGCCCCGGTCGAGAACCAGAAGGGCTGGGGCAACGTCATGTACATCCCCGCCGCCCCCTGGTGCCCCCGCAACGAGAAGTACGCGGCCTCCGTCAGGGAGGCGTTCGCCACCGGCTCGAGCCCGGCAGACTTCCCCGAGGAGCACTACGAGCGCTCCTGGGACGGCCGGTTTACCGCCGACCAGCTCAACGGCACCGGCCGCCGGGGCCTGGACCTCGACTGATCCGGTGCTCCGGGACGAGCGGGCCGGAGTGCCCCGAGTTCCGGGCGGGCTGCGGTGCTCGTTCGGTGACGGCCGGACGATTGCTGACCCGGCTGTGGAACGTCGGTCCCGAGCCGGACGCCGTCAGGGACGGGGCGCTTGCCTGAAATCGGCGAGCGCGCGTCCCATGCGCGCGAGTGCTTGACACAGGATCGTCGGGGAGGTCGCGAAGTTGAGGCGTACGCATCCCGCGCCGCCAGTGCCGAAGACGTGCCCGGAGCTGAGGGCGACGCGGGCCTCGTCGAGGAACATCCTCGCCGGTCCGGCGACATCGCTCACGATGCCCGGGCCGTCGGACGGGCGGTCGTCGTGCAGCCTCAGCCCGGTGCAGTCCAGCCAGGCGAGGTAGGTGCCCTGGGGCGGGACGTACCCCACACCGGGGAGGTGTTCGTCGACCAGCTTGCCCAGCAGGCTCCGGTTGTCGTCGAGCCCGAGCAGGAGTTCGTCGAGCCAGTCGGCGGCGTCGCGGAACGCTGCCGTGTGGGCGAGGATGCCCAGGTGGCTGGGGCCGTGGCCGACTTCTTCGGGCATACGCCGAAGGTCGTCCGCGGCTTCGGTGCCGGCGATGGCGATGGCGGCCTTGAGACCGGCCAGGTTCCATGCCTTGGACGCGGAGGTCAGGGCGAAACCGTTCTCGGAGCCGGGAACGCCGAGAAAGGGGGTGAAGACGGCTCCGGGCAGCACCAGCGGGGCGTGGATCTCGTCGGAGACCACCCGGACACCGTGTCTGCGGGCGAGCGCGGCGATCGCTTCGAGTTCCGCGCGGGTATGGACGACACCGGTCGGGTTGTGCGGATTGCTCATCAGGAATGCCGCGCGGCGGCCGCGGCGCCGTGCGCGTATGAACGCCTCTTCGAGACTGCCGAGGTCGACCCGCAGGTCGGGGCCGAGACGGGCCTCGATGACGTCCCGGCCGTCGTGCGCGACGAACGCGTAGAACGGCGGGTAGACGGGTGAGCAGACGACGACCGCGTCGCCGGGGCCGGTGATGAGGCGGAGGATCTCGACGACGCCCAGCATGACGTCGGGCACGATCGCGGTGTTCTCCACGCGCAGGCCGTCCCACCGCCATCGCGCGGCGGCGAACGCGGCGACGGCTTCGGCGTAGGCGGTGCCGTAGGGGTATCCGGTGTCTCCCAGCTCGACGGCCCGGTGCAGGGCGTCGGCGACGGCGGGTGCCAGGGGGACGTCCATCTCCGCCACCCAGAGCGGGAGGACGTCCTCGGGATACGCGCGCCACTTCATGCTGGTGCGCCGGCGCAACTGTTCCAGGGACAGCTGCACGAGCGGATCGGTGCGGCCGTCGCCCCCGGATCCGGAGGCTGCCTGGTTCATGGACTCGCTCATGCGTGCTCCCCTCGCCCGGCCGGACCGGGCCTGTGCGGTGGCGGTGTCGTGGTCTTGACGGACGGTACCGAGGTTTGCCTCCAGGGTGGCCGGAGAAGGGTGTGGCGCGCGCTCCGACGGTCCCTTTCCCGGCACGGCCCGGAGAACCGATGCGGCGGGGAGGGGACCGTCATGCCGGCCCGTGCGCCCGGTGGCCGGACGAGGCAGCAGGCCGACCCGGCCCCGAGGGCCCGCCCGGGGCCGGGCACCGGCCTCGGTCCTGGCGACTTCGCCGCCCTTGGGGCGGAAGGACACGGCCCGGAGACGAAGACGGTCCTGGACGCCGCGGCGGTGACGGCCTCGTGGTGGGCGGGGCCGATCACGCCGCCCGCGGCGAACACGCCGGGGACGCCGGTCCCGGAGCCGCGGCCGTCCACGACGGTCCTCCCGTCCTTCGTGAGGTCGGGCTGCCGGTGGACGGCGGGGAGGAAACCCGCCGCGGCGCCGCAGGCGACTGAAGCGGCCGCGGTGCCCGTACCGGAGCCGGACGACCGGTGGCGGTTGCCGAACGGCTCCGCCCACCTCGGGCAGCACTGCCCCATGGGCGGGGTCCGGAGTGAGAAGAAGGAGGGTGAGCCTCGTCCTCACCCCTGGGAGGAGAGTTTCGCCAGCATGGCTCTGGCCCGGTCCGCCGCGTCCTGCCAGGCACCGTTGGCCGCCCACTCGAACGCCTCCACGGCGCCGGGGGTGTCGCCCGACCTCAGGAGGCTCAGGCCGAGGTTGACGGCGGACATGCCGCCCTGGACGGGGTGGCCGCCGGCCATGATGGAGCGGTAGGCGCTGCGGGCCTCCTCCTCTCGGCCGGCTTCGCTCAGCATGCCGGCCATGTCGAAGGCGACGGCGGGGGAGTGGTGGGGGTGGCCGGTGCGAACTGCTCGCTGATAGGCGGCGTGGGCGGCCTCGAAGTCGCCGGAACCGCGGAGGAGATCGGCCTGTTTGACGGCGGCCAGGGCGGCGAGCTCGGAGTCGCCCGCGGCGACGGCGGCCCGGTAGGCGTCGTCGAAGAGGAGTCGGGCGCCGTGCCGGTCACCGTGGATGCTGCGCAGGCGGGCACGGCAGAGGAGGACCAGTGGGGCGTCGGCCTCGGTGGCCAGGGCGAGGACGCGGTGGAGGTGGTTCCCCTCTCGCTGCGGGCCGGGGTCGTGGGCGTAGTCGGTGATCTCGGTGAGGTAGTAGTGGGTGCGGGGGCTCTGGTCACCGGCTTCGACGGCCCGGGTCAGGGTGGTGAGGGCGGACTCGAGTGGTTCGTGGTGGGCCAGCCAGTGGCCGTAGTCGAAGTCCAGCTCGAGGGAAGGGACCGGGGGACGGGCGGGGGCGAGGGCGGTGAGACGGGCACGGGCCTCGTCCGCGGTGGCGGGGACGTCGAGGGCGAGGGTGTAGGTGGCGCGGGCCTCTTCGAGGGTGTATTCGCAGGTCAGGAAGTCACCGAAGGCGAGGGCGGCGTTGGCCACCGCTTCGGGGTCGTCGGCCTTCAGGGCGAGTTCCCACGCGGTGCGGGCTCCCGGGCAGTCGCCTGTTGCCTGGCGGACCCGGGCGAGGAGCGGGGCGAGCAGGGGTTTCTCCTCGGGCGGGAGCCGGCGCAGGGCGCGGTCGAGGAAGGGGGCCGCCTGGGGGAAGTGCCCTTCGGACATCAACTGCACGCCGGCGGCGATGAGACGGGGCGGGTCGCCGTAGATGAGGAGAAGGGCCAGTTCCGGGCCGAGCCGGGCCGCCGCGGCCTCGAGTTCGTCAAGGCGGCGCAGCTTGGCCGCCGCCTCCTCGGCCTCCGCCGGGTCGGCCGAGTCGCGGGCCTGTTCGTAGGCGGCTCGGGCGTCTGCGAAGTCGTCGTCTCCGACGAGCAGGTCGCCCAGGGCGTTGGCGGCGGCCGGGGCGATGCTTGAGTCGTGCCCCGCCGCGCGGGTGAGCGCCTCGCGGGCGCCGTCCCGGTCGCCGCGGTCGAGGAGCACCAGGGCGCGGCCGAACTCCGCGGAGGCGGCGACACGGGGGTCGTCGGCCGCGGTCAGCGGAGCGAGGAAGTCGAAGAGGGGCTCCCTGTCGCCGGTCATCGAGATGTCCCGCGCCCGCCGGAGCGCGGCGGCCCAGTCCGGGTCGACGGGTTCCAGGGGCGAGAACCCCGGAGCGTCGACGGTCGATGGCGGACCGCCTGGGACCTCACCGGCGGCGGCCGAGGCGTCCAGCGCCCGGCGCACCGCGACGAGGCGGGCCGCCAGTTCCGGGTCGGCCTCCTCGATCTCGGTGAGATCGGTGCGCAGATCGAGGCTCTGGGACCACAGGACCCCCCGCCCCAGTTCCAGGAACTCGACCGCATCGGTGGGCCGTTCGGCGTCCACCGCAGCCTGGGCCGCCATCGACACCAGGCCCGCCTCGTCGGCCAGGGCCGCCTCCCGCACCGTCCGGGGAGCGCCCACCCAGGCGACGAGCGGCATCAGCTCCATCAGCTGCCGGCATGCGGCGAGCGTCTCCTCGTCCGGGCGTCCGGTGGCTGCCGCCCACCAACGGGCGGCGGCAAAGCGCATTCTGGCGGGGCCGGCGGTGTGGGCGGAGAGGGCGCGGAGCACGGCGGCGGCCTCGGCCTGCGTCTCGGAGACGGCGCCGGAGTCGGAGTCGGAGGTCGCGTTGCCGTAGTTCCGCGCGTGGTGGATCAGGGACTGGCCCAGCAGCAGGGCCGACAGCGGGTGCCGTGCGAGGCCCGCCCTGTCGAGGGTCCGTCGGCTCAGCGCGATGGACTTCTCGAGGTCGTCGCGGTTCCTGGTGGCCAGCCAGCGCCTCAGCAGTGCGGCTGCGGTGTTGTGGGCGACGGGCGCCCAGCTGCGCAGCGGGAGGTCCTGCTCCGACTCCGCTGTCCGCAGACCGAGTTCGATGGCCCGGTCGCGGGAGTCGTCGTGACGGTTCAGGAGATCCTCGCGGCCGGTCCCGGAGCCTTCGCCGGCCTGGGTGTTCCGGGTGTCTTCGGCGTCGTCCTCGTGCTCGCCGCGGACATCGCCGTGGATGCCGACGAAGGCGGCGAGGGCGTAGTGGTGGGCAAACGACCCCGGTGTGGCCGCGGCGACGGCTTCCTCGGCGTGGGCGAGGCAGGTGGTGAGGTCGTCGGGCGAGCCGTTGAGCAACCAGCGGCTTCGGAACATGTTGGCCGCGGCGGCCAGTCGCTCCGGTCGTTTGCTGTGGCCGTCCGGGGTGAGACGCAGGACGGTGACCATCGCCTCCACCGCCTCGTCGAGATCGGAGGGGATCTGATGACGGTGGTAGCGCTGGGCCAGCGCGGAAGCCAGATTGTGGACGGTGGAGATCTGGTTGTCGCTGTAGTTCCCGGCGTCGGAGTCGGAGTCGGCCTCTGCCTCCGGGGCGTCGCCGAGCCTGGCGCGGAGGGAGGCCCAGGCCGCACGGTAGATCTCCACGGCCCGGTCGAGATCCTCCGGCGGGCCGCCCTGCTGGTGCCGCTGACTGAGGCAGGCGGCCAGCTGGAGAGGAGCGGCCGACTCAGGGTCCGCCGGGACGGGGACGGCCACCGCCTTCCGGGCGTGGGCGAGGGCGGCGTCGAGGTCGGGCGGTGCGCTGAAGGCGTGGAAGCGGTCGTGGTGGTTGGCGGACTGGAGGGTGAGGAAGTTCTGCTTCGTGCCGTAGTCGAGGTCTGGGCGTTCCAGAACCCCGGCTACCAGGTTGATCGCGTGCTCGAAATCGGCGGGATCCTGGGTGACCGAGGCGCGCATCCGGTACGCCTCGGCGAGGAAGTACGCGATGTGCAGGAGCCTTGCGGGTTCCGGGGGCGGATGCCGCAGGACGTGCTCGCCGTGCTCGATCGCCCTGTTCACGTCGCGGAGATCGGTCCCGTCGTCGTAGCGCACACAGTAGGCGACCACCAGGATCTCATGGCACAGGGCGGCGGGTTCGTGGAGAGAGCGCGACGAGGCGCGGGCGAGGATGCGCTTCCAGGTGTCGATGGCCGCGTTCCGTGCCGGGGCGGTGCCGTCGTGTGCGAGGAGCTTCAGCACGGTGGTCGCGTACATGCCGAGGAAGGGGCCGAGCTGGGGTTCGTCGTCCGGGAGCAGGACGAGGGATTCGGCCATTGCCTCGCACGCCTGACGCAGCTCCGTGCCGGGTCGGTCCGCGTGCTCGGCGGACTTCACCAGCGCGGCGCCGTAGTTGGTGAGAACCCCGGCGCGGACCGACGAGCGGAGAGGGAGCGCCAGTGCCTCACGATGTGCGTCGAGGACGTCACCCATCAGCTCTTGATCGTCGGTCACCGCGGCCAGTCGCAGCCGTGCCGTCGCCAGGTTCGGGAGGAAGGTTTGCATGAGGCCGAAGTCCCGGGTTTCCCTGGCGTGTTCGACGACGGCGGCGGTGTGGTCGAGGGACGCGCGGAGGTTCTCCTCCTGGTTCCGGTGTTCGCTCAGACGGAAGAGAACGGCGCCGAGGTCACCGCGCATCGACAGGTGGTGGCGGGTCCCCGGAGGGGTGTGCTCCAGAGCCCTGTGCCAGAAGTGGACGGAATCTGCCAGCAGTTCGGGGTCACCGTGCAGTTCACCGGCGTTACCGAGAACGAGCGCCAGGTTGGCCGCCATGGTTCCCCGGGTCGGGCAGAGGGACACCGCTTGCCGGCCGGCCGAGATCGCCCGCGTCAACAGACCTGGCTCACTGGTGGTTTTCCAGGCATTGCGGAGCAGGCGTGCCAGCCGGTCGAAGCGCTCCGCGCGGAGCTCGTCCGGCGCGGCTCGGTGGGTGAGGGCCTCGATCTCGGGGATCAGGGAGAGGCACCCGCCCGCCGATGCCGGGTCCTCGGGCAGGCAGTCGAGCAGGGTCTCCCAGACGCTGCTCTCCGAACGGGGATCCGAGGACGCCTCGTCCAGGAACTCCAGCGCGATCTCCTGGGCCTCGCGCCTCAGTTCGGGCCGGTTCGCGCGGGCGCCGGCCTTCAGCAACTCGGGCAGCATGTTGGACGCGCAGGCCAGGCGCTCCGCGCCGGACAGCAGGGGGAGTGCCTGCCGGTAGGCGTCGACTCCCTCCCGCAAGGCGCCGAAGGAGACGGCGAACCTGGTCTTGGTGAGGAAGTCGCCCAGGTTGTAGAGGAACGTGCCGCGGAGATCGGGAGCGTTGTCGGCGGCCGGATCCGCTGCTGCCTCCCGGAGGAGGTCGACGGCCCTGGCCATGTCCTCTCGGCAGTCGGTCCGTTCGCCGCGTTCCGCCAGGAGGTTTCCCATCAGGCCCTGGTGGAGCCACCGCAGCGGACAGTCGGGGTAGGCGGCGAGGTGCGCCTCGTGGGACCCGATGGCGGTGTCGAGGTCCGGTGCCGGGGCGGCCCGCGGATTCTCGATGAGATGGAAGACTTCGTCATGCGTGTTCTGCGAGGTGGGTCGCATCAGAGTCTTGATCCGTTCTGTCCTCGGCTCTGTCCTCGGCCGCCCCGTCCGGAGTCGCCTCGCCCACGCCGGCGCCGTCCACGAGCGCCATGACCGTGGCCGCTTGTCTACGGGCATTTCTCGACCGTTTCCACGACGAGTACGTCTGTGAGCACCACACTCACCTGCCCCGCCTTGGTCCTGAGCGTCAGACGACGGCCGTCGCCGGTCGCCCCGTCACCGCAGAGCACCGCACCGGTGGCGGTGCGCACCAGCAGCCTGGGCCCGGACTTCTCCGGGCCGTACCAGGTGGTGCCCACAGCGGCGACCAGCAGCCCGGTGCAGAGCAGGGTCGCGATGATGCCCTGGCGCAGGTCCTCGAGAGCCGTCAGCGCCAGCAGATGGTCCTGGGTGGCCGTCGAGGCCGTGAGGTCGACGGGGGTGGCCCGCGGCCTGCCGTTGTGGGCGCTGAGCAGCCGGAACGCGCCGAAGGCTCCGGCCAGCAGGGAGGCGAGCAACAGGCAGCCGATGACGACGTGCCAGGGCGCCTCCACCTTGTCGACCTCACTGGGACCGCGGATCAGTCCGAAGCCGACGAGGGCGAGCAGCAGGCCCCCCAGGCCGATGCGCCAGGAGTGGGCGGCCCCGCGCACCCGCGAAAGCTCGTTCCGCAGCGCCTGGTGGTGCTCCTGGGCGCGGGCGGCGTCCGAGCTGTCGACGGGGCGGCCGGGGCGCAGGGAGGCACTCATGAGGAGGTGATCTCGAGCCGCCAGAAGGCGCCGCAGCCGATCTTGCCTTCCGGCCGGCCGGTGTGCTCCTCCTCGCAGGTGCAGATGACGATCTCCTCGTGCACGTCGCCGGGCGGCGGGAATTGCTGTGCGCCGCTTCTGCGCCACAGCCGGAAGCTCTTGTAGGTGCTGGTGACGACGGGCACCCGGATGACTGTGCGGCAGCGGGGGCACGGGCCGCGGAGTTCGGCTGTGCCGTGTCCCAGCCGGGTGAGGGAGAACTCCTTCGCCGCTTCTTCCTCGAACGAGGGGTGGTTCACTTCTTCGTACGGCTCGAGGGGCATGGCGTTCCTCTCGCTCTCAAGGGCTGCTTCTCAAGGACCGATATGGGTGAACGCGGCCCACCTGCTGGGGTGTCCGGGGTTCTGGTTCCTCAGCCGGGTCACGGCCTCGGTCACGGCGCTCGCCGAGCACTGCGGACGGAACAGCCCGTCCTTCATCAGTGAGCGGAAGACGTCCCCCGCCAGTTCGGTCGCCGTCTCGGCGTCGATCGACCACAGCGCGGCCACCACCCGCCGGAAGCCGGAGTAGTGCAGCGCCGCGCCGATGGTGATGGCCTCGTCGCGCAGCGAGAGCCCGCCGGAGGCCGTCATACAGGCGGAGAGGAACGCGAAGTCGCCACGGTAGGAGCCGCGGCTCAGCTCGCCGATCCCCAGCGTGCCGTCGCTCAGCAGGAGTCCGCCCCGCGCCGGGTCGAACGGGTCCTGACGGCCGTGGCAGCTGAAGTGGGCCCAGCGGTGCGTGGCCAGCTGGGACAGGACGGTCCCGCGGGTCGCGTCCGGTCCCTCCAGGACGGTCAGCTGCTCCGCCCCGAACACCTCGCGCAGCAGCCGGAGTTCCTCTGCCACCTGCGGCAGCGGCGCCATCCCGTCGGCCTCCTGCACGGTGACCACGAGCAGCCTGTCCGTGGCGGTGGGATCCGGCTCGGGCGAGCGGGTCGCCTCGGCCAGCGCGCGCAGGGTCGGGACGTACGAGGAGACGGTTCGGTCCAGGACGCTGCGCCCGCTGCCGTCGTGGTGCCCCGCCGCGTGGAGCGGGAGGAACGACAGCCAGCCCGTCGGACACCACCAGATCCGGTGCCTTCCACCGGCCGGGGGCCCCGCCTCGTCCAGCGCGCGCAGCACCGGTTCCGCGACCGTGTCCCAGAGCCAGGCGAGATCCGGCAGCAGCGTGTTGTCCAGCGCGGTCTGAGCCTTGCCCATGCCTACCTTCGCGGCATGGTGGGCCTGGTAGGTGGCGGGGGCCTTGCGGACCTGGGCGCGCTGCCTGGTGTAGTGCACCAACTGCGCCGCCGCGTCCGTCTCGTGCAGCCCGGCAAGGTGCTCCGCGGTGCGGTCGTGGACCTCGTCCGCCGACAGATCGGGCAGGGGAACGGCTGTCACTCCACCGGATGTCACCAGCAGGGCGTGACACTGCCGGGCCACGTTGATCAGCACGCCGGTGCCGTCGCCGACCGCTGCCGCGAGGTCCTGCCGGCGCGGCGGTGCGAGGAAGGTGGCGAACCGGGGCCCCAACCGCCGTACTTGCGCGACCAGTTCGTCCCACTCATGGGCGAGCGCGATCCGCTGATCCGTCGCGCTTCCCTCTCGCGGTTCCGGCCCCCGTGCCACACTCACGAACTTAGCGGACCGCACGAAGCCGGATCAACCGGTTCGCACCGGTACGTTCGTACTCGCCAAGCAAGACCGTGTACATGGCCGTACCGGAGGCGGCCCCGCTCCCGCCCCTCTGCCCGCTCGGCCCCGCCACACCGGACGTCCCGTCCTCGGAGGCCGCTCCCCGCCGGGTCGCGGCAACCATCGAGCCCACGGCGAGGTCGGCGCCCTGCGGCCGGTGGACGTCGTGGTCGGGGCGGACAAGAGGCGCCTGACAGCTCGAAGTCCAGGTCAGGCGCCTCTTTTCGGATGTCCAGAAGAAGCCGAGCCTCTTCGGCGAGTACGACACCAGGAGGTTCTTCGTCTGCTGGCGGTACAGCGGCAGCGCATCGCTGACCAGCGCAAACAGCGCCTGTCTCGGCTTTGGCGGGACCGCCGGCCCGGAAATGGCCCGGATCTTGACCGATGCGCTCCCTCGGACTGGGTGACTGCCCGGCGCCGTGCAGCGTCGGAGCCGGAAAAGGGGGACCTGATGCATCCGCTCGCACTCCGGTGTGACGTGTCCACCGGACGAGACCGCTCAGTACGCCGAAATCCTCACGCTGCTGGCGTAGAGCGACAATCTCCTCGCCGTGGCCGCGTGCGCTCGTGGCCATCCGCCGCGGGCAGTGACGGTCCTACCTGGCACAGGTCGTAACGGCCGTCCAACGGCGTCCAGTCCTTCCAACTCGGGCACGAAACCGCAGGTCATGGCCTTCACGTCTGGGAGGGTCCGCCCAGTTGGTGACAACTGCGTGATAGCGGGTGACACGGCGGAGCCCCGTCGGGAACCATCCCGACGGGCCTTTTGCGGAGTTCGTCGTGGCCGCCGGTGACCTGTCGGCCTGCGCGGACGCCGGTCACCCGGCCTCCGCGGCCGGGAGCGCATCTGCTCGATGTCGGTCGGGCGCGGCGGCCCGCGGCGAGCAGCCGTCCCTCCTGGGCGGCCTCTTCGTCGCCGTGCAGGGGCTTGTGCGGGGATGCGGGGCAGGGATCCGAAGTGGGTCGGGAAGGACGCGGCGATGGCATCCACGACGGAGGCGGGAGCGTCGGCCTCGGCCTCGGCCAGTGTGGTAGGCACGGGGTGCGGGAGGCGTCCCGTACCTTGTGCATCAGGTGCGCGGCGGCCTCGCGCAGGCGGTGTCGGGCGTGTTCGGCCACGATGATCCGCGCGTACGTGGGCGTGTGCCGGGGCGATTCGGCGGCAGTGACATGGTCGATCGGGGCCTTGGCGAGCGGTTCCCGGGAGCGGTGCAGGAACGCCTGCGCGAGCAGCCGACCCGCCGCACGAAGGCACTCCCCGGTGCGAAATACTCCCCCGATGAGTTCACGCACTTCCCCGATCGGCCGGCCGATCACGATACGGAGGGCCGTCGCGCGGGATGCCAAACGGCTCACGCGGCTCGTGCGTGGCTCAGGCGCATACGAGGGGAAGTACGCAGCCGCAGTCGCGGGCTACCGGGTCGGTCCTGATTACATCGAGGCCCACCGCGCCTTCGTGGCCGTCGGCGCCGACGAGCACGGAGGCCGGGTCCTCGGGTTCTACTCGCTCGTCCTCGCTCCACCGGAGCTCGACCTGCTGTTCGTCGCCGACGAAGTGCAGGGACGGGGTATCGGACGGCTACTCGTCGCGCACATGCAGTCCGAGGCCCGTGCCGCCGGGATCGACCGTCTCAAGGTCGTGTCGCACCTTCCCGCCGAGGGCTTCTACCACCGCGTCGGTGCGGTGCGGACCGGGACCGCGTTCGCGAACCCGCCCGCCGTGCCGTGGGACCGTCCCGAATTCGAGTTTCGCATTCCTTCGGGATGACGCGGTGTGCTGGTTGGCGAGGCACCGGCTTCGCCTGCATGATGGCCGGCTTGCAGGAGCCGCTGGACGCCGCGCGCTCCGTGTGTGCCGTCGCCTCTGCCCTGGCGTGGTGATCGCCTGCGCCAGCGGCCTCTCCCCGGCGAATTCCTCACCTCCGGCCCTCCCGGAGCCATCGCAATCGGCACGCATTCCCTGCCCGCCTGTCGGGCCATGGTGCTGGTGAGCCGTCTTCCGCGCGGCTGGGCTCGACAGCTCGCCCGTGGGGTGGGGCCGTTCTTCAAGGAGAACGGTTGTTCCAGGCCGACCCGCTGACAGCACCCGTGCACAGAGGCGATCGGTATCAGCGGCGCGAGGTTATGCCATGTGTTAGTGTCACGCGTTTGCGTGGTCGTCGCGGTGGGCGATTCTGCCTGTTCGGTTCCGCTTGTGCGTGGGCTGTTCAATCCTGCCGGGCCTTCCTCGGTACGTTTCCTTGCGGAAGGCTGTTCATGAAGCATCCCGATGACTGCGGCATCGCTCACGGCGGTCCCGCCCAGCCCGGGGCAACGACCCCGGCGCTGCTCCCGGCCGTCTCCTTCGCCGGTCTGGAACTGCCGACGGAGGTGCTGCGGACACTGAGCGAACTCGGGGTGCGCGAACCCTTTCCGATCCAGGCCGCCACACTGCCCGATGCCCTGGAGGGGCGCGACATCCTGGGACGCGGGCGCACCGGATCGGGCAAGACGCTCGCCTTCGGCCTGCCGCTGCTGACCCGTACGGCCGGGCGGCGCGCCGAACCGAAGCAGCCCCTCGCTCTGATCCTTGTGCCCACCCGGGAGCTGGCCCAACAGGTCACCCATGCGCTGGCGCCGTACGCCGAGGCACTGCGGCTGCGGATCGCCACGGTCGTCGGCGGAACGTCGATCGGCCGGCAGGTCGCCGCGCTGCGCCAGGGAGCCGAGGTGGTCGTCGCCACCCCCGGCCGCCTGCACGACCTGATCGAGCGCAACGCCTGCCGCCTGGGGCGGGTAAGGATCACCGTGCTGGACGAGGCCGACCAGGTGTGCGACTTGGGATTCCTGCCGCAGGTTGCCGACGTGCTCGACCAGGTGCACCCCGACGGTCAGCGGATGCTCTTCTCGGCCACTCTCGATCGCGACGTCGATCAACTGGTCCGCCGCTACCTCCACGACCCCGTCGTCCACTCGGTCGACCCGGCCGCGGGCACGGTCACGACGATGGAGCACCACGTTCTGGTCGTCCACGGCCCTGACCGCTACGCCGTCACCACGGAAATCGCCGCCCGCGACGGCCGCGTACTGCTGTTCCTCGACACCAAGCACGCCGTCGACCAGCTCACCCGGCATCTGCGGGCCAGCGGGGTGCACGCCGGGGCCCTGCACAGCGGCAAGTCCCAGCCACAGCGCACACGGACCCTGGCGCAGTTCAAGAACAGCCAGATCACCGTTCTGGTGGCGACCAATGTCGCGGCCCGTGGCCTGCACGTCGACGACCTCGATCTCGTGGTCAACGTCGACCCGCCCACCGACCCCAAGGACTATGTGCACCGGGCGGGCCGCACCGCCCGCGCCGGTGAGTCCGGCAGCGTGGTCACGCTCGTGCCGGCGGGCCGGCGCCGCGAGACGAGCCGCATGATGGCCGGGGCCGGCATCGAGCCGACCGTCACCAAGGTGCGCTCGGGCGAGGCGGAGCTGAGCCGGATCACCGGCGCCAAGACTCCCTCCGGGATCCCGCTCGACGGCGGGCCCGCCGTCCCCCGACCCAAGAACACCAACGCTCCCTTCCGCGGCCTCGGCACCAGCAAGGACACCTCCCGCGGCGCCGGCGGCAAGTCCCGAAAGGCCGGCGAGGCCCGCAAGCTCGCCGAGGCCCGCAAGGCCGCCCTCGTGCGTCGCAACGGCTGAGAGCCATTGCCCTGGCAGCCTGGCCACGGGATCGACGACTCTCGGCCCGGCCCGAAGCCGTCCTGTGCGCCTTACCTACGAAGTCAACGCCTTTGGCCGCGAGAGGGATACCCGCCGAAACGGAGCAGGATGAGGTTGCCGGTCCCTCGCGCTGCGCCCAGCATGACAAGCTGTGCTTGCCCACCCCCGAACCCAGGAGGTCACCATGACCGCAGAGCCCGAATCCACGGAAGGTTCGGAGCCGGCTGCCCCCGAGACGCCCCCTCTGGAGCCGGACAGCGACGGCAACCACGACCTCAAGCGCAAGTTCCGCGAAGCCCTGGCGCGCAAGCGCGGTGCGCAGGCGGACGCCGCTGATATTGCCGCCAAGACCGATGCGTCGAAGGTGCGTTCGGCGCACGGCCCGGCTGCGAGCCAGCGGTCGTTCAGGCGCAAGAGCGGCGGCTGAGTCGATGAGTCCCGCGATCTGACCGCTTCACCGGTACTCGCGCCATCCACTCGCGCGTCCCGTGCAGTGGCCCGCGACGTGCGCATGCCCGTGCGCGCGTTGCGGGCGGGGCGTAGCCGTCGGACTCGCCTGGGGGAATGGCCCAGATGCGGTTGGCTCGGGTCGGTGGCGCCGCCGAACTGGAATTCCGGGATGAGGGCACTGCCTTGTCCGGGGGTACGCGGCCGGTGTCGCGCACCTGGCGTGCCCCTGTACCGCTGTGAAAATCGACTGCGGTTGTCCGGGGTGACGGTAGGCATCCACTTGGCAAGGACATTCGTTCCCCGTCCTGCTGCGGCTGATCGACCCACAGTCGGTCGCGTTCCCGGCCGCGGTCGCCTTCGTGCCCAGCCGCGACGTGCAGGTGCCGACCTGCCCCGAGTGGACGCTGTCCGATCCGGTGCAACATCTGGGCGGGGTGCCCCGCCGCTGTGTCACCGGTTCCTCCCGCGGCTTCGGCCGCGAGTTCGCGCAGGCGGCCCTGGAGCGCGGCGGCAGGGCCGTCGCCCGCAACACCGACTCCCTCGCGGACCTGCCGGCCGCCCACGGCGAGGCGATCCGCCTCGTCGAGCCCGGCGGCTTCGCCACCGACCGGTCCGGGCGTGCCCGACCTCGGTGCTCGCGGGGCCGCGTCCGGAACCGGGGACCGTGCTGCCGGGCTGTGGCTCAGGCGTCGATGATGACGGGGATGATGAGG
>NZ_QFDQ01000094.1 GCF_003270085.1 Streptomyces triticisoli | reverse complement strand
GGTGCGGCGGGCGTCGTCGGCAGCGCGCTGGGCGGCGCGCCGGTCCTGGTCGGCGGCGCGGGCACGTTGCAGGCAGGTCTGGGCGCGGGCCTCCGACTCGGCTGCCTCGTCGGCGAGTTCGCGCAGCTTGGCCTGCCAGCCCGCGCGCTCGCGCAGCCGGAACGCGAGCCCGGCGAGGGCGTCGGCGGCGCGCCGCGCCCTCTGGGCGACCTCCTGGCGTTCGTCGCGCGCCCGGGCGGCCTCGGCGGCGGCCTCGTCGGTCTCCGCCCGCAGGCTGCGCGCCTCGGCCAGCTCGGCCTCGGCCTCCTCGGCGAAGACGCGTGTGTCCTGGGCGGCCCGGGTCAGTTCCAGGAGCCGTCCGGCGGGGCAGCCGGTGCGCCAGGAGGCGAGCCGCGCCGCCAGTTCCCGGTCCTTGCCGAGCCGGGCGGCGAGCCGGCGGATCTCCTCGTCCCGCTCGCTCGCCCGCGCGCGCAGCGCCTGCCGTTCCTCGTCGGCGGCGTGTTCGTCGTGCATGGCCGGGTTCGGCGGTACGAGAAAGACGTCACTCGGGGTGGCGCCGGCGGCCGGCGTGGGGGCGAGCAGGGCGGCCGCGGTGCCGACGGCCACGGTGGACCGGGGCAGCAGGGCCGCGTCCGCGAGGGCGTCGCGGGCACGCGCGTGCGTGTCGGGGTCGGTGATGATCACGCCGTCGACCAGTTCGGGCCGGGCGGCCAGTACGCGTGCGTGGTCGGCGGGGTCGACGGCCTGGGCGAGGTAGCGCCAGCCGGGCAGTGCTGGGATGCCGTGCTCGCCGAGGAACTCGACGGTGGCCAGCACGTCGGGGCCGGGCGGCAGCAGTCCGCCGTCGCCGAGCGCGCCGAGGATCCGGGCGTCGTCGGCGGCGGCGGTGCGCAGCTCGAACAGGTGCCGTTCGGCGGAGGAGACGGCGTCGTCGAGCAGCGCGCGCAGTTCGTCGGCGAAGCGGTCCAGGTCCTCGGGGGTGAGAGTGCCCTCGGCCCCCGGGGCACGGCCTGACGTGCGGCCCGCGCCGCTCGTGCCGCCTGAGCCGTCCGCGTCGTCCGGTCCTGTGCGGGACGCCGGGACTCCGGCCCGTCCGGCCCCGGCCGTGCCCGGCAGGCTCAGCAGTTCCGCGAGCCGTTCCTCCGCCGCCAGTGCCTCGGCGATGCGGCGTTCGGCCTCGTACGCGCGCTGCGCCGCCGTCGCCGCGTCGGCCGCGCGGGCCGCCGTGAGTTCCGCGCGGGACTCGGCCGAGGCGGCCTCGCGCGCGTGTTCGGTGGCTTTCCGGGACGCCTCGCGGGCCTGGTCCCAGGCGGCGACCGCCGTCTTCTCGGCGTCGCTGGCGGCCAGCGCGGCGCGCGCCGGGTCGGCGTCGGGGGCGCTGTCGTCCAGCCAGCCCGCACGGACCGCCTCTGCGGTTTCCTGCTCGACCTCGGCCAGGCGCTGGCGCAGATGACCGGCCTCGCTGCGGGCTCGCTGCGCCTCGGTGGCGGCGGCCGTCTGGTCCCGGTAGGCCGACTCGCCGGCCTCCTGGAGCCGTGCGGACCGCTCCTCCTTCTCGTCGGCCAGGGCTTCGGCGCTCTCCGCGGCGGCATGCAGGGCTCGTACGAGATCCACGGCGGCCTTGGCTCGTGCGGCGAGCGCCGGGGCCGCGTCCCGCTCGGCCTCCTGGATCGCGGCGGAGACGCGGGCCACGCGGTCGGCGGCGGCGCGGTGGCGCAGCACGGCCTCGGCGGCCTGCCAGGCGGAGTGCAGGGTACGCGCGTCGGCGAGTTCCCGTTTCTGCGCCGCGGCGGACTTCTCGGCGGCGGTGAGGGCCAGTGAGGCGTGCCGGTAGGCGAGTTCGGCGGAGATCAGCGCGCTGCGCTCCCGTGCGGCCCCGGAGTCTGTGACGGCGTGGGCCGCGGCGGTGACCCGCTGGGCGAGGTCGCCGGCCCGTGCCCGCTCCCGCACGGCCCGCGCGGACAGTCGTCGCACCAGCGTGCGCGTGCGCCGCTCGGCTGCCGCGTGGATGTCACGCGCGCGTGTGCGGGCTTCGGCGGCCTCGACGATCCGGCCGAGCAGGTCGACCGAGCCGGCGGTGAAGTCCCGTTCGGCGATCAGTTCGGCACGCCGGCCGAGTTTGTTGCCGAAGCCGCTGACCAGGTCGGCGAGCCCGTCGGTGTCGCGGGTGTCGGTGACGGCACGCAGCAGCAGATCGGTGAAGTCGGAGTCCTTCTTGACCGCGAACAGGCCGGCCGCCTCGCCCTCGTCGGCGTTCATCTCCCGCTGGTAGCGGAAGAGTTCGGGGTCCAGGCCGAGGTCACCGAGGTGTTCGGTCCAGCGCTCGTGGATCTCCTCCCAGTGCACCTCCAGGTGCGGGTAGGCCTTGCCCGCCTCGGTGAGCGCGTCACGGAAGCCCTTCATGGTGCGGCGCCGTCCCCGCGCGCCCGACCGGCCCTCGGCAGGCGGTCGTACGGCGGTCGCCTCGGCGACGGGGAGGTTGTCCAGGGCGAGTCCTGGGCCGGGCCGGAAGGAGTACCAGGCCTCGGCGAACTTCCGCGGGTCGTTGGAGACCTGGCGCCCGCGCCACTCGCTGACCTTGCCGACGACCACGCACTCGCCGGTCTGCACGTGCTGCCATTCCAGTGCCACGTGCCCGCAGTCGTCGGCAAGCAGGAACTTGCGCAGCACACCGGAGCTGGCGCCGCCGAGGGTGTTGCGGTGGCCGGGCAGCATCACCGAGAAGATCAGCTTGAGCAGGACGGACTTGCCGCCGCCGTTCTCCAGGAAGAGCACGCCCGCGGGGGCGGGCCGGCGCGGTGGGCCGACCGGATCCTCCTCGAAGAACTCCGCCTGGGTGGGCGCGGGGTCGGGCACCGGCTCGCCCACACCCCGCAGGTCAAGCACGGTGTCGGCGTAGCGCGCACCGGCGGGCCCGATGGAGTGGAGGCGGACCCGGGACAGCTCGTACATGGCGGACTCTCGTCAGTCTTCTTGCAGATCAGAGGGGTGGGGAGGCGGCAGGCGGCCTAGGAGTGGAACGGCAGCCCGGCGTCGGCCACCAGCTCCAGGTCGTCGGTGTCCTCGGCGGGCAGCAGGCTCGGCGTGCCGTCGGTCACCGGGACGATGCCCAGTTCCAGGAGTTCGGCCAGGGCGGCGCTGCCCGCCATGTCGCGCACCTGGAGTTGGTAGCGGGCCGTCGTGCGGTAGGTGCCGCCGCTCTCGTCGCCGGTGCGCTGCAGGAACCCGGAGTCGGTGAGGAACGCCAGGGCCTTGGCCACGATGCCGGTGGTCGAGGCCGCCGGCCGGCGTGCGTCCTTGGTGGCGCCGGTCGCGCTGCGTCTGGCCCAGATCCGCCAGGCGGCCTCGAGGCCGGGCGCGTCGGTGGCCGGGTCGGTGTTCTCGCCCTGCTCCTCGGCACGCTCCTCCAGGCGGCGGCAGGCCTGGCGGACGAAGGTGTCGACGCCGTTGACCGTGACGCGGCCGATGTAGCCGTCGTCGGCGAGGTCCTCGGGCCGGGGGAAGGCGAGGGCGGCCACGGCGAGGTGGGCGAGCCCGTGCAGGAAGCGGTCGCCCGAGTCGGCGGTGGTGCGGCGCGCGTAGTCGCCCATGCGGACCGCGAACACCGAGTCCTCGGCCGCGGTGACCGCCATGCCCGCGCGCGGGGACACCTCCAGGACGACGAGTCCCAGCCCGGCGGCCACGGCGTCGGCGAGCCGTGCGAACGCCGGGTCCTCGCGGTGGCGGCGCAGCAGGTCGGCGTACTCCTGGTCGCGCGCGGGCTGCAGCTTGGGCTGCAGCCCGAAGGCGACGAGCCGGGCCGCGTCGGCGGCGTCGGCGGGTGTGACGGCGGCCGACGTGGGCGTACCTGCGGCTTCCGGCTCACTCCGGTCGACGTGCTCGGTCACGGCTGGGGCTCCTTGTCGCGGTCTGGCTGGTGCGTACGGGTGCCGGCGGGGCTCACGCCGCCTCCGTCCGGTCGGCCGCCATGCCCGCCGCGTCCAGCAGCGCCGTGCCCACGATGAGGTCGGCGCCGCCGAACTCGGGGTCGTCCAGCCCGGTCCCGTCGTCCACGGCGAACAGCAGCTTCTCCTCGCCCTGCCGGTAGGCGGTGCCGACCGGTGGGCTGGCCGCGTGCACGGCCAGCAGGGCGACCAGATAGGGCAGGTCGGCGTCCTTGCGGCGGGCGTCGGCGAGCAGGCCCGACAGCCGCCGCGGCGCGTCGGCCGGCAGGTCCAGCAGCTCCATGGCGGCCGCGAGCTGCTCCTCGCTGAACCGGCTGTCGTCCGGGGTGGCGATCAGGTCGGGCTCGGGCATCTCGGCCCCCAGGTGTTCCCGCTCGACAGGGGGCATCAGCAGGATGTCGACGAGGTCGCCCACCCGGACGGACACGGGTGTGCGCAGCCCCGTACCGTGCGCGAAGAAGGCGTCCGTGACGCGGATCGCCTGCTCCAGGGGCAGGGGGAGGGCCGGTGCGAGCAGGTGGCCGTAGAGGTCGGTTCCGGATGCGGCCAGGGGGGTGGCGAAGGCCTGCCGGTCCTGCTCGGCACGGAACAGCGGGCCGGCCTCCAGGAGCCGGGACTGCAGTTGGGTGTGCCGGCGGATGCAGTCCTTGACGATGTCGACCAGCTCGGCGGCGCGCCGCTTGTGCTCGGGGTCCTCCGACTCGTCGCGTGCCCTGCGGATGTTGGTCAGGATCGCGTTCTCGTGCCGGTAGCGGTCGGCGACGTGGTCCAGGGCCTCGGCGATCATGTCGGGTACGGCGCTGAGCCAGTCCACCGCGCGGACGTTGCGACGGGTGGCCTCCAGGGCCCTGCGCAGGGTCTCCGAGTACTGCACGGTCCGGTAGCGGGCCTGTTCGGCGGCGAGCTGGGCGTCGGCGAGGCGGCCGCGGCTGATGAGCACTTCCAGCTTGACCTCGGCGGCGATCTGCGCGCTGGTCACATCGGTGTCGAGGGCGCCGACGAGGACGTTGACCGCCTCGTCCGTGGTGCGCAGGTAGACGCTGCCGCCGGGGCCCGGCACCTCCTCGAGCAGCTTGAAGTCGTAGTCCCGGCGGACGTACGTACCGTCCGGCGCGAACGTGCCGTACACCGCGCGGAAGCCGCGGTCGACGCTGCCGACGTTGATCAGGTTCTCCAGGACCCAGCGGGCCACGCGCTCGTGCTCGGTGACCGGTCGCCGCGGGGCCTGGGCGGCGACGCGCGGGATGAGCCGGGCCACGATCTGGTCGTGGTCGGCGCCGGTGTCGAAGTCCATGGTGAGAGTGACCAGGTCGATGGCGGCGAGCGCGACCTCCGCCATGCCGTACACCGAGTACTCGCCGGCGAGATTGGCCTTGCGCGCGTCGAGGTCGTGCAGCGGCGCGGTGCAGGCGAGCGCGCGCAGCCGCCGCGCCAGCCCCTCGTCGGCGGCCGGGCCCTGGACAGGGCGCGGCCCCGCGCTGAGCTGGGGCGGAACACTGTCCGTCGATGCAGGCGAAGTCACGGTGCACAGACTAGGTCCTCGGTCTGACAACGATCCAAACGGCGCAGCCGTGCCCCGGTGCGCACGTCGTCACACCCGGTGCGGTGAACCCGTCACCGCTCCCCGTCCCGACCGAGCCGCCGCCGGTAGACCTCGACGACCCCTTCCAGCGAGTCGTCGAGGCAGACGGCGAGCAGCCTCTCCGCCTTCTCCCGCTCGTCCTTCCGCAGGGCCTGGAGGATTCGCTGGTTGCGGGTGAGGTACGGCTCGCGCACCCGCCGCGGACCGTCCACGACGTGGAAGGCGAGGCGCAGTCCGGCGAAGACTCCGCGCATGAGTTCGTCGGTGCGGCCGCTGCCGGCGAGCGTCACCGGTTCCCGGTGGCAGTGGATGTTGACCGTACCCAGCCCGTTCCAGTCACCCTCTTGTGCGGCCCACCGGCCTTCCTCGACGTCCTCGCACGGCGCCGGTGCGCCGAGCTCGCTCGAGACGGCGGTGGCCGGAACGGCGACGAGAGGGGCGTGACCGTGATCGACGAGGTGCCGGGCGGTCCGGAGCGCGCGGTGGGCCACGCCGTTCGCGTCGGGGGGAAGGGTTCGGTCACGATGACGACACGCATGCCGGTGTCGTTGCCGGGCCGGGCGTGGCCGCGTCAACGTGGATCTTTTCGGGCGGGGAACGTCCCATGAGCGTTGGGCCGCACAGCAGAGCGGGTCGGCCCCTGTCCACACGCTTCCGTCTCCCGGGTCACGGGGCGTTCACACGGTGGGTGAGTCCGGCCCGATCCGACTGCGTACGGCGGTCTGGACCTCGGCCTCCTCGGCCGGGTCGGCGGCAAGCCTGCGCAGTCGCTCGACGACGCGGGTGTCACCGGTCTCGGCGTGCCGGGCGGCCAGTTCGCGGGTGGTCTCCTCACAGTCCCACAGGCACTCGATGGCGAATCCGGCGGCGAAGGAGGGGTCGGTGACGGCCAGCGCGCGGGCGGCGCGGCCACGCAGATGGGAGGAGGCGGTCTCGCGGTAGATGTGGCGCAGGACGGGGGCGGCGCAGACGATGCCGAGCCGTCCGGCGCCGTCGACGAGGGTCCACAGGGTGGGTGCGTCGGGGCCTTCGCCGCGGACGGCCTCCCGGAGGGCGGCGAGGACGAGGTCGCGGTCCTGGCCCGCGCCGCGGCAGGCGAGCACACGTCCGGCGGCGGCGCCCAGCGGGTCGGGGCGGAGGGCCCAGCCGCGCGCGCGGTCGACGGCGGCCATGTCGCACATGCGCTCGAAGGCGTCGACGGCGGCCTCCAGCACGGTGGCCGAGCCGCCGGACACGGCCGACTCGATCAGGTCGAGGGCAGCGGGGTCGTTGCCGTCGGCGAGGTAGCGCAGGGCCGTGCAGCGGGCCGCGTCGGTGCCCTCCCGGGCGGCGCGGAGGATCTGGGGCCGGTCCTCGGGGCCGGCGACGGCGACGAGACATCGGGCGGCCGGAACGTGAAGGGCGGCGCCGCGTTCGGCGCCCTGCTGAGCCCATTCGAACACCGCCTGCACGCTCCATCCGGGGCGGGGCCCGGTGGGACGCAGCTGCTGCTGCCAGCGGTCGAAGCAGCCGGCCTCGTGGGCGGCACGCACGCGCGTGGCGATCGATGCGCGCGGGTCGTCGGCCCAGAGCCGCCACGGCCGGGGCTCGAAGGCGTCGCGTACGGCCGCGGCCAGCTCGGCCTTGCCCTCGGCGTCGGTGGCGAAGCGGGCGAGGACGGGCGCGGCGAGGGCGCGCAGCCCGGCGTCGTCGTCCCTGAGCGCCAGTTCGTCCAGGGCCCAGGCCCAGTTGGCGCCCGTGGCCGCGTACCTGCGCAGCAGGGCGAGGGCGTCCCGCCTGTCGTAGGAGGCGAGGTGTCCGAGGACGGCGAGGGCGAGTCCGGTACGTGACTCGTCGGTGTCGAGGGAGTCCTCGGGGTCGAAGAGGTGGGCCTCGATCTCGTCCAGTTCGCCGTGCAGGTCGAGGAAGAGCCGGGCGTAGTACAGGGAGCGGTTCTCCACCTGCCAGTCGCGGCGGGGGTCGTGCAGCACACAGTGGTTCAGTGCCGCGAGCGCTTCGGCGCGCGGGGCGGTGAGCGCGTGCAGCGTGCCGTCGCCGCGGCCCCGCTGCAGCAGGCCGAGCAGCGTACCGCTGGGCGCTATGACCGGATCGAACATGGGAAACAGCCTCACATCAAGCGTCGACGCAACCGGGGACCACGCACTACCTGGCCGCGCGACAACACGTCGGGGCGCCCACCGTCCGCTGCTTGCTGTAGACCATCTTCCTCTGCCTCTCGTCGGTGGCCCGTGCGGGCCGCATCGCGGCCCGCACGGTGCGGCAACACCTGCCCAACCATCGCGTCCGTGAATCACGACGTCATGATGACCCGGTGTCCGCGCCGCCGCGACCGAAATTTCCGGCGGCCCCGTACCGCCTCCCCCGTTTTTTGTGTCGTACCTGGCCAGAAGGGCCGACGCGGCTGCTCGCGCCCCGGAAGATCACTGCTCGCCGAACAGTTCCAGCAGCTCAGCCTTTCCGAACATGCGGGCCGTGTCGACCGCCGACGGCGTGCCGGCGGACGGGTCCGCGCCGCCCTCCAGGAGGGCCCTGATCACTTCCTGCTCGCCCTTGAAGACCGCTCCGGCGAGGGGGGTCTGGCCCCGGTCGTTGGCGCGGTCGGCGTCGGCGCCGCGAGCCAGCAGCGCACGGACCGTGTCGGCGTGGCCGTGGTAGGCGGCGAGCATCACCAGGGAGTCGCCGCGGTCGTTGGTGAGGTTGGCCGGGACGCCGGCGTCGACATACGCAACGAGCGCCTCGGTCCGCCCCTTCCGGGCCAGATCGAAGATCTTGGTCGCCAGCTCCACGACCTCGGGGTCGGGGGCTTCGCTCATCGGCCGGACCGCCTCTCACTGCGAACGTCGGTTACTGTCGGTTACTGCGGGGAGCAAGCGTACGGCGGCGTTCATCGCCGGGGCCGTACGGGTGAATCGCCAGCGTACTGGCTCGTGCGGCACATGACCGGATGCGTCCGAGGCAAAGATCACCACAGGGGTCATCGAGCGCAACAGTTCTGCCCGGCCGACTCATCCACCCCCGCCGACCGGGCGAAAACGAGAAAAATTCACCTGGTTGCACCTTTTGTCACATAGATACAAACTGTGATGCTGGAAGAACTCAGGGTGACTCTCCCTTCGACACCAGGAGTGACCTCACATGATCCTTCCCGTCTCGGGCGTCGTCCTGTTCGGCGTCATCGTCTTCGTGTTCTTCCGCAAGGACGGACTGAAGCCCTCCCACGCGTGTGTGTCGGCCCTGTTCGGCTTCTACCTGGCGAGCACTGCCGTCGGCCCGAGCATCAGAGCCGGCGGCGAGAGTCTGGCGAGCCTGATCGGCGGTATGAGCTTCTGACACCGCCCCCGCCCGTTCGTACTTCCAGGAGGCAGCAGTGGCCCGGCGCCCCCTCCCCCGCATTCTGAGCACAGGCAGCGCGCAGCTCGCCCGGAGCCGGGAGCTGGCCCGGACGGCGGCGGACAGCGCCACCGACGTCCTCCACCCGCTGATCACCATCACCCGTGGTCTGCGCCGGCTGGCCGGGGCCGGACGGCGCAAGTGGTCGAAGACCCCGAAGGACCGGCGCGGGCCGCTGCTGTTCCTGGTGGCCTCCGTGATCCTGGTGGTGGCGATGGTGCCGTACGGTCCGCTGCTCGCCGCCATTGCGCTGATGGCGGCGGCGGCCTGGCAGGGACGCGACCGCACCCCGCGGCAGCCCGAGGGCCCCGACGCGTCCCGCGTCCAGCGCCTGGCATCGCTGTACGAGGCCCTGGTCCCCTACTTCTCGGCAGCCGAGGACCCGGCGCCGCTCTACTCTCACAGCGGCGCGTGGGAGAAGGCCTTCCCCGCCTACGAGTTCGACGACTCCGGCCGCATCCGCCACCTGGTGATCCACTACCCCGCGTACTTCACCGACGGCGAGCCCGAGTCCCGCGCGCGGATCGAGCACCTGCTGACCGTCAAGGCCGGCCGCGGTCGCGAGTACCTCTTCGCCTGGGACGAGGAGAGCAACCAGCTGGCAGTCACCGCGCTCGCCCCGCTGCCCGCCGACATCGCCACCCAGCGCTTCGTCACCGCCCCGGGCGAGACCGTGCTCGGCTTCACCGACCCCAGCGAGGTCCACCGCACCCTCCCTCTCACCTACGGTGAGGAGAAGCACGACGTGCCGCCGGTCGTCTGGCGCACGGGCCTGCGCTCCACCGAGCCGCACCTGCTGGCCCTGGGGCAGCCCGGCAGCGGTACGTCGACCCTGCTTCGGTCCATCGCGCTCCAGGCCCTCCAGTACGGCGATGTCGTGATCGTCGATGGCGGCGGCACCGGCGAGTACGCCTGTCTGACCGGCCGGGACGGGGTACTCGCGGTCGAGTGCGGGCTGGCCGGGGTGCTGGCGAGCCTGGAGTGGGCGGCCACCGAGACCGAGCGCCGGCTGATCGCCGCGGGCCACGCGCGGCAGGCGGGTCACCCGCCGCCGGAGGACACCAAGCGGCCACTGTGGCTGTTGCTCGACCGGCCGACCGCGTTCACACATCTGGCCGCCGCGGACGGACGCAAGGACCCGCAGGCGCTGCTGCAGGTGCCGCTGCGGCACGGGCGTGCGGTGGGTGTGACGGTCGTCGTGGCGGAGCAGTTCGACAGCGCGGAGGCGCTGAGTGACGCGGTACGGCAGCACACGCGCGCGCGGGTGGTGCTCGGAGCGGCGACGGTGGAGCAGGTCAAGGCGGTGCTGGGGGCACCGCCGCATACGACGCCGCCGGCGGTCGTACCGGCCGGGCGGGGGTATGCGCGGTTGGGGACGAAGGCGGTGCATCGGTTGCAGGTGCCTGCGACGCCGGATCCTTATGACGATGCGGTGTGTGATGCGTGGCGGCAGGCTGTGCTTGATCTTCTGCCGCCGAAGACGATGCCGGCGGACGGGGAGACCGTGCCGGAGGATGCGCCCGTGGGTACCGAGGCTGCTGTGGCTGAACCCTCTTGAGGGTGCGGGTGAGTTGCTGCGGGGGTGAGTGCGCTCGCCCCGCTCGAGGGGTGCCTCCCCCAAGCTCTCGGCTGCTCCCCCAAGTGCTCGCCTCCGCTCGAACAGGGGTACCCCCATGAGCAGGGGGAGGCATGACTGCCCGTAGCTGGGACGGCACGACTGCCCGCCGCCACGGGCTATGCCACGAACGTTCTTGGGGTTTCGTTGCCTGCCGGGGAGCCTGTTTCCACCAGGTGGGCCGCTGCTGACAGGCGGATTGCCGCCTCTTCTGCCACGGCTCCGGCCACCGTGAACGGCAGGCGGACGTAGCCCTCGAAAGCGCCGTCGACGCCGAAGCGGGGGCCGGAGGGGACGCGGACGCCGACGCGTTCGCCGGCCTCGGCGAGGCGGGATCCGGAGAGGCCGCCGGTGCGCACCCACAGGGTGAGGCCGCCGCTGGGGACCTCGAACTCCCAGGCGGGCAGCTCCCGTCGGACCGCCGCGACCAGGGCGTCGCGGTTGTCACGGGCCTGGCCGCGGCAGATCTCCACGGCCTCCTCCCAACCGCCGGTGGTGAACAGCCAGTTCACGGCCAGCTGTTCGAGCACGGGCGTGCCCAGGTCGGCGTAGGCCCGCGCGGCGACCAGGCTGCGGATCACGTCGGGGGCGGCCCGCACCCAGCCGATGCGCATCCCGGCCCAGAAGGCCTTGCTGGCCGAACCGACAGTGATCACCGTGGATCCGGCGGGATCGAAGCCGCACACCCGCCGCGGCATCTCCAGGTCCGGCTCCAGATACAGCTCGCTCATCGTCTCGTCGACGACGAGCACCGTCCCCGCCGAGCGGGCCGCCTCCACCAGCCGGCGCCGCTGGTCCTCGTCGGCGAGCGCGCCGGTCGGGTTGTGGAAGTCGGCGACGACGTAGGCGATCCGGGGCGCGGCCTCGCGCAGTACCTGGCGCCAGCGGTCCAGGTCCCACCCGGCCAGACCTTCGGCCATGGCCACGGGCACCAGCCGGGCGCCCGCCTCCCGCATCAGCTGCAGGATGTTGGCGTAGGAGGGCGACTCGACAGCGATGCGCTCGCCGCGGCCCCCGAAGAGGTGGCAGATGGCGTCGATGGCACCCATGGCGCCCGTCGTCACCATGATCTGCTCCGGCATGGTGGGGATCCCGCGCGTGGTGTACCGCTCGGCGATCATCGACCGCAGCGCGGGCAGACCGGCCGGGTAGTCGCCGTGCGTGTGGGCGTAGGGAGGCAGTTCCTCCAGCGCGCCCTGCACGGCGCGGGTGAGCCACGGCTCCGGGGCCGGCAGGGCCGCGGTGCCCAGGTCGATCATCGAGCCCAGCGCCTCCGGCGGCAGGGGTTCGAGTCCGCGCGCGGGCAACGGGTTGCCGGCCGGTACCACGGTCCAGCTGCCCGCGCCGCGCCGGGACTCCAGGAACCCCTCCGTGCGCAGGGCCTCGTAGGCGGCGGCGACCGTGGTGCGGCTGACGGTGAGGACCATGGCGAGTTCACGCTCGGCGGGCAGCCGGGCGGCCACCGGGACGCGGCCTTCGAGCACCAGCAGCCGGATGCCGTCGGCGAGCGCCCGGTAGGCGGGCAGGCGGCGGGTGCCGGGGCCCGCCGGGCGGTGCTGCTGGGACTTGAGCAGTCGGGCGAGCTGTGCGGCACCCACCGCCGAGGTCCACTGCGCCATGATGACCAGTCCACCTTCCACGAATTGGCCCTGGATGGATTTTCTCCCCAGGCCACAGAGTGTCATGCGCCCATCCACTTCCATCACCAGGGGGACGTTTTGTCGACACGGGCCCGTCTCGGGCGACGACTGATCCAGCTCTACGCGGGACTCGCGCTGTACGGCGCGAGCTCCGCGCTTCTCGTCCGGGCGGGCCTGGGCCTGGAGCCCTGGAACGTGCTGCACCAGGGCCTGGCCGAGCTCACGGGCCTGACGATCGGCGTGGTGTCGGTCATCGTCGGGGCGGTGGTGCTGTTGCTGTGGGCCCCGCTGCGCCAGCGCCCCGGACTCGGCACGGTCTCCAACGTCTTCGTGGTGGGTCTCGCCATGGACGGCGCTCTCGCCCTGCTGCCCGGCGTCCACTCCCCGGCCGTACGAGTGCTCCTGCTCGTGGCGGGTGTCGTGCTCAACGGAGTGGCCACCGGCCTCTACATCGCCGCCCGCTTCGGGCCCGGTCCGCGTGACGGGCTGATGACCGGACTGCACCGGCGCACCGGCCGCTCGATCCGGCTGATGCGCACCGCCGTGGAGGTGGCGGTCGTCGCCACCGGCTTCGCCCTCGGCGGGACGATCGGTGTCGGCACGGTCCTGTACGCGCTGACCATCGGCCCGCTGGCCCAGCTGTTCCTGCGCGTGTTCGCCGTCCCGGCGCCATCCGGCGGCAGTACGGCCATTTCCACAGCGACACCCGAACGGGTGATACTGCGTCCGTGAGCACGCTCGTACGCCACCCGTACCTCGACCACCCGGGGCCCATTCCCTTCGCGCACCGCGGCGGGGCGGCCGACGGGCTGGAGAACACCGTGGCGCAGTTCCGGCGCGCGGTCGACCTCGGTTACCGCTACATCGAGACCGACGTCCACTCCACGGCGGACGGCCGGCTCGTCGCCTTCCACGACGCGACCCTGGACCGGGTGACCGACGGCGCGGGCCGCATCGCGGACCTGCCGTGGCAGGACGTGCGGCACGCGCGCGTGGCGGGCCGGGAGCCCGTGCCGCTCTTCGAGGAGCTGCTGGAGACCTTCCCCGAGGTCCGCTGGAACGTCGACGTCAAGGCGGAGCCCGCCCTGCGCCCCCTGCTGGACCTGATCGAGCGGGCGAACGCATGGGGGCGTGTCTGTGTCGGCTCGTTCTCCGAGGCGCGTGTGGTCAGGGCCCAGCGGCTGGCCGGGCCGCGCCTCGCCACGTCGTACGGCACGCGCGGGGTGCTGGGGCTGCGGCTGCGGTCCTGGGGTCTGCCGGCCGCGCTGCGCCGCTCCGCGGTGGCCGCACAGGTTCCGGTCTCCCAGTCGGGCGTCCCGGTGGTCGACCCGCTGTTCGTCCGCGCCGCGCACGCGCGCGGGCTGCACGTGCACGTGTGGACCGTCAACGAGTCCGAGCGGATGCACCGGCTCCTGGACCTGGGGGTCGATGGCATCATGACCGATCACATCGACACGTTGCGCAAAGTGATGGAGGACCGGGGCGTCTGGGCCTGAGGCCCCGGCCGTCCCGGTCGTCCTCGCGGACCGGCAACAGCGGCACCACGGGGAAGCGAGGGCACGGGTGGGCAGCGACGCCGCGCGGGCACAGCGGGCGGCCGACGAGACGGCCGAACGGCGGCGCGAACAGCGCGGCTGGTACTTCTACGACTGGGCGTGCTCCGTCTACTCGACCAGCGTGCTCACCGTGTTCCTCGGCCCCTACCTCACCGCGGTCGCCGAGTCCGCGGCGGACGCGAACGGGTTCGTGCACCCGCTGGGGATCCCGGTGCGGGCCGGGTCGTTCTTCGCGTACTGCGTCTCGGCGTCCGTCGTCGTGGCGATCGTGCTGATGCCGGTCGCGGGCGCGGCGGCCGACCGCACCGGCCGCAGGAAACCGCTGCTGGCGACCGCCGCCTATGTGGGCGCCGGTGCCACCACGGGCCTGTTCTTCCTGGACGGCCACCGCTATCTGCTGGGCGGTTTCCTGCTGGTAGTCGCCAACGCGTCGGTGGCCGTCTCGATGGTCCTCTACAACTCCTACCTGCCGCAGATCGCCCCGCCCGAGGAGCGCGACGCGGTGTCCTCGCGCGGCTGGGCCTTCGGCTACGCGGCCGGCTCCCTGGTACTGCTGGCGAACCTGGCGCTGTTCACCGCCCACGACTCCTTCGGGGTTTCGGAGGCGATGGCCGTCCGCATCTGTCTGGCCTCGGCCGGTCTGTGGTGGGGCCTGTTCACGCTCGTACCGCTGAAGCGGCTGCGCGACCGCCGTACGGCGGGGACCTGCACGGCGCCGCCCGTGCACGGCTGGCGTCAACTCGCTTCCACCGTACGGGACATGCGGAGCAAACCACTCACTCTGGCCTTCCTCCTCGCCTACCTCGTCTACAACGACGGCATCCAGACGGTGATCTCCCAGGCCTCGGTGTACGGCTCCCGGGAGCTCGGCCTGAGTCAGTCCACGCTCATCACGGCGGTGCTGATGGTGCAGGTGCTGGCGGTCGCGGGGGCGCTCGGCATGGGGCGGCTGGCCCGGATCTACGGGGCGAAGCGCACGATCCTCGGATCGCTGGTCGCGTGGACGGCGACGCTGACGGCCGGGTACTTCCTGCCGGCCGGGGCACCGGCGTGGTTCTTCGTGCTGGCCGCCGGGATCGGACTGGTCCTCGGGGGCAGCCAGGCACTGTCCCGGTCGCTGTTCTCGCACCTGGTCCCGCCCGGCAAGGAGGCCGAGTACTTCTCGGCGTACGAGATGAGCGACCGCGGCATGAGCTGGCTGGGGCCGTTGCTGTTCGGGCTCACCTACCAGCTGACCGGCAGCTACCGGGACGCGATCATCTCGCTGGTGGCGTTCTTCGTGATCGGGTTCGCGCTGCTGGCCCGGGTTCCGATACGGCGCGCGATCGCTGACGCGGGCAATCCGGCCCCTGACCGGATTTAGCACTCGGGGCGAAAGGGCGGTAGTGTACGCGTTTGGCCTGCCAGGCGTACCGTTACTGCGCGTCAAAGAAGCCGAAACGCTGGGTGACATCTCCTAACAGATGTGACAAACCGGGCGCCGGTGGGTACTGCACTGGTTGACAAGGCTGCGGCTACGACGGCGACGCATGACCCGGAACGGGACCTCGGAACGGGAATCTTTACCGCCGACCGGACGTTGACCGGATGACGACGACAGCGACACCTGTCCTGTGGGCGACAAGCCCGGGAGGCACGATTCATGAGTGAGCGAGCTCTTCGCGGCACGCGCCTCGTGGTGACCAGCTACGAGACGGACCGCGGTATCGACCTGGCTCCGCGCCAGGCCGTGGAGTACGCATGCGAGAAGGGGCACCGTTTCGAGATGCCCTTCTCGGTCGAGGCGGATATCCCGCCGGAGTGGGAGTGCAAGGTCTGCGGGGCCCAGGCACTTCTGGTGGATGGCGACGGTCCGGAGGAGAAGAAGGCCAAGCCGGCCCGTACGCACTGGGACATGCTGATGGAGCGGCGTACCCGTGAGGAGCTCGAGGAAGTCCTCGAGGAGCGTCTGGCCGTTCTGCGCAGCGGTGCGATGAACATCGCCGTCCATCCTCGGGACAGCCGCAAGAGCGCGTAGTCCCTGCGGGGCTCGGCCGCGTTGCAGCGCACGCGAGTTGCCGCGGGCACCGTACGTCGACGTACGGTGCCCGCGCTTTCGTTTTCGGGCGCGGGCCTGCGAGGGGTTGCTGTTCCTGGGCTGCGCCCCGGACCCCCTGTCGGCCTTCACGGGCTTCACGCGCTGCTTGGTCTCACCGAGTCAGAGGTGGGCGCTGCTCCCGCGGGGCGTCTGTCGGTTCCTCCCTGATGACCTCGCCCTGGACCACCTTGCCGTCGGGGCGGTGTATGCGGGCCTGCTGGAAGGCGTCGCCCAGGGTACCGGGGGCGGAAGCGCGGAGTTTGCGGTCGACCGTGCGCTCGGCGTAGCGGCTCACGGCCCGCTGGACCGGCGGGAGGAGCAGGAGCAGGCCCATCACGTCCGAGATCATGCCGGGGATCATCAGCAGCAGGCCGCCCAGCATCGTCAGGCCGTTGCCGCCGCGGCCCGTGGAGGGGGCTCCGCCCCGCTGCAGTGCCTCGTTGAGGTTCTGGAAGGCACGGCGGCCTGCCCGCTTGATCACCGCCGCGCCGAGGACGAGGCCGGCGACCAGCAGCAGGAAGACCGCGAACCCGCCCGCCGCGCCCGCGACCAGGGTCAGCAGCCAGATCTCCAGTACCAGCCACGCCGCGATGCCCAGCGGCAGGTACCTGCGCAGCCGGGGCCGGGGCCGGGGGGAGTGCGGAGAGGTCGGAGCGCCTGTCGTCATACTCCCAGTGTGCCTGGTGCCTGCTCAGTGCCGGATAAGCGCTATCCCCGGCTCTTGCCGTCCCGGCCGGTGATTTTGGTCACCCGCTCTCCCACGCCCCACGCGGTGACCCGCCACAGCGCCTCCACGAGGATGTCACGGCTCATCTTGGAGTCGCCGAATTCCCGCTCGACGAAGGTGATGGGGACCTCGACGACGTGGTAGCCGGCCTTGACGGCGCGGCGGGCCAGGTCGACCTGGAAGCAGTAGCCCTGCGAGGCGACCTCGTCCAGGCCCAGGCCCTCCAGCGTCTCCCGGCGGAAGGCGCGGTAGCCGCCGGTGATGTCCCGCAGGGGCAGGTCGAGGGCGAGGCGGGAGTACATGCTGCCGCCGCGGGAGATGTACTCGCGGCTCCTGGGCCAGTTCACCACACGCCCGCCCGGCACCCAGCGGGAGCCCAGCACCAGGTCGGCACCCTTGAGTGCGGTCAGCAGCCGGGGCAGCTCCTCGGGCTGATGGGAGCCGTCGGCGTCCATCTCGACCAGGACGCCGTAGTCGCGCTCCAGTCCCCAGCGGAAGCCCGCGAGGTAGGCGGCGCCGAGGCCCTCCTTGCTCTTGCGGTGCAGCACGTGCACGTGCCCGTCCTCGGCCGCCAGTTCGTCGGCGAGCTTGCCGGTGCCGTCGGGGCTGTTGTCATCGGCCACGAGGACGTGTGCCTCGGGGACGGCCTTGCGCACCCGGCCCACGATCGCCTTGATGTTCTCCGCCTCGTTGTAGGTCGGGATGATCACCAAGGCCGTGCCGAGCGGGCCGAGTCGCCTGTTCTGGGCCCCAGCCGCGAGGGTGCCGTCGCCGTGGTTCACTGCTGCCCCTTCAAGTCCGTACGCAGGGAACCACCTTAGTGGTCCCGGCCTGCGAGAGCGTGACACGACGTGCGTGCGGGGCGTCGATCGGGCAGGAGCGGGGTAGGAATGACCGTTTTGAACATGTAGCGGATCCCCGTTCGGCGGATGGGGGCCCGGTGCCCTTCGGGCCGGCCCGGGATCCGCCGGCTGCGGATCGACCTGAAGCCGTTGTCTACTGAGCGCCCGGGCCCCACCCGGGTCATACCTTGCCCACCGTCCGGAACGCTCCGCCCTCGCCGCGGGCGCTGAGCCTGGCTCCCGGTGACGGTGATCCGGTGCGGCACACCGTCCCTGACCCAGCGGCGCCGTGACGCGGGTACGGAGGTTCCCCGGCCGGGCGTCCGGTGATGGACCCGGCAGAACCTACCGGCCCCCTGCCATCGCCTGTCAACCAGCCGATCGCCCTGAACGAGCGTGCTTCTCCACCCGGTCCGTGCGCAGGAAGCTCAGGTCGCGCGACGGAACGGCGGCCGGTGGACGCCGCCGCGCCGCTCCGGGAGATCACTCGCCCGGCCGTACGAACACGGTCCGCCCGCCCACCACGGTCCGCAGGCAGACGGGCAGGTCACGACCGGGGGTGAGGTCGGGCAGCCCGGGGGTGCCGGAGCGCGGGTCGGTCGACCAGCGCGCTACCCGGTCGTCGGGGGCCTGGACGACGAGTTCGTCGGTGCGCCACACCGCGTAGTCCGCGGGGGCGCCCGGCACCAGAACTCCGGCGTCGTCCCGTCCGACCGCCCGCCAGCCGCCCCGTGTGTGCGCGGTGAACGCGGCGCGTACCGAGACGCGGTGCTCGGGGGTGCGGTGGAAGGCCGCCGCGCGGACCGTGCTCCACGGGTCCAGCGGTGTGACGGGGCTGTCGGAGCCGAAGGCGAGCGGGACACCGGCGCGGAGCAGGGCCGCGAAGGGGTTCAGCGTCCGGGCCCGCTCGGTGCCCAGGCGCTGGGCGTACATGCCGCCCTCGCCGCCCCACAGGGCGTCGAAGGCGGGCTGCACGGACGCGGTCAGGCCGAGTTCGGCGAAGGCGGCGATGGTCTCGGGGGTGAGCATCTCGGCGTGCTCGACACGGTGCCGGGCGGCGCGGACCCGGGCGAGGCCGACCTTGTCGGCGGCGGCGCGCATGCCGTCGACGACGGCGGTGACGGCGGCGTCGCCGATGGCGTGGAAGCCCGCCTGGATGCCCGCCTCGGTGCAGGCGATGACGTGGGCGGCGACGGCGGCCGCGTCGAGGTAGGCGGTTCCGGTGTGGTGGGCGTCGGCGTACGGCACGTGCAGGCAGGCGGTGTGCGAGCCGATGGAGCCGTCGACGAAGAGGTCGCCGGCGGCGCCGAGCGCGCCGAGTTCCCGCACCTTGTCGACGTTCTCCTCCGCCCAGTAGCCGACGACCCGGGGGGACGGTTCCTCGGCGGCGAGCGCCAGCAGGCCCGTGAAGTCGTCCTCGGAGGAGATGCGCGGGCCGCCGCACTCGTGCACGGACCCGATGCCCAGGGAGGCGGCGTGGTCGAGTGCGGCCCGCTGTGCCCCGGCGCGCTGGGCGGGGGTGATCGCGCCGAACGCGGCGGCGCGTACGGCGTGGTGGGCGTCGGCGGTCAGCGGGCCGTCCACGGGGCCCGGGGCTTCGGGCACCAGGTCGAGCAGGGCCGTGGTGACGACGGCGGAGTGGACGTCGATCCGGCTGAGGTAGAGGGGCCGGCCGCCGGTGGCCTCGTCGAGTTCCGCGCGTGTGGGGGGACGGCCGCCGGGCCAGCGGGCCGCGTCCCAGCCGTGACCGAGCAGTACGCGGTCGTCGGGGTGGGCGGCGGCGAAGTCCCGTACCCGGGCGAGCGCCGTCTCCAGGGAGGGGGCGTCGGACAGGTCCAGGCCGGTGAGCGCGAGACCGGTCGCGGTGGTGTGCACATGGGCATCGGTGAACGCCGGGGTGACGAGTGCGCCGTCCAGGTCGACCACCTCGTCGACGCCGTCCGCGAACGCGTCCGCCGCGCCCTCAGAGCCGACCCACGCCACCTGCCCCGCCTCGACGACCATCGCGGTCGCGAACGGGTCGGCGGGGCTGTGGACCTCGCCCCGGCGAAGAAGAACGGTCTGCACGTCAACACTGCGCTCACTCATGAACACCAGTCTCCCGCCCCGCCGGGGCACCGCCGCACGCAGGGCGACGGCGGCCACTGGACAGTGATCAGATGCGGGGAGGCCGGGACTCGTACGGGGTCGACAGGACCACCGTCGTGCGCGTGGAGACGCCTGCCAGAGTGCGTACGCGTGCCAGGAGTTCCTCCAGTTCGTGGGGGGTGGCCACGCGGACCTTGAGGATGTAGTTCTCGTCGCCGGCGACGCTGTGGCAGGCCTCGATCTCCGGGACGCCGGCCAGGCGGTCGGCGATGTCGTCGGGGGCGCTGGGGTCGAAGGGTTTGACCGAGATGAAGGCGGTCATGGGCAGACCCACGGCCTCGGCGTCGACGACCGCGGCGTATCCGCGGATGACGCCGCGCTGCTCCAGCCGTCGCACCCGCTGGTGCACGGCCGACGTGGAAAGCCCCGTGGCCTTGCCCAGGTCGGTGTAGCTCATCCGCCCGTCCTTGACGAGCAGCTGCACGATCTGTCGGTCCAGCTCCTCCATGGCGCAAGAACCTACAGGGCTCCTGATCTCCCCGGACAGCTCAACGGCCCGGATCATGCGCCGTTCGTGATGTCGCAAAAGCCTCCACGGCGGGCACCCGCGGGTGGTGTGTGACGAACACCACACCTCTTGGAGGCTCTCCGTGATGTTCTCGTGATTACCGCCGAGACCGGACGGGAAGTGCTTGCTGTGGTCGAGGCCGCAGCGCCTTCACGGCCCAGCCTTAGGGGGAGAATCCCATGCAGAGTCTCAAGCGCCCTGGTCGTCCTGTGCCCAAGCGGCGGCAGCCGGTCGTCGAACTCCATCCGGAGTGGGTGGAATCCGACGCCGACGACGCCTTGGACGGCGAGGAGCCCGATGCCTACGACACCTTCGAGATGTACCGGGTGATCTGCCCGGAGTGCGCGCAGCCCATCGCCCTGCTCGCGGACGAGGAGGTCCTGCCGGAGCACGCGCTGTGCGCCTCGCCGTGGAACCCGTTCGGGCTCACGGTCTGCGCCGGTACGGGCCGACGGGCCTCCGAGGCCCGCCCCGCGGACGAGTCCTTCGCGCCCCAGGAGCAGGACACCGCCCTGCTGTTGACCCTCCCGCAGGGGCTCGACTGGCGCACGCAGCCTTTCTCGCACGTCGGCGGCCCGGGCTCGCGCCCGATGCGCGTGCCGGCGATGCGCCGTCATGCCGCCTGAACAACGCCGCCCGACTCCCGTGGGGCTCGCTCCCGTGCCCCACCCCGGCCCGCCTCACGGCACGGGCCCCGCACGGCGGGCAACGGCCGGCACCACGACCCGCCCGGGAACCACGCCACCGCCGGAATGAGGTCCCGACCGGGGACCACGGCACCACCCACACCACGGCCCGGCCCAGGGCCACGGCCCCGGTCTGCAGCCTGGCCTCGGTGAGTACCGGGCCCCGGCGGCTCCATGGCACTGTCGGGGCACGGCTCCGCCGACAACCACGGCATCGCCTCGCCCACGGCCCGGCCCGGTTCACGGCCCTGGCCCGCATCACGGCCCCGCCACTTGCCGGAACAGCGTCCGGAATCACGGCCCCGTCCATGGCCACGACTCCGGTCGGCACCGCGTCGTCCTTCGGCACCGGAGCACCGCAGAGTCACGGTCCGGCCGGGGACCACGACCCCGCCCGCACCACGGCCCCGCCCCGTCGCAGGACCCCACGCCGGCCCGGGCCGGCGTGGGGCCGGATCCGTGCGTGGGTCCGGTGCGTCAGGTCACCCTGTCGGCCCAAGTCACCGTCGGCCCAAGTCACCGTCGGCCCCGGACGCCCATGAACTCACGCTCGATTCCGCGCGATGGTGACCTGGCCTCGGGGCCTCGCGTTGGTCAGGTATGACCACCACCCAGACGGCAGTCGCGCGTCGGCGTCGCGTGTTTGTTCCGCCGCCCGCGGAGTCGGTTCCGCCTGCGCCTCCACAGGCCCAGGACCCGCCGATCTACCGCGACTTGGTGCGCATCTGGGCCGACCGGGGCCGTACCCTGCCGGGGCGACACGACCCGGAGTGGGTGCGGCTGGTGGCGCCCCCGGCCGGCCTCGGGCTGTTCAGCGGGTCTCGGGGCCCGCGACGTGACGGGCGATGACCATCCGCTGGATCTGGTTGGTGCCCTCGACGATCTGCAGGACCTTGGCCTCGCGCATGTAGCGCTCGACCGGGAAGTCCGCGGTGTAGCCGTACCCGCCGAGCACCTGGACGGCATCGGTGGTCACCTTCATCGCCGTGTCCGTGCAGAACAGCTTGGCCATGGCCGCCTGCCGCGCGAACGGCCGGCCGGCGTCCCGCAGCCGCGCCGCCGCCAGATACAGCGCGCGGCCCGCCTCGATCTGCGTCGCCATGTCGGCGATCATGAAACGCAGTCCCTGGAAGTCCGATATGGGCCGCCCGAACTGCTGCCGCTCGGCGGCGTAGCCGACCGCCTCGTCCAGGGCTGCCTGGGCGAGACCGATGGCGCAGGCCGCGATGCCGAGCCGGCCGGAGTCGAGCGCGGACAGGGCGATGGCGAAGCCCTGCCCCTCCTCCCCCAGCCGCCGGTCGTCGGAGACCCGCACTCCGTCCAGGTGAATCTGCGCGGTGGGTGAGCCCTTCAGGCCCATCTTCTTCTCCGGAACCGCGGCGCTCAGGCCCTCGGCGTCGCCGGGCACCAGGAAGGCCGTGATACCACGCGGGCCCTCCTCACCGGTGCGGGCCATGACCGTGTAGAAGTCGGCGAGCCCGCCGTGGGTGATCCACGCCTTGGTCCCGGTGATCACCCAGCCGTCGCCCTCCCGGACCGCCTTGGTGCGCAGCGAGGCCGCGTCGGAGCCGGAGGCGGGCTCGGAGAGGGCGTACGCGCCGAGCAGGCCGCCGCCGAGCATGGCGGGCAGGTGCTCGACCTGCTGTTCCTTGGTGCCGTAGGTGGCGAGCCCGTACGAGGCGAGCGTGTGCACGCTCAGGCCCAGGCCTACGGTGAGGCGGGCCGCGGCCAGCTCCTCGAGGACCTGGAGGTACACCTCGTAGGGCTGGTCGCCGCCGCCGTACTCGGAGTCGTAGGGCAGGCCGAGCAGCCCCGAGCGGGACAGCAGGGTGAAGGTCTCACGCGGGAAGCGTCCCGCGTCCTCCTCCTCGGCCGCCTTGGGGGCGATCTCGTGCTGCGCGATGTCGCGGACGAGCGAGATCAGGTCCCGGGCCTCGTCCGTGGGCAGTTGCCGGTCCACCGGCTGCGGGGCGCGGTCGGGCATGGCGACGCTCTCCTCCCTGTCGGGCGCATCGGCGGATGTGCGCCTTGGGTGGGGGCGGCTCCGCCGGGGTCTTTCTCGGGCCGGCCGTGGTCGGCGATCCCGGGTCACGGAAGCTGCTGACCAGCGGCTGTGCGCTGTGAGTATGCCCGATCGGAGAGATCCCGTCACCGGTTAACGGTCGCTTACTTCGAGAAATCTCAAGAGGGCGAAGTTGGTTCAAACCATTGACAAACCATTACTGAACCGGGCGGAACGCCCATCTGGGGGCCGAGCGGGGACACGTGCCTGCTCAGTCGTCGCGGCGGGCGGGTGCGGGAGCCGGGTGGGCCGGGTCCAGCTCCTCGATGGCGCGCAGGGTGCCGCCGAGGGTCTTCACCAGCAGGTCGCGCATGGTGTCGCGGGACAGCTCGGGCCGGTCGATCCAGTCCAGGGTGGCGCCCTCGACACTGCACACCCAGGCGAGCAGGCCCATGCGGGCCAGTGGGGCGATCGCGGTACGGCCGTAGGCGCCCTTCGCGATGGTCGCGACGATGGCCTCGCGCACGCCGTCCCGGATGGCGTGGACCTCGGCGTCGAAGCCGACACCGCCGCTGACGATGGTGCGATAGGCGGCCTGGTGGTGCTCCGCGTAGCGGAGGTAGCTGTCGATGGTGCGGTGCACCCGGTCCACGGCCGGGAGTTCCAGGCCGCCCGCCGCGAAGGTGACCAGGTCGGCGACGGAGTCCTCGATGATCGCCAGGTAGTAGCCGCGCTTGGACCGGAAGTAGTAGTAGATCAGACCCTTGGCCACACGGGCCTGCCGGGCGATGTCGTCCATCGAGAGGGCGTCGTAGGAGGTGTCGGCGAACAACCTCCGCCCGATGGCGATGAGTTCGGCGCGACGTGCCACGGAGCGCTCGGTGCCGCGCGTACGGCTGGGGGTCCCCCCTGCTCGAACGGAGTCGAGGGCCCGGGGGAGGGCGGCCTCACTCTGTCGACTGATGTTCAATTTCGGCCCTGGTCTCCAACTGAGCGGTCGGGCTCCGCAGTATGGCAGGCCGGCCGTCGGGCCGCTCACGGGGAAGGCCCCGGTCACCCGGGGCCTTCGTGGCTTCGTACGTCCGCGGCGTCCCGGTCAGCGGACGCCCACCGCGGCAAGAGCCTTGCGCTGGTGGGCCGTTGGATGGGCCGGGAAGTACAGGTAGCAGATGCCGCCACTGCCGGAGGCGACCTTGCCGGAGGCGTTGTAGCGCTTGGTCCTGAGCCAGATGTTCTCGAACTCCCGGCGCCGGTACACGCGCCGCACCGCCTCGTCACTCGGCGAGGCCGGGTCGTTGGCAATCACATCGCCGCCGGCGGTGAAGCCGATGACGGTCATCAGGTGACCGTTGGTGCCGTAACCGGCGCCGGTCAGCTCGGTCTTGAGGAAGGACTGGGACGTGATGGCCGGGATGCCGGCCGCGATCAGCGTCTCGAGGTCGGTGAGCGAGCCGAGCCGGGTGACGACGCCCTGCAGGTCCTTGAACGTGGCCGCGTAGGCGGCGTTGAACGGCCAGTTGCCACAGCCGGCGTACTGGTGGTCGTACGTGTGCCGGGCGGCGTGGCAGATCTGCGGATCGGCGTAGGACGGGTCGACCCAGGACAGTTGCTCGGGGGTGAGCCGGCCACCCCAGTACTCGATGATCATCTGGGAGGAGGTGGGGCTGCACCAGGCCTCGCCGCCGTTGTCGTACTCGGGGTACTGGCCGACGTGGATCTCCTGCGAGTAGCGCGGGACGATCAGCTCCCCGGCCAGGCCGGGTGTGGAGGCGGGGACGGTGAAGCGGTCGGGGATGTCGGAGCCCATGGCGCCGATCCGCCACACGGTGGGGGTGAGGGTGGTGCCGGGCCTGCGGTAGAGGGTGAGCCGCAGCCGGTACGCGGTGAGGCGCAGCCCGGAGGCCGGGTCGTCGACGGAGAAGGTGTCCGTCCAGACGGTGCCGCGGCCGTCGCTCTGGCCGTCGACGGAGGTCCGTCTGATGTCCTGGTCGCCGGCCGCCCAGCGGCCCATCACGTACCAGGGGGTGTCCGTGCCGTCGGAGTACGTGCCCCGCAGCTCGACCTGGAGCCAGGTCCCGGCCGGAGTGTGCGCGTTCCAGGAGGCGACCGCCTCGGTGGCCGGCACGGTGAGCCGGTGGGCCGGCCCCGTCCAGGTGGCGTACTCCCAGGTGGCGGTGGTGCCGGTGTGCGGGTCGAGGTAGTCGGTGGCGCCCGCCGGCCGCACCATCCGGAGGCCGGGACGGACACCCGCGACGGCGCGGGTGCCGTGGGCCGTACCGCTGCGCCAGTCGGTGTACGTCGTCCAGGCGCGGTAGTCGACCGGGCGGGCCGGGGTGGTGCGGGGGCGGCCGCCGGCGTTCGGGGTTTCGGCGGTCGGTGCGGTGGCGGCGACCGCCGGTGCGGCGCCACCCGCGGTCGCCGCGGCGACCGCGGCGGCCAGGACGGATCTGCGGGACGGCTGTTCGGCTCTGCTCATGGGTGGATGACCCCCAGGTGTCCGAAGTCGGGGCGGTCCGTGCACGGCTGTGCGCCCACTATGACCGCGGCGTCCGCCTCCTGCCAGCACTTCGACGCGCGCCGTACCCACCAATATTGGTCTCCACCACTGGCGTGACCTGCGAGGAGCCACTCCGCCGTGGCTCATGGGCCCTCACTAGAATGCCTGGGGAAGTACGCCTCCGTCTGTTCCGGGAATCGTCATTCGCGCTCTCGCTGATCGTCTTCGCCGTCTGCCGCCGTCCTGCGGGACCGTACGGCTCATCGGCGTCGACGGGCATGCCGGGTCCGGGAAGTCCACGTTCGCCGGGGAGTTGGCGGTGGCGCTCGGAGAAGCGCCCGTGCTGCACCTGGACGATGTCGCCAGCCACGAGGAGTTGTTCTCGTGGGACGGGCGGCTGCTGAGCGAGGTCGTCGAGCCGCTGCGGCGCGGGGCGACGGCGCGGTACTTCCCCTACGACTGGCGGGCGCGGCGGTTCGGGCCGGCGCGCCCGCTGCCGCCGGCGCCGGTGATCCTCGTCGAGGGCGTGGGAGCGGGGCGGCGGGTGCTGCGCCCGTATCTGGCGCGGCTGCTGTGGATGGAGCTGCCGCGCGAGGAGGCCTGGGCGCGGGGGCGGTCGCGGGACGGGGAGGAGCAGCGGGAGTTCTGGTCCGGGTGGGTCGAGGCCGAGCGCCGGCACTTCGCCGAGGACCCCTCGCGGCCCTTCGCCGATCTTCTGGTGCGGCAGTCGGCCCAGGGATACGAGGTGCTTCCGGGGCCTGCCGGGACCGTTGGACCGGACCACTTCGTCACCCACCGTGACGGGCCGTCGGCAGTGTGCTGAAGTTGTGGAGACCGCCGCGGGCGAACTTCTCCGACTGTTCCAACTCCGCTTGACCCGGGGGCCGTACAGGACTTACGTTCTCAGTGTGCGGTCGTTGATGGCCGCCGACAGACGCGAAGCCCCCGGTTGTTCCCCCGTGATCGGGGGCTTCGTTCTGTCCACCCACCGTTTTCCGGACGCTGCCCGGCGCCATCCGGTCACCCTCAGTCACCGAATACGGCGCGCCCCGTCCGCTCCCACCTCGCCGAACGGCCTGTGCGGCACCCTTCGGCGCGTGGCTGCCCCGCAGGTACGATGCCCTCGGTGCGACCTTCGGACGGCTGCTCAGCCCATTGCAACTCCGGTCCGCGGCAAAGCGGTTCGACCACAGGAGGCCGCCTGGTGGATGCCGGACGGCGAACCTTGGGGGGCACGATCTGTGGGGGACGTGATGGACTTCGGCACGCAGGGCCCCGACGCCCCGGCCGACCTCGCGTGGCTGCGAGGCGTGGACGCCTACACCATGGGCGCCTATCCGCAGGCGGAGGAGGAGTTCCGTACCGCGGTGCGGTTGGACCCCGGGATGGCCGACGGCTGGCTCGGCCTGCACGCGCTGCGGGTGGACACGACGACCGCGCTGCTGCGGATGTTCCGGCACCGGGAGCGTTTCGGCGAGCAGCGCACCCGGCACCGCCGCACCCTCAACTCCTGGTACTGGCTGGGCTGGTGGGTGCAGCCCGTCCTTGAAAGACCCCGTGATCTGCTGCTCGCGCACGCCTCGCACTGGCTGGACGGCCGCCATGTCCCCGAGCTGGACCGGGCGCTGGCCGGACTGCCGCCGGTGGACACCGACGCCCAGGTCCGCTTTCTGCACGCCTGCCGCGCCTATCTCGTCAAGGACTGGGAACAGCTGGTCCGGCACACCGACCCGCTGCTCGACGATCCCCTGCTCGGCATCGAGGCCGGGCTGTTCGGCGGCATGGCCCGGGTCCGGATGGAGATGTACGGACAGGCCGAGCCCCTGCTCGCGGCCGCGCTGATGCGGTGCCGCAGCGAGCAGCCGCAGCGCAAGGAGTTGCGGTACTGGCTGGCGCGGGCGCACGAGGGCACCGGGCGCAGCGCCGCCGCGCTCCCGCTGTACCGGGCGGTGCACCGGGTCGATCCGGCCTTCATGGACACCTCGGCGCGGCTGGCGGCGATCGCCGAGGGCGACGGCTACGACGACGTGGCCGGGCTCGCCGCGATCACGGTGACCGGTGTCGGGCAGGACACGGTGGACGGCCCGGATGTGCTGGACCCGCTCTTCGGTACGGAGGGACGGGATCTGAAGCTGTCCGGTTCCGATCTGTCGGTGACCGGCCCGCTGCCGTCGGTGACCGATCCGGCGGTGCGCCGGCGGACCACGACGGGCGGGGACGCGCTGCCCACGGGTCCGACCGATCCCGCGTTGCTCGAGGAAGCGCTTGCCGAGCTTGAGCGCATGGTGGGTCTGGAGCCGGTGAAGCGCCAGGTCAAGGCCCTGTCCGCGCAGCTGAACATGGCACGGCTGCGGGCCGGGCAGGGGTTGCCCGTGCAGCCGCCCAAACGCCACTTCGTCTTCTCCGGTCCCTCCGGCACCGGCAAGACCACCGTTGCCCGCATCCTCGGTCGCGTCTTCTACGCGCTCGGTCTGCTCGGCGGCGACCATCTGGTGGAGGCCCAGCGGGCCGACCTGGTCGGCGAGTACCTGGGGCAGACCGCCGTCAAGGCCAATGAGCTCATCGACTCCGCGATCGGTGGTGTCCTCTTCGTCGACGAGGCGTACTCGCTGTCCAACTCCGGCTACGGGAAGGGGGACGCGTACGGCGACGAGGCGTTGCAGGTGCTGCTCAAGCGGGCCGAGGACAACCGCGACCACCTGGTGGTGATCCTCGCCGGCTATCCCGAGGGCATGGACCGGCTGCTGGCCGCCAACCCCGGGCTGTCGTCCCGCTTCACGACCCGGGTGGACTTCCCGTCGTACCGGCCTGCCGAACTGACCGAGATCGGCAAGGTGCTCGCCGCGGAGAACGGTGACCTGTGGGACGACGAGGCCCTGGACGAGCTGCGCTCGATCGCCGGGCATGTGGTCGACCAGGGGTGGATCGACGAGCTCGGGAACGGGCGGTTCCTGCGGACGCTGTACGAGAAGAGCTGTGCGTACCGTGACCTGCGGCTGTCGACGTACCCGGGGACGCTGTCCCGGGAGGACCTGGCGACGCTGCGGTTGCCGGATCTCATGCAGGCGTACGGGGAGGTTTCCTCGGGGCGGGGGCCCCAGGATCCGTCGGCGTTGTGACGGACGCTGGGCCCCGTCGCCCCGAGTGCCCTCCGCTGGGGCGGCACGAATGCCCGCAGCCGGGTACTACGTCACCAGTACCTCCTCCGGATCGCCGCTCCCCCGCAGCTCCGTGAGCCGTATCTCCGTCGCCACCCGGTGCGCCGGGTCCCGTACCTCGCCCACCAGGAGTTCCAGGACGTCCTCCAGGGTGACCAGGCCCAGCACCTTGCCGGAGGGGTCCGCCACCTGGGCCAGGTGGGTGGCCGCCCGGCGCATGACCGTCAGGGCGTCGTCGAGCGGCAGCTCGGCGCGCAGGGTGGTCATCGGGCGCCATATCCGCTGCGGTACGGCCCGGTCGGAGTCCTCCAGGTCCAGGACGTCCTTGACGTGGAGGTAGCCCATGAAGGCGCCGCTGCCGGCGGCGACCGGGAAGCGGGAGTAGCCGGTGCGGGCGGTGAGCGCGACGATCTCGCCGGGGGTGACCGACGGGCTGACCGTCACCAGTGCCTCGCGCCCCAGCAGGACATCGGTGACCGGGCGGGAGCCCAGCTCCAGCGCGTCCTCCAGACGCTCCTGCTCCTCGGGGTCCAGCAGTCCTGCCTGGCGGGAGTCCTCCACCAGCCGGTTGAGCTGCGCCCTTGTGCAGGCGGCCTCGACCTCGTCCCTGGGCTCGACGCGGAACAGCCGCAGGACACCCTTGGCGCAGGCCCCGAGCGCGGCCGTGACCGGCCGGCACAGGCCGGCGAAGGCGACCAGGCCGGGGCCGAGCCACAGCGCGGTCTTCTCCGGTGCGGCCATGGCGAGGTTCTTCGGCACCATCTCGCCGATGACGAGGTGGAAGAAGACCACGGCCACGAGCGCGATGACGTAGCCGAGCGGGTGGACCACGCCGCCGGGCAGGCGCAGCCAGGTGAACACCGGCTCCAGCAGACGGGTCACCGTCGGTTCGGCGACGGCGCCCAGGGTCAGCGAGCAGACGGTGATGCCGAACTGGGCGGCGGCCATCATCTGCGGCAGCCGCTCCAGGCCGTGCAGCACCTGGCGGGCCCGGGCGGTGCCGAGCGGTTCGATCTGGCTGCGGCGGACGGAGACGAGAGCGAACTCGGCACCGACGAAGAAGCCGTTGGCGAGCACGAGCAGCGCGGCGAAGAGCAGTTGGAGCAGGCTCATCGGGCAGCCTCCACCACGGCCGCGACCGCGTCCGCCGCGGGGGCGGTGCGGACCAGCCGTACCCGCTCCGCGCGGTAGTGCCCGACCTGGCGCACGGCCAGCCGCCAGCCGGGCAGCTCCGCCCGGTCGCCGGGGGCCGGGATGCGGCCGAGCAGGTCGGCGACCAGGCCCGCGACGGTCTCGTACGGGCCCTCGGGCACGTCCAGGCCGATGCGCTGCAGCAGGTCGACGCGGCAGCCGCCGTCGACGTCCCAGGTGGGCCGGCCGTCCTCCGGCAGGGCGGGGGCGAGCTCGGGCACGTCCGTGGCGTCGTGCTCGTCGCGGACCTCGCCGACGAGTTCCTCGACGATGTCCTCCAGGGTGACGACGCCCGCCGTGCCGCCGTACTCGTCGACCACGACGGCGATGGGCTGCTCGCTGCGCAGCCGGGCGAGCAGGGGCCGCACCGGCAGGGTCTCGGGGACCAGCAGCGCCGGGCGGGCGATACGGCCCACGGGGGTGCGCAGCCGCTCGTGCGCCGGCACCGCGAGGGCGTCCTTGAGGTGGACCATGCCGACGACTTCGTCGATCTTCTCGTAGTAGACGGGGAAGCGGGACAGGCCGGTGGCGCGGGTCAGGTTGACCACGTCCTCGGCGGTCGCCGAGGACTGCAGGGCGCTGACCTTCACGCGCGGGGTCATGACGTGCTGTGCGGTCAGGTCGCCCAGGGACAGGGTGCGCACGAAGAGGTCCGCGGTGTCCGGTTCGAGGGCGCCGGCCCGGGCCGAGTGGCGGGCCAGCGAGACCAGCTCGCCCGGGGTACGGGCGGAGGCCAGCTCCTCGGTGGGTTCGACGCCCAGGGCGCGCACCAGCCGGTTGGCGACCGCGTTCAGCGTGGCGATCACCGGGTGGAACAGGCGTGAGAAGACGTGCTGCGGGCCGGCCACGAAGCGCGCGACCTGCAGGGGCCGGGACACCGCCCAGTTCTTGGGTACGAGCTCGCCGATCACCATCTGGACCGCCGAGGCCAGCAGCATGCCGACGACCACGGCGACCCCGGAGACGGCCCCGTCGGGTATGCCGACCGCCGTGAACGGGCCGCGCAGCAGCCGGGCCAGTGCCGGTTCGGCGAGCATGCCGACCACCAGAGAGGTGATCGTGATGCCGAGCTGGGTGCCGGAGAGCTGGAAGGACAGCTCCTTGAGGGATTCGACGACCGTACGGGCCCGTGGGTCGCCTTCGGCGGCGGCCTTCTCGGCGTCCGGGCGCTCGACGGTGACCAGGCCGAACTCGGCCGCGACGAAGAAGCCGTTGGCCAGGATCAGCAGGAATGCCGCTGCCAGGAGCAGCAGGGGGATGGTCATGATGCCGCCGCCTCCGCGTGCGCGCGAACCGCGGTCGGGCGGTCGGCGCTATGTCGGCAGGGGGCGGCGCAGGTACTGCAGGACGATCCGTCCATCGCCGGAGGGAGTCACTCCTCGGGTAGCAGGAGCCCCTGGCACCGGGCGGAACTCAGGGGCGGGGGCGCAGTCGGACAACGCCTCCGCCCAACAGAATATTCAAGACGGGGCCCCACGCATCAGGGTGGACGTCCCCGACTCAGCCCTGAGGTTCGTCCTCGGACCGCTCGGGGTCCTGGATGGACCGGGCCTCGACGAGCGCGCGCAGGGTGCGCGCGTCTGCGATGGCGCGCTGCTTGGCGATGCCCGGCTGGATGCCGAGCACGGGCAGGCTGGTGCCGTCGCTGAGGTTCAGGAACACCCACGGGTCGCCGGGGCGCAGGTTCACCTGCAGGATCTCCGCCCAGGCCAGGTGGCGCCGTCCGACGATGTTGACGACGGTGACACCGGAGTCGTCGGCGACCACCTTCGGCCGGGCGAGCAGGACCGGGATCCAGGCCAGCAGGGCGCCGGTGAAGACGAAGCTGATGCGCTCGCCGGGGCTGAGCTGTTCCAGCAGCAGCGCGACGACGGTCATCGCCACGAACAGGGCGACAGCGGCGGTGAGCAGGACGGCCCGGGTGCGCCCCGGCCGGAAGGTGACGGGAAGTGCGGGCAGGTCGGACATCGTCGTGTGCTCTCTCGTCCCTCAGAGGCGGCAGGCGTGGATGGCCGTGGTCAGGATGGCACGGGCGCCGATCTCGTACAGGTCGTCCATGACCCGCTGGGCCTCGTTGGCCGGGACCATGGCGCGCACGGCGACCCAGCCCTCGTTGTGCAGTGGGGAGATGGTCGGGGACTCCAGGCCCGGGGTGAGCGCGACGGCCTTCTCCAGCTGCTCGACCCGGCAGTCGTAGTCCATCATCACGTACGTCCGGGCCACCAGGACGCCCTGGAGGCGGCGCAGGAACTGCTGCACCTTGGGCTCCTCGGCGTCCGCGCCGGTGCGGCGGACGACGATCGCCTCGGACTTCATGATCGGCTCGCCGACGACCACGAGGCCGGCGTTGCGCAGCGAGGTGCCGGTCTCGACGACGTCCGCGATGACCTCGGCGACGCCGAGTTCGATGGCGGTCTCGACGGCGCCGTCCAGGTGGACGACGGAAGCGTCGATGCCGCTGTCGGCGAGGTGCTTGGCGACGATGCCCTCGTAGGAGGTGGCGACCGTCTTGCCGTTCAGGTCGGCGATGCCGTCGCCGACGGTGCCGGGCTTGGCCGCGTAGCGGAAGGTGGAGCGGGCGAAGCCGAGCGGCAGGATCTCCTCGGCGCCCGCTCCGGAGTCGACGAGCAGGTCACGACCGGTGACGCCGATGTCGAGGCGGCCGGTGGAGACGTAGATCGCGATGTCGCGGGGGCGGAGGTAGAAGAACTCGACCTCGTTGGTCGGGTCGACGATCCGCAGCTCCTTGGACTCGCGTCGCTGCTGGTAGCCGGCCTCATGCAGCATCTCCGCCGCAGGGCCGGCGAGTGAACCCTTGTTGGGGACGGCGATGCGCAGCATGAGGTCGGCTTCCTTCGTTCGTTGACGTGTTCGTGGCGTACGGGACGGTGTGCGGGCGGTGCTCAGAGGTGGGCGTAGACGTCGTCCAGGGAGATGCCGCGGGCGACCATCATCACCTGGACGTGGTACAGCAGCTGCGAGATCTCCTCGGCGGCCGCCTCCTTGCCCTCGTACTCGGCGGCCATCCAGACCTCTGCGGCCTCTTCGACGACCTTCTTGCCGATGGCGTGGACCCCCTTGCCGACCAGCTCGGCGGTCCGGGAGGTGGCGGGATCGCCGTGGGCGGCCTTGTGCTGGAGCTCGGTGAAGAGCTCCTCGAACGTCTTCTTGGACATGGTGGTGCCAACCCTACGCGCTCCGGGCGGCGCTCACCGCCAGGGTTCGGATACCGAACGGAGCGTCGCCGCGGTCGCCACCGCCGCGGTGACCGCCTCATGTCCCTTGTCCTCGCTGGAGCCCGCCAAGCCCGCCCGGTCCAGGGCCTGCTCCTCGGTGTCACAGGTGAGCACGCCGAAGCCGACGGGCACACCGGTCTCGATCGACACCTGGGTCAGCCCCTGCGTGACGCCCTGGCACACATAGTCGAAGTGGGGGGTGCCGCCGCGGATGACGACGCCGAGGGCGACGATCGCGTCGTAGCCGCGGCCGGCCAGCACCTTGGCCACCACCGGGAGCTCGAAGCTGCCGGGGACGCGGAGCAGGGTCGGCTCGTCGATCCCCAGTTCGTGCAGGGCGCGCAGGGCGCCGTCCACCAGTCCGTCCATCACCTTCTCGTGCCACTGCGCCGCGATGACGGCGACCCTGAGGTCCCCGACGTTACGGACCGACAGTTCCGGTGCACCCTTGCCGCTCACGTGTCTCCTCGCTTTTCCGTGCTTACTGGTTGCCGCAGGTGGACACGGTGGTGGTGTCCAGCCAGGGCAGGTCGTGGCCCATCCGGTCCCGCTTGGTGCGCAGGTAGTGGAGGTTGTGCTCGCCGGCCTGGACGGGCATCGGCTCCCGCCCGGTGACCTTCAGGCCGTGGTGGAGCAGGGCGTCGGTCTTGTCGGGGTTGTTGGTCATCAGGCGGACGCTCATGACGCCGAGGTCCTGCAGGATCTGCGCGCCGGCGCCGTAGTCGCGGGCGTCGGCGGGCAGGCCGAGTTCGAGGTTGGCGTCGAGGGTGTCCCGGCCGCGCTCCTGGAGCTCGTAGGCGCGCAGCTTGGACATCAGGCCGATGCCGCGTCCCTCGTGGCCGCGCAGGTAGACCACCACTCCCCTGCCCTCGGCCTGGATGCGCTCCAGGGAGGTGTCCAGCTGGGGGCCGCAGTCGCAGCGCTGGGAGCCGAAGACGTCACCGGTCAGGCACTCGGAGTGGACGCGGACCAGGACGTCCTCGCCGTCGCCGATCTCGCCGTGGACGAGGGCGACGTGCTCGACGCCGTCGACGGTGGAGCGGTAGCCGTACGCCGTGAAGACGCCGTGCGCGGTGGGCAGGTGGACCTCGGCCTCGCGGCGGACGGTGGGCTCACTGCTGCGGCGGTAGGCGATCAGGTCCTCGATGGAGATGATCGTCAGGCCGTGCTTGCGGGCGAAGACGACCAGCTCGGGCAGGCGGAGCATACAGCCGTCCTCGCCCGCGATCTCGACGATCGCGCCGGCCGGACGCAGCCCCGCGAGCCGGGCGAGGTCGACGGCGGCCTCGGTGTGGCCGTCGCGGACGAGAACCCCGCCGGGGCGGGCGCGCAGCGGGAAGACGTGGCCGGGCCGGACGAGGTCGGTGGGCTCGGCGGTGCCGCTCGCCAGCAACTGGAGGGTGGTGGCGCGGTCGGAGGCGGAGATGCCGGTGGTCACACCGTGCTCGGCGGAGGCGTCGACGGAGACCGTGAACGCGGTCTTCATCGACTCGGTGTTCTCCTCCACCATCTGCGGCAGCTCGAGCCGGTCCAGTTCCTCGCCCTCCATGGGGGCGCAGATCAGGCCGCGACACTCGCTCATCATGAAGGCGACGATCTCGGGGGTCGCCTTCTCGGCGGCGATGACGAGGTCGCCCTCGTTCTCGCGGTTCTCGTCGTCGACGACCACGACCGGGCGGCCGGCCGCTATGTCGGCGATCGCCTGCTCGATCGGGTCGAGGGAGAGGTCCTCGGTGTCGTCAGGGCTGTGGAGAACAGGTGCCGCGGTCATGCGGGCGCTCCTTCCAGGACCGGCCGCGCGTCCTTGCGGGTGCGCAGCCACCAGTCGCGCATGCCCCACAGGACGAGTGCGCCGTAGATGACGTAGACGAAGCCGGAGAAGGCGAAGCCGTTGGCGAAGTTGAGCGGGACGCCGACGAGGTCGACGAGGAGCCAGGCGAACCAGAACTCGACCATGCCCCGCGCCTGGGCGTACATGGCGATGATCGTACCGACGAAGATGTAGGCGTCGGGCCAGGGGTCCCAGGACAGCGACGGGTAGGCGTGGAACAGGCCGGAGACGGCGATGGTGCCGAGGGTGGCGGCGCCGAGCAGGGCGGCACGCTCGCGCCAGGTGGCGAATCGTACGGCGATGTGGCCGTCCTCCGCCCGGTTCCTGCCGCGGTTCCACTGCCGCCAGCCGTAGACGGCGACGACCATGACGACGATCTGCTTGCCGGCGCTGCCGGACAGGTGGGCGGTGGCGAACGCGGCGAAGAGGATCAGGCCGGAGAGGAACTGGGTGGGCCAGCTCCAGATGGAGCGCCGCCAGCCGAACGCCAGGGCGGTCAGGCCGATGACGTTGCCGATCATGTCCGACCACTTGATGTGCTGCCCGAGGACGGTGAAGGCCTCGGAGTTGAGCCAGTTCACCGGTCGGCTCCCCGGGCGCGGTCGCCGAGCAGCCGCTCGACGTACTTGGCGACGACGTCCACCTCGAGGTTGACCGGGTCGCCGGGCTGCTTCAGGCCCAGGGTGGTCAGGGCGAGGGTGGTGGGGATGAGGCTGACGGTGAAGTGCTCGTCACCGGCCTCGACGACGGTGAGGCTGATGCCGTCGACGGTGATGGAGCCCTTCTCCACGACGTAGCGCGCGAGGTCCGCAGGGAGTGAGATCTTCACGATCTCCCAGTGCTCGGAGGGCGTGCGGTCCAGAATCGCGCCGGTGCCGTCGACGTGTCCCTGCACGATGTGGCCGCCCAGGCGGGCGCCCACCGCGGTGGGGCGTTCGAGGTTGACGCGGGAGCCGGCGGTGAGGACGCCGAGGCTGGAGCGCTTGAGGGTCTCCGCCATGACGTCGGCGGTGAACTCGTCGCCCTCGTGCTCGACGACGGTGAGACAGACCCCGTTGACGGCGATGGAGTCTCCGTGCCGGGCGCCCTGGGTCACGACGGGGCCGCGGAGCCGGAAGCGGGCGGCGTCGCCGAGGTTTTCGACGGCGGTGACCTCGCCCAGCTCTTCGACGATTCCGGTGAACACTTCCCGGGTCCTCCTGCCTCTTCGGGCACGGACTCCGGGGTTGTCGATGACGACAGACTGCACGAACGAGGACACTCGGGACGACGCCGGACGGGGCCGCCCGGAAGGGCGAGCCCAGATACGGCGACGCGCACACGTGTGTGCTCGCTCGCCGCGCACTGCCTCCCATCCGGACTTTAACCGTCGGTCCAGGAATTTCACCTGGTCAACCGACCGCTGGAAGCGGCCGGGTCGCGGACTTTGACCGCCGGTTCGGAGTTTCACCGACCCCGGAGTGCGCTGCTACTGGTACAGGGCCAGTGTGCCACGTCCGGTCGGCGTCCATACGGGCGGACGGTGTGGGGTGGCTCACAGAGCGTGTCGTGGGCCCGGTCGCCGTGCGGGCGTGGAGGTCCGGCGACGGGCAAGGGCCGTCGTCACCGCCGCCGGACCGGTCTGCACGGACGTCAGACACTAAGTGGACTAGACCAGGCGGGTCAACCGGTCCGTGGCGCAGGCGCGTTGCGCCGCGGCGGCCGGAACGCACGGCGTCCGCCGAGGAGTTGCGGAGCGGGTGCGGGCGTCGGTGAACCCGGCCGAGCCGGACTTCGTACGGAGACCGGCCGACGCGCCCCCGCCGACACCCGAAGGGACGGAACCACCATGCCCACGATCCTGGTGACCGGCGGCACCGGAACGCTCGGCCGGCACGTCGTCGAACGGCTGCGCGCGGACGGGCGCGAGATGCGGGTGCTCAGCCGGCGCACACCGCCGTACGCCGTCGTCGCCGTCGTGCGCCGTCGATCTGCGCGAGGGCGGCCATCTCGCTCCGCGGCCGGCCGTGCAGGCCGTGCGGAAGCGGACGTTCGAGGAGTACCTGGCAGGGCGGTTCAGGAGCGGCCGGCAGGGGCGAGAGGCGGGCGGGGGCACGGCCCCCGCCGAAGCCCGAGGGGCGGTCACGCCTCGCCCCACCGAGACGGACAGGTGGGTGGGACGGACGGTGCGAACAGCTCGCCCTGGGCCCGCTCGCGGGCCGTCAGGAGCGCCCCGCGCAGCACCGCCCCTCCTCCCAAGGAGCTCGCCCGCACCTCCGTGAGCAGTGGGGACATCCTCCCGACCCGCTCCCCCACGCGCGCGGCGAGGACGTCCCCACCGGCCTGCCCCACCTCGCCGCCCAGGACCACGCACCCAGGGTCCAGGACGGCCACGACCGACGCGACCCCGAGGGCGACGCGATCGGCGAGGTCGTCCAGGAAGCGCGCGGCCCGTGTCGCGTCCGCCGCCACCGCGTGCCGTACCAGCTCCGCGGCGGTCGGCTCCCGTCCCGTCACCTGGCCCGACAGCCCGTGGTCGCGCGCCAGTTCCACCACCGCCGCCGCTCCCGCCAGGGAGTGGAAGCCGCCGGTGCAGTCCGTCGCCGAGGGGAGCGCTCCGGTGCCCGGGACGGGGAGGAAGCCGATCTCACCCGCACCGCCGAAGGCCCCGCGGCGCAACGCACCGTCCAGGACGACGGCCACCCCCGTGCCGTGGCCGAGCCACAGCAGCACGAACGTGTCCCGCCCCCGGGCGGCCCCGTCACGCTGCTCGGCCAGCGCGGCGAGGTTGGTCTCGTTCTCGACGATGACGCGGGCGTGCGGCAGCCGCTCCCGCAGTACGGCCACCAGTCGGCGGTGCCACTCGGGCAGGCCCGTGGAGTTCCGCAGCTCGCCCGTGACCGGGTCGATCAGGCCCGGGGCGCCGATGCCGACCGTGTGCAGCCTCCCCCGTGCTCGAACGGGCTCGTGCGGGAGCGCCCCCGTCGCCCCCGCCTCCTCGGCCACCCGTTCCACCAGCGTGACCGCCTGCTCCACCGCGGGTCCGGTGCCGGTGTCCCCGCCGATCGGCGCGCACGCCTCGGCCAACTCCCGGCCCAGCAGGTCGGACACGGTCACCGCGACGCTCTCGGTGCGCACGTCGAGGGCGGCGAGGTGGGCACGGTCGGCGACGATGCCGTACAACCGTGCCCTCGGGCCGCGCCGTTGCTCCCTGGACTCCCCCACCACGGTGATCAGGCCGGACACCGTCAGGCGTTCGACCAGATCGGCGACCGTCGGCCGGGACAGGCCGGTGAGCTGCTTCAACTGCCCGGCCGTCAGCGGTCCTTCCTGCTGCAGCAGCCGCAGGGCGAGCCGGTCGTTGATGGCCCGGGCGGTGCTCGGGGATGCGGGCATGCCGGGATCCTCCCAGATCGGCGGACCGCACCGGGCGGCCGTGTTTCCGTTTTTTATCAGGCAGGCTCCCTGATAGTTTGCGTCGGCATGTTTCACGCCAGGGGCGTGGCGACACACAGCCCGGGAGGGGCCGGACAATGAGTGCAGTGGTCCACCGGCAGCGCGAGGTCCGGCGCGCCCGGTACGCCGTCGCGGCCGTCTTCGCCGTGCATGGCGCCGTCACCGGCTCGTTCGCGACCCGCGTGCCGTGGATCCAGGAGCACGCCTCGCTCAGTCCCGGGCAACTCGGGCTCGCGCTGGCGTTCCCCGCTCTCGGCGCCTCCCTCGCGATGCCGCTCGCGGGCGGCATCAGCCACCGCTTCGGCGCCCGCAACGCACTGCGCGGACTGATCGCTCTGTGGACGCTCTCCCTCGTCCTGCCCTCCCTGGCCCCGAACCTCCTCACCCTGTGCCTCGGCCTGTTCGTCTACGGCGCCACGGCGGGCATGGCGGACGTCGCCATGAACGCCCTCGGTGTGGAGGTCGAGAGCCGGCTCGACCGCTCGATCATGTCCGGTCTGCACGGCATGTGGAGCGTGGGCGCCCTGGTCGGCTCGGCGGCCGGCACGGTCGCCGCGCACCTCGGCTCGGACGCCCGGCTGCACCACGCCCTGGCCGCCGCCGTGCTGACCGTGCTGGGCGTGGCCGCCTGCGCCTGGGTCCTCGATCTGCAGCCCGCCGAGGACGAGGAGCCGCCGCCGCGGTTCGCGCTGCCGCCGAAGTCGGCGCTGCTGATCGGCGCGGTCGGGTTCTGCGCGGTGTTCGCGGAGGGCGCGAGCCTGGACTGGTCGGCGGTGTACCTGCGGGACCAGCTGGAGGCCTCGGCCGGTCTCGCGGCGGCCTGCACCACCGGCTTCACGCTCACCATGGCCGTCGCCCGGATCGCGGGCGACCGGGTGGTGGACCGCTTCGGCGCGGTGCGCACGGTGCGGACGAGCGGCGTCCTGGCGGTCCTCGGCGGCCTGCTCATCGTCCTGGGGAGCCATCCCGCCGTGGCGATGACCGGATTCGCGCTGATGGGCCTCGGCATCGCGGTCGTCGTGCCGCTGTGCTTCGCCGCGGCCGGCCGCAGCGGGCCGAACCCCAGCCAGGCCATCGCCGGCGTCGCGACCATCACCTACACCTCCGGGCTGATCGCGCCGAGCGCGATCGGCGGACTGGCCCAGGCGACCAGCCTCGTGGTCTCCTTCGCCCTGGTCGCGCTGCTGGCCTGCGGCCTCGTCGGCTTCGCCGGGGTGCTCAGGGCCGGCGACCGCAACCGGCCGGAGGTCAGCGCCGCAAGCGCTGCGGTTCCCGACCCGCGGCCCTGACTCTCCGGCTCCGGGTCCGCGCGAGCTCGACCGGGACCGCGGGGACGAAGGACCCCCAGGCACCCCCGACAATGGTTCGGACAGTCTTCATACAGCGAGAAAGCGAAACCCCACCATGGACCTCGGCGTGCGCTGGAAGCTGCACGGTGACGGACGGACACCCGCACCCGGGGCGGTCGTCCGGCCCGACGAACGGCTCTCCTGGCCCCGCACGGCAGGACTCGGCGCCCAGCACGTCGTGGCCATGTTCGGCGCGTCCTTCGTCGCCCCCGTGCTGATGGGCCTCGACCCCAACCTCGCGATCATGATGTCGGGCGCCGCGACCGTGATCTTCCTGCTGGCCACCCGCGGCCGGATCCCCAGTTATCTGGGCTGTTCCCTGTCCTTCGTGGGCGTCGCCGCGGCCATCCGGGCGAGCGGCGGCACGAGCGCGACCGTGACCGGCGCGGTCTTCGTCGTCGGCGTCGCGATGTTCCTGGCTGGCCTCGCCGTGCAGCGCTTCGGGGCGCGGATCATCCATGCCTCGATGCCGCCGATCGTCACCGGCGCGGTCGTCATGCTGATCGGCTTCAACCTGGCCCCGGTGACCGCCTCCACCTACTGGCCGCAGGACCAGTGGACGGCTCTGCTGGTGATGCTGTTCACCGGGCTGGCCGTCGTCTGCCTGCGCGGTTTCTGGTCCCGCATCGCGATCTTCCTCGGGCTGGTCTTCGGCTACGGCATCTCCTGGGCCTTCGACCGGATCTTCGGCAAGATCCACTCGGTGGACGCGAGCGGAAGGCTCACCGACCACTGGCGCCTGGACCTCTCCGGCGTCGGCAAGGCCGACTGGATCGGGCTGCCGTCCTTCCACGGCCCGTCGTTCGAGTGGTCGGCGATCCTGGTCGCGCTGCCCGTCGTCATCGCGCTCATCGCGGAGAACACCGGGCACGTGAAGGCGGTCGGCGAGATGACCGGCGATCCGCTGGACGACAAGCTCGGCACCGCGATCTCGGCGGACGGCGCCGCCTCCATGCTGTCGACGGCCGTGGGCGGTCCGCCCAACACCACGTACTCCGAGAACATCGGCGTGATGGCCGCGACCCGCGTCTACTCCACCGCCGCGTACTGGGCCGCCGCCGGCTTCGCGCTGCTGTTCGGCGTCTGTCCCAAGTTCGGCGCGATCGTGGCCGCGATCCCGGGCGGAGTGCTCGGCGGCATCACCGTCATCCTGTACGGCATGATCGGACTGCTCGGCGCGCAGATATGGATCAACGCCAAGGTCGATCTGCGCAACCCGCTGAACCTGGTGCCGGCCGCGGCGGGCATCATCATCGGCGTCGGCAACGTCACCATGAAGTTCACCGACACCTTCTCCCTCAGCGGCATCGCGCTCGGCACCCTGGTGGTCATCACCGGGTACCACGCGCTGCGCGCGTTCGCCCCCGCCCATCTCAAGAAGCAGGAGCCGCTGCTGGACGAGGGCACGTCGTCGTACAGCGAGGAGACCGAGGACACTCAGCGCGCCAAGTCGTAGGCGTACGACGGGGTGAACGTCCCCGGCTCGCCCCTGCAGCCGTCCGACTCCCCCGGCACCTTCACCCACAGGTAGGCCTCGATCCTCGCCTCGCCCGTGGCCAGGGACGGCGCCCGGCCGATCCTGCGGCCGGGCGGGTCGCACCACTGGCCGTCGGGCGGGGCGCCGTTGCCGTTGCGGCTGGTGTCGATCACGGCGCCCAGACCCGCGGGGCCGCCGAGGGCGTCGAGGACCCGGCGGTCGTAGGCGATCTCGTCGGCGGTGGCGCGGAAGTTGGACACGTTGCTGAAGACCCCGTCGGAGGAGGCGGGCGAGGCCGCGCCCGCCTGTTTCAGCAGGGCCGCCTGCCGCTGGGCGGAGTTCCAGTGGGAGTGCCCGGCGTCGTAGTACACGCGCGCGTGCGGGTTCGCGGCCTTCAGGACGCGTCCCGCGCGGGCCAGCGACGCGAAGCGGCCGGCCCGCCCGGCCCCGGAGAGGCAGTCGGACTGGGCGACGGAGTCCGGCTCCAGCACGACGACGACCTCGCCCGAGCCGAGCCCGGCCGCGAAGGCGTCGATCCAGGCGTCGTAGGCCCTCAGGTCGGGCGCGCCGCCCTCGGACGCGCCGCCGCAGTCGCGGTCCGGGATCGCGTACGGCACGAGGACGGGCACCCTGGTGCCCGCGGCGGAGGTGACCGCACGGACCCGCGTGGTGATCGTCGACGGCGTGTAGTCGGCGAACCACACCGCGGCCGGGTGGGCGGCGACGCGGGAGGCGATGACCGGGGTGCGCGGGTCGCCGGGATGGGCTCGGACCCAGTCGAGCACCTGGGAGTCGGGGTGGCGGTAGAGCCGGGAGGACACGGCGGGGGCCCGTCGCCTCCCGGCCGCGCCGGTGCCGGACGGCCTCGGACGCGCGCGCGTACTCGACGAGGCGGACGGAGACGCGGAAGGGGATGGGGGCGGGGACGAGACGGCGGGCACCATGGCCGTCGGGGACGGGGCCGGCAGAGGCACCAGGCTCGACGTGGCGGCCGGCCGGGATCCGGCCGTGTCCGCCTCGGTCCCGGCGCCGAGCGCCGACATCATCCCGGTGGCCGTCCCGGCCGCCACCACCACGGCCGCGACCGCGACCAGGGCGGAGCGCCCGCGCTCGGCCCTGCGGGCGGCCGGGCGCCGGGCACGCGAGCCTGACACGGTACCGCTCCCCCTCTGCTCGTTCCGTGCGACGGGCGCGTTCCCCCGTTCCGGGGAAGCGTCGGGCCCGTCGGCACCCGGGTCAGCCTAATCCTGGGACGCTGCCCCCATGGGGCAATCGGCACAACTCACCCGCGGCCCGGTCACCGTGGAGGCGGTCGTCGCCCGGATGCGCGACCTGGCCGTCGCGCTGCCCGAGCGCGACGGGGTCGCGGTCTTCAACCGCGTCTACCTCGGCGTCACCGGGACGGCCGCACGGCGGTCCGGCGCCATCCCGGCCGCCAGGTCCGGCGCCACCCCGGCCGCCACCCCGCTGGACGTACGCTGTGCCGAGCGGTACCTCGCCGCCGTGGACGCGGCGGCCGAGGGGCGGCGGGCGCCGGCCTGCTGGCGGCCGCTGCTGGAGTCGCGCCTCCATCCCGGCGTACGGCCCTCGCAGTTCGCGCTGGCGGCCCTCAACGCGCACATCGGGCACGACCTGGCGCTCGCCGTGGTGGACACCTGCCGTGCGCTGCGGTGCGAACCGGCCGACGTGGAGGGCGAGTTCGACCGTGTGGGCGACCTCCTCCTGGCGTTGGAGGAACGGGTCCGCGAGGAGTTGACGCCGGGGCCCGGTCTGCTGCGGATCGCCGATCCGCTCACCCATCTGCTCGGCGCGTGGAGCCTGGAGCGGGCACGGGAGGCCGCCTGGTCGGCGGCTCGGTCGCTGTGGGCGCTGCGCCGACTGCCCGATGTGGCCGAGGACTTCGCCCAGCGGCTGGACGCCGCGGTCGGCTTCGCCGGCCGGATGATGCTCACCCCGCTGCCGGACCGATCCGGACATCCTCCACGGGACCTCCCCGGAACTCCCTTGTGATCACTGTACGTTGCCCCGGGGGACACTGACGATCACGAAGGAGCGCACCGGCATGGCGACCCGTCTGGGACTCGGCCTTCCGCAGAATCGGCAGTACCACCTCGGCAGGGACGTGCCCGATGTGGCACGCACCGCGGAGCGCATCGGCTACGACAGCGTGTGGGTGTACGAGCGGGCCCTGTTCCCGGAGCCCGCCACCCAGGGGCTGTACGGCGTCGAGGGCCTGCCCTGGCCCGACTCCTACCGGCACGTGGCCGACCCGCTGGTCACGCTCGCCCTGGCCGCGGCGGCCACCGAGCGGGTCCGGCTGGGCAGCAGTGTGCTGGTCGCGCCGCTGCACGTGCCGTTCCAGCTCGCCAAGGCCCTCGCCTCGCTGGACGCGGCCAGCGGCGGCCGGGTGGTCGCCGGCTTCGGCACGGGCTGGTCCCTGGACGAGTACGCGGCCTCGGGGTTCCGGCCGATCAGGGAGCGCGGCCAGGTGCTGGACGAGATCATCGATGTCTGCCGGGCCGTGTGGGGACCGGACCCGGTGCGCTACGACGGCCGGATCACGAAGATCGGGTCGGCCGTGGTCGGCCCCAAGCCCGCCCGGCCCATCCCGATCCTGCTGGCCGCGAGCACCCGCAGGGCACGGGAGCGGCTCGTGGAGCACGCCGACGGCTGGCTGCCGGTGGGCGTGGGCGTGGAGCAGATCGCGAGCCAGTGGCAGGCGTTGCGGGACCTGGCCGCCGAGCGGGGCCGGCGGCAGCCGATCCAGACGGTGCTGCGCGTGAACCCGGCGTACTCGGCCAAGGCCCACGACGGCGCCGGCCGCCGCCCCTTCCAGGGCAACGCCGACCAGATCGTCGAGGACCTGCACGCGCACGCGGCGATCGGCCTGGAGGAGATCCTGGTCGACCTGCAGGGCACCGCGCGCGACGCCGAGGAGCTCAAGGACGTCGCCGCGGAGGTGTACGAGAAGGCGCGGGCGGCCGGGATCTGACCGTCCGCGCGGAGACGTGCGTCAGTCCTCGGGGAGTTCGACGGGCGCGAGCTCGTCGTAGACGTCGCCCGGGCCGGGGTTGGCCGGGTCGGTGCTGCCGCCGAGGTGGTGCATGACGCCCCAGACCGCGTTCAGCGCGGTCTGGACGGCGCCCTCGGCCCAGCCGGCCGTCCAGGAGATGTCGTCGCCGGCCAGGAAGATGCCCCGTTTGTCCTCGGGCAGCCGGTCCTGCATGAAGTGGGTGAACAGGCGCCGCTGGTAGCGGTAGTGGCCGGGCAGGTTGGCCTTGAACGCGCCCATGAACCAGGGCTCGTTCTCCCAGGAGACGGTCACCGGGTTGCCGATGACGTGCTTCCTGATGTCGACCTTCGGGTAGATCTCCGACAGCGACTTCAGCATCACCTCCATCCGCTCGTCGGCGGACAGCGGCAGCCACTTGAGGCTGTCGTCGCACCAGGTGTACGACAGACAGATCACGGCGGGCCTGTCCAGGCCGTTGTCGAGGAGGTAGGTGCCGCGGGTCATGCGGTCGGTGAGCGTCATCGACATGACGTCCCGCCCCGTCGGATTTCCCCTGTCGTCGACGGCCTCGTCCAGCCAGAACGGCCGGTCGACGGGGACGAAGAGCTTGCTGGACTCCATGTAGTGGGTGCGCTCGATCGCGGTCCAGTGGTCGATGGGGAAGAGTTCGTCGTCGCACTGGACCTTGGACAGCAGCAGCCAGGACTGGGCGGTGAAGACGGCCGCCCGGTAGGTGCGGATGTCACCGCCCGCGTCCGTCACGGTGATCCGGTTGCCCGCGGTGCGGTGCAGCCGGGTGACGGCCGGGCGCGGTTCGCCGCCGACGTGCAGCGACTTCAGCGAGGTGCCGTACGGCCAGTGCACGATCTTCTCCGGCTCGCGCTCCCAGAGCCTGAGCGGCAGTTGCTGGGAGCCGCCGACGATGCTGCGGTGGTGGTCGTCGGCCTCGGCGTAGACGACGCGCAGGATCTCCAGGATGGAGTTGGGGAAGTCGGTGTCCCAGCCGCCGGTGCCGAAGCCGACCTGGCCGAAGATCTCCCGGTGCCGGAAGGACTTGAAGGCCTCGGAGTCGCACAGGAACCCGTAGAAGGTCTGGTTGTCGAGCTTCTCGACGAGCCGGGACCAGATCTCGCGGATGCGCGGCACGTCCCGCTCGCGCATGGCGCGGTTCATGTCGGAGAAGTCGGCGCCCTCCTCCAGGCATCTGTTCCAGGCGTCGGCCACGTCCCGGTAGACCTGCGGCAGGTCGTCGATGGTCTCGGCGTAGTGCGTCTCGCCCTTGAGGTCGACGACGGTCGACGGGGTCGCCTCGGCCAGCGGGTTGGGGAAGGGCCGGGTCTGCAGGCCCACCAGGTCGATGTAGTGCTGCAGGGCGGTGGAGGACGGCGGGAAGCGCATGGCGCCCATCTCGGCGGTCAGCGACTCGTCGCACCCCTCGAAGCCGACGGTGCGCAGCCGGCCGCCGATCCGGTCTGCCTCGTGGACGACGGGCTTCAGGCCCATCTTCATCAGCTCGTAGGCGGCGACGATGCCGGACAGACCGCCGCCGATGACCGCGACCTCGGTGCCGTGCTCGGTGGCGGGGATCTGGCCGAGGCCCGCCGGGTGGGCGAGGAAGTCGTCGTACGCGTACGGGAAGTCCGGGCCGAACATGGTGATCGGCGGCTGCTGCTCGTCTGCGTGCTCGACGGCGTTGGGCACCGTGGACGTCATGGGGTACGGACTCCTTGCGCGGAACGTGAGGGGGGAAAGGTACGGGGGTCAGACCAGGGACCCGTACAGGCCGGGGCGGCGGCTCTCCAGATACGGGTTGGTCTCGCGGGAGGCGGCGAGGAGGGCGGGGTCGGCGTCGGCGACGACCAGTTCCTCGGACCGGCCGGCGCGGGTGCGGGCGACTCCGTCGGGGCCGGCGAGCGTGGAGAGTCCGACGAACTCGAACTCGGCCTCGGGGCCGACCCGGTTGACGTAGGCGATGTACATCTGGTTCTCGAAGGCGCGCACCGGCACGAGGGCCTCGGCGACGAACTGGAACGGGTGCATCAGCGCCGTCGGAACGATGAGGAGATCGGTGCCGGCCAGCGCGTGGGCGCGCACGTTCTCCGGGAACTCCACGTCGTAGCAGACGACCAGACCGACGGTCAGACCGTTGAGCTCCGCCTGCACGACCGGCTGCTCGCCCGGGGTGAACTGCTCGCGCTCGAAGCCGCCGTACAGGTGGGTCTTGCGGTAGTTGGCGAGGCGGGTTCCGTCGGCGGAGATCAGCTGGAGGGAGTTGTAGACCGCATCGCCGTCTCGTTCGGGGTAGCTGTAGGCGACGGCCAGGCCGTGCCGGGTGGCCGTCGCCGCCACGGTGTCCGCCCAGTCGCCGTCGGCGGGCTCGGCCAGGCGGCCGACGTCGTCGCCGATCGCGTACCCGGTCACGAACATCTCCGAGGTCGCCAGCAGCCCGGCGCCCGCGGCGGCGGCGCGGCCGGCGGCGTCGTCGAGGACCTTGAGGTTCTCGGCGGCGGAGCCGGGTCGGCCGGAGCTCTGGAACAGGGCGGTGCGCATGGACGATCCTCACCGGTACGGGGGTTTCGGGGGGTTGACTAGACCGTACGGTCGGCGGACGCGGGCGGACAAGCCGGAGCCGTTGCGCACCGGTGAGCGGATCATTGCGTGCGATCGGGAATGTGCGGCGATTCGTTGCGCGGCCCTGTACGGCGCCTTCGGGGTCACAGTTCCCGCAGGCGTTCCACGATCTCCTGGAGCAGCTCGGGGTCGGTCGACGGGTCGTGCGGCAGGATCCGCCGGGGCGCGTCGATGCGGACGAGGCCGGCCTCGGCGAGGTCGCCGAGCAGCACGCGGACGACGGTCAGCGGCAGGTCGGCGTCGGCGGCCAGTTCCGCGACGGGCCGCGGGCCGTGGCGCAGGAGGTCGAGCAGGCACGCGCGCGCGTGGTCGACACCCGGCCCGCCTCCGTCCGGGTGCACGACGGTGACCTGGGACATCAGGTCGATGGTGTGCCGGTCCGAGGGGCGGGTGCGGCCCCGCGTGACGGTGTAGGGGCGCACCATGGCCCCGGTCTCGTCCTCGTACCAGTGGTCGTCGCTCACGGCCGCGTCAGGGTTCGCCGGAGTCCGCGGCCGAGCGTGCGGCGGCGTCCATGTGGCGGCCGACGCGGCGCACCAGCAGGGCCATCTCGTGGGCCAGCTGCCCGACGTCGGTCTGCGCGTCGCTGAGCACGGCCAGGCGGCTGCCGTTGCCCGCCGGGGTGACGAAGAGGTAGGCGTCGTCGAGCATCACCATGGTCTGCCGCACCTCGCCGGCCGCGAACCGCTCCCCCGCCGAGCGGGCCAGGCCGTGGAAGCCGGAGGAGACCGCGGCGAGGTGCTCGATGTCCCGCCGGCGCATGCCCTCCGAGCAGCTCAGCGGGAGGCCGTCCGCGGTCAGCAGCACGGCCTGTCGTACGTGGTCGGTCCTGGCCACCAGGTCGTCGAGGAGCCAGCCGAGGTCGGTGCCGGGCGGCTGGGGAGTCTCGGCGGAGGCCGGCGGGTTCTCGTCACGGTGCATGGTCGGCGTCCGTCTCTTCCTCGGTGTGCTGGGTGGGGGCGGTGTCCGTGGGAAGGCCCCTGCGTCCGCGGTCGAGCCCGCGCTGGAAGGCGCCGAAGACGGCCCGCATCTCCTCGGCACTGATCTCGCGGTCGGCGGGCTCGCCGGCCGCGTGGGCCTCGGTGCGCAGCTCGGGCGCGAGGGATTTCTGGCGGACGCGGGTGGGCAGCGCGGCCCGGTCGGCGGGGCCGTCCGGCCGGAGTGTGCCCTCCTCGAGCGTGGCCACGGCCGCTGCCTTCCGGGAGGGCAGGGGCCGCACCGGTGCCGTACGGGCCTGGTCGGCGGGCTGTGCCCGCGCGGGCGGCCCGGGCTCCGGATCCACGTCGGCCAGCACCGTCTGCGGCAGGAGGACCACGGCCGTCGTACCGCCGTACGGAGAGCGGGTGAGGGTGACCCGGATGCCGTGCCGGGCGGCGAGCCGGCCCACGACGTACAGGCCGAGCCGTTCGTGCCGGGTGGGGTCGAAGTCGTCGGGGCGGGTGAGGGTGAGGTGGGCGTCCTGAAGCTGGTCGGCGTCCAGGCCGAGGCCCCGGTCGTCGATCTCCAGCACGAATCCGCCGGGCGCCCGGCCGGTGCGCAGGGTGACCCGGGTGTGCGGCGGCGAGAACACCGTGGCGTTCTCCAGGAGTTCGGCGATCAGGTGCACGACGTCGGCGACGGCGTCCGCGGTGACGCCCGTCCGGGGCATCGGCGGGATCTCCACGCGCGTGTAGTCCTCGATCTCGCTCACCGCGGAGGAGACCACGTCGGCGACCGGCACGGGCCGGCGCCATCTGCGGCCGGGGGCGGCGCCGGAGAGGATGATCAGGCTCTCCGCGTGGCGCCGCATACGAGTGGTCAGGTGGTCGATCCGGAACAGCTCCGCGAGGACGTCCGGGTCGTCGGTGCGCCGCTCCAGGGTGTCGACGAGTTTGAGCTGGCGGTGCACCAGCGCCTGGTTGCGGCGCGCGATGTTGAGCAGTACGGCGAACAGGCCGCGGCGCAGGCCGGCCTGCTTGACGGCGGCCTCGATCGCGGCGAGCCGGGCGGCGTTGAAGGAGCGGGCGACCTGGCCGATCTCGTCGGGCCGTGACTCGATGCCGACGAGCGGCGGTGCCTCGGCGGCCGCATCCACCTCCTCGCCCGCGCTCAACCGGGCCATCACGTCGGGCAGTTGGCTGGTGGTCAGCAGGTCGGCGGCGTCCCGCAGCCTCTCCAGGCGGCGCGAGATCCGCCGGGCACCGCGCACCGCGAGCCACAGGGACAGTCCTACGGCGGCGAGTCCGAGCACGCCGACCACGGCGGCCCGGGTCAGCTCCTGGTAGGCGAACGCGCGCCCGCGCGCGGCGGCGTTCTCGGCCGACGTGGTGCACAGCTCCATGTAGCGCTTGACGGCCCGGTCCGTGGTGGTGCGCCAGGAGTCGGCCGCGACGGCCCGGCCCGCGCCCGACGCTCCGGCCCGCAGCAGGGCGTCCTCGCCCCGGGTGAGCGCCTGGTGCACGTCCCCGCGCTGGAACTCCTCGAACAGGGCCCGTGAGTCGCCGGGCAGCGCGGGCACGTACGTCCGCTCGAAGACCCGGCGGTCCTCGATGGTGGCGGTCAGCATGCCGTACTGCGCGTCGGTCAGGGTGCCCGCGGCCCGCGTCCCGGCGACGAGCGCGTCCTCGCGGGAGACGAACTCCCTGACCCGCACCAGTTCGACGACGACCTGGGCCTCCCGCGCGAGCTGTCCGGCCTGCAGGGCGGTGAGCGAGGACTGGACCCAGAAGCCGGGCTCGACCAGGGTGCCGTACTCGGTCACCGCCCGGTCCCAGGTAAGGCGCCGGGCCAGTACGCGTTCGCGCAGGTCCTCCAGCTTGTCGGTGGCGGTCAGCACGCTGTCGAGGACCTGCCGCTGCCGGGCGGTGAGCCTGCCGCGGTCGCCGTCGCGGATCGCGTCGCGCATCGCCGTCACGGCCCGGTCCGTGCGCCGCTGCTGCCGGAGCAGGGCGACGGCGTCTCCCGTGCGCGGGCTGCCGCCCAAGTAGGTGGCGGCAAGCCGTCGTTCGATCTGGATCTGTCCGATCGCCGTGTCCACGGGGGTGCCGAAGTCCTCGTACACGCCCTGGAGCCGGATCAGCGCGCGCAGGTCGCCGGTGACCGACACCATGGCGAAACTCCACAGCGCCATCAGCGCGACCACCGGGGCGAGCGCGAGCGCCACGATCCGGGCGCGGACCGTGGTGGGACGGCCGATGGACCAGCGCATGGGCTCCCCAGGGCGGCGGGACGGTCGCACGGCAGGCGGCGGGCGGTGTCCGCCGCCTGTGCCGCCCGGTGTTACCGCCGGGTAGTCGAGTGCCGGAGACCCTACGCGATCACGTGCCGGGGCCGCAATCATTACCCTGGGTAACTCCCGGGCAGGGCAAGTCCGTTCGCGAGACGGTCTCCGGCTTCCGGGTGGCCTCGGCGGCCCCGGGGCGGAAGCCGGCGCTCACCGGACGGCACCGCTACCGGCGGCCGGTGAGCGGCACGGGCGGGCACGTGATCGGGATGCGGCAGCCGCTGTCGGCGATCGACTGCTCCCCGACGGCGGGGTGAGGCGGTTCAGCTGGGCGCGCCGGAGGAGAATCGGCGCAGCAGCGGGGAGAGGACCAGGACGGACTTGGTCCGTTCCACGAACGGCTCGCCGGCGATCCGCTCCAGGACCCGCTCGAAGTGCCGCATGTCGGCGGCGAAGACCTGGGCGATCGCGTCCGCCTCCCCGGTGACGGTGGAGGCGGACACGACCTCCTGGTAGCGCTCCAGACCGCGCTGGATGGTCTCCGGCGAGGTGTTGCTGCGGCAGTAGATCTCCACGAACCCCTCCGTCTCCCAGCCGAGCGCCGCCGGGTCGACCCGGACGGTGAAGCCGGTGATGGCCCCGGTCGCCCGCAGCCGGTCCACGCGCCGCTTGACGGCGGGCGCGGACAGGCCGACCAGCTGCCCGATGTCCGCGTAGGAGCGGCGGGCGTCCTCGGCGAGGGCGTGCACGATGCGTTCGTCGAGATCGTTCAGCACGGGATGTCGGTCACTTCTTCGAGCCGGGTCGGTTCGCTGCCGTCGCGAGGCTCCGAGGAGCCGCGAGACGGGAACGGCGGAAGCCGTACAGGAAGTAGAACACGAGCCCGACGGCCGTCCGGACCCCGAAGACCACCCAGGTGTGTGACCGTTGCGTGAGACGGCTGTGGCATGCGCCATGGGGCCGCCCGGACGCGTACGGCCGCCTCCGCTGCCCCGTCACCGGGGCAGCGGAGACCTGCGGCGGCTCAGTTCCAGCTGGCGTGCAACGGCTTGCCCTCGGCGTAGCCGGCCGCGCTCTGGATGCCGACGACGGCCTTGTCGGCGAACTCCTCCAGGGTGCCGGCGCCGGCGTAGGTGCACGAGGAGCGGACACCCGCGATGATCGAGTCGATCAGGTCCTCGACGCCCGGGCGGGCCGGGTCGAGGAACATGCGGGAGGTGGAGATGCCCTCCTCGAACAGCGCCTTGCGGGCGCGGTCGTACGCCGACTCCTCCGAGGTGCGGTTGCGCACCGCGCGCGCGGAGGCCATGCCGAACGACTCCTTGTAGGGGCGGCCCTCGGCGTCGTGATGGAGGTCGCCGGGCGACTCGTAGGTGCCGGCGAACCAGGAGCCGATCATCACGTTGGACGCGCCGGCCGCGAGCGCCATCGCCACGTCGCGCGGGTGACGGACACCGCCGTCGGCCCACACGTGCTTGCCGTACTTCCTCGCCTCCGCCGCGCACTCCAGGACGGCGGAGAACTGCGGGCGGCCGACGCCGGTCGCCATGCGGGTGGTGCACATGGCGCCCGGCCCCACACCGACCTTGACGATGTCCGCACCCGCGTCGACGAGGTCCCTGACGCCCTCGGCGGAGACGACGTTGCCCGCCGCGAGCGGCACCCGCGGGTCGAGGTCGCGGACCAGCTTGATGGCGCTGATCATCGACTCCTGGTGGCCGTGCGCGGTGTCGATGACGAGGGTGTCGACGCCCGCGCCGAGCAGCTGCCCGGCCCGTCCGGTCACGTCGCCGTTGATGCCCACGGCGGCGGCGATGCGCAGCCTGCCGTTCGCGTCGGTGGCCGGAGTGTAGAGGGTGGCGCGCAGGGCGCCCTTGCGGGTGAGGATGCCGGCGAGCCTGCCGTCCTTGTCGACGGCCGGGGCGTAGCGGCGGTTGGCGGAGTCGAGGGTGTTGAAGGCCTCGCGCGGGTCGATGTCCGCGTCCAGGAGCAGCAGGTCCTTGCTCATGACCACTTCGAGCTGGGTGAAGCGGTCGACGCCGGTCAGGTCCCGGTCGGTGACCACGCCGACGGGCCGGTGCTGCTCGTCGACGACCACACCGGCGTTGTGCGCGCGCTTGGGCAGCAGGGCGAGGGCATCGGCGACCGTCTGGTGCGGGGCCAGCACGATGGGGGTGTCCAGGACCAGGTGGCGGTTCTTGACCCAGGAGATCACGTCGGTGACGACGTCGATCGGGATGTCCTGCGGGATGACCACCAGTCCGCCGCGGCGGGCCACGGTCTCGGCCATGCGGCGGCCGGCGATCGCGGTCATGTTGGCGACGACGAGCGGGATGGTGGTGCCCGTGCCGTCCGGGGAGCTGAGGTCCACGCCCTGGCGGGAGCCGACCGCGCTGCGGCTCGGCACCATGAAGACGTCGTCGTACGTCAGGTCGTAGGCGGGCTGGATGTCGTTGAGGAAACGCACGTGCTGCACATCCCAGTCGATCTCAAGGCGGCCCCCGGGCAGGTCAGCCGGGGGAAGAGCACGTACTTCATTGTCCCATGACGCCCGAAAGGGATTCCCCGGTCGAATCCTCCAGGCCGGCCGGCGCCGCTTTCGGAGGAAGCCACAGAGCGAGGAAGCCTCGGGGCAGGGTCAGGGCGCCACGGGCTCGACCAGCACGGAGAGCTCCGGCGTGCGCTCCTCGGCCTCGGCGAACACCTCACGGGCGGTACGCCACTCCTCGGGCCGCGCGAGCGCGTAGGCCTGCCAGCCCCGTACGACGAGCAGCAGTCCCGTGTCCGCGGCCTCCCCGGGCCACACCGCGGGATCGGCGAGGCTGTCGGCGAGCGCGTCCCAGTTGCGGCCGAACCAGTCGGGCAGACCGAGCGCGGCCGCGCACCGGTCCATCAGGCCCGCCTTGTCGGTCACGCCGTCGAGGTCCAGCGCGACCGTGTGCCGGTCCACGTGGCCGTCGGTCATCTCAGCACCGCCTTGAAGGAGTTGTAGTGGTCGTCGGTGTAGTACGTCTCGCCGCCCTGTCCGGTGACGATGCGCCGGGCCCCGCGGTCCCGCGCACCCGGTGTCCTGACCGTGTACTCGTGGTAATAGCCGCGCGCCTCCTCGGGCAGCCGTTTCTCGAAGTTCCCGAAGACGGTGCCGTCCTGCCGGTACGGGAAGGGGCCGCCCCGGTCGATGAGGTCCAGGGTGTGCCGGGCCTCGGCCGGCAGCCGGGACGCGCTGACGGTGGCCATGCCGTGGGCCCACGACGGGCCGGAGGAACCGGAGGCCGTCGTCCCGGAGGGCGAGCAGCCGGTCAGGAGGACGGCGAGGGCGACGAGGAGCCCCGCGAGCACACGGGGGACGAACCGCAGAAGCATGACGCCGATGCTCCCACGGCCGTCCCACGCGGGCGCGTCAGGCGCCGTCCGGGTCCGTCCGGTCGAGGGCGGGCCCCGGGGCGGGTCCCGCCGTCATCAGGTAGTCCGCGGCCGAGGTGTCCGTCACCAGGCTGGTGACCAGGCCGGAGCGCAGTACCGCGTCGATCGCCGCCGCCTTGCGCTGCCCGCCCGCGATCGCGACGACCTCGGGGACACGGCGCAGCTGGTCGGCCTTGACCGTGATGCACCGCTCCCCCAGGTCCCGTCCGATCCGGCGGCCCTCGGTGTCGAAGAGGTGCGCGGCCATCTCGGCGGCGACGCCGAGCGAGGCGTAGTGGGCGCGCTCCTCGTCGCTGAGCATGTCGTGCACCGTGGAGATGCCCGGCTCCCAGGAGCCGATGGACACGCAGGCCACGGTGACCTTGTCGAAGTACTCGAACGCGCGGGCGATCCCGGTCTGGTTGCGCAGCGCCGCCGCGGTGGCCGCGTCCGGCAGCAGCATCGGCGCGTAGATGGGGTGGGCGTCGCCGCCCGAGACCTGGGCGGCGCGGCGCACGGCCTCCACCGAGCCGCGCTCGGAGGTCCCGGCGTCGTACACGCCCGTCAGTTGCACCACCGTGCACGGGGGCAGCCGGTTCAGGGCCGCGGCCATGTGGATGGTGGACCGGCCCCAGGCCAGGCCGAGGATGTCCCCCTCGTTGACGAGTTCGCCGAGCAGGTCGGCAGCCACCTCACCGAGGTTCTCCGGATCGGGTGTCTCCTCCGCGTCGGCCGGGGACTCGACGACGACGGCGTGCCTGAGGCCGTAGCGGGCGCGGAGCGCGTCGGAGCGCTCGGCGTCCAGTTCGGCCGGCACCCGGATCTCGATGCGTACGAGATCCCGTTCGAGAGCGGTCTCCAGGACCCGGGCCACCTTGAAGCGGCTGACGCCGAACTCCTCGGCGATCTGGATCTTGGATTTGCCCTCGAGGTAGAAACGGCGGGCCATGGCCGCCGCCTGCACCAGCTCAGCGGGTCCCATCCGCACTGCTGACCGGCCCGCTGACATACCCGACACGGTGCTCTCCTCACTGCTGTTCACACTCTGGACTCACCGTTCATCCTTGCAGATCCGGCGCGCTTGATCAGCCCTGATGGGAGCCGTTCACATACCCGTTGCTCAGTGGCCGCACGCCCAGGACGCCTTCGCGGTCGCCGTCTCCGCCTGGGTGCGCAGTGCACGTACCGCCTCGGCCGGGTCCTTCGCCCCGTAGACCGCCGAGCCGGCCACGAAGACGTCGGCGCCGGCGTCCGCGCACCGCTCGATCGTGGAGGCCGACACCCCGCCGTCGACCTGGAGCCACAGCTGCAGGCCGTGCTTGTCGATCAACTCCCTGGTGCGACGGATCTTGGGCAGCATGATGTCGAGGAACGCCTGCCCGCCGAAGCCCGGCTCCACCGTCATGATCAGGAGCATGTCGAGCTCGGGGAGCAGGTCCTCGTACGGCTCGATGGGGGTGGCGGGCTTGAGGGCCATCGAGGCCCGGGCGCCCTTGGCGCGGATCTCGCGGGCCAGCCGGACGGGGGCGGCGGCCGCCTCCACGTGGAAGGTCACGGAGGAGGCACCCGCTTCGACGTACTGCGGCGCCCACCGGTCGGCCTGCTCGATCATCAGATGGCAGTCCAGCGGGGTGTCCGTCGCCCGGGCCAGCGACTCCACGACCGGGACGCCGAGCGTCAGGTTCGGGACGAAGTGGTTGTCCATCACGTCGACGTGGAGCCAGTCGGCCCCTTCGACCGCCTTCGCCTCCTCGGCGAGACGGGCGAAGTCGGCGGACAGGATGCTGGGGTTGATCTGCACGGCCATGACCCAAGCGTGCCATGCCCGGGCCCGGTTGTTCGCGCGGTCCCCGGCCGAATCCGCGGGCGCGGTCTCAGCCGGTGCGGCGGATGAGGGCCAGGTACATCGCGTCGGTCCCGTGCAGGTGCGGCCACAGCTGTACGTCGGGGCCGTCGCCGAGGGCCGGGACGCCCGGCAGGAGGGGGCGGGCGTCGATCAGGCCGGCCTCGGGGAACTGCTTGAGCACGTCGGCGACGACCGCGCGGGTCTCGGCGAGGTGGGGCGAGCAGGTGGCGTAGCCGACGACACCGCCGACGCGGACGGACTCGAGAGCCGTGCCCAGCAGGCCGCGCTGGAGCGGGGCGAAGCCGTCCAGGTCCTCCGGGCGGCGCCGCCAGCGGGCTTCGGGGCGGCGGCGCAGGGCGCCGAGGCCGGTGCAGGGGACGTCGACGAGGACGCGGTCGAAACTGCCGGGGCGCCACGGCGGGCGGGTGCCGTCGGCGGCGATCACCTGGTACGGGCCGGGGTTGCCCGCGAGTGCCCTGGCCACCAGGCCGGCCCGGTGGGGCTGCTTCTCGGAGGCGAGCAGGACGGCTCCGCGTTCGGCGGCGAGCGCGGCGAGCAGGGCCGCCTTGCCACCGGGGCCGGCGCAGGCGTCGAGCCATTTCTCGTCGGGACCGGACAGCGGTGCGTGGGCGAGAGCGAGGGCGACGAGCTGGCTGCCCTCGTCCTGCACGCCGGCCCGGCCCTCCCGTACGGCGTCCACGGCACCCGGTTCGCCGCCCTCGGTGAGCCGTACCGCGTACGGCGACCAGCGGCCCGGGACGGCGGCCTCCTCGCGCAACAGCTCCTCGGTGGTGGCGCGGCCCGGACGGGCGACCAGGGTCACCTCGGGCCGCTCGTTGTCGGCCCGCAGCAGGTCCTCGATGCCGGCGCGCCCGCCGCCGAGGGAGTCCCACAGGGCGGAGACTACCCAGCGGGGGTGGGAGTGGACGACGGCGAGGTGGTCCTCGGGGTCCTCGTCGTAGGGCGGGGCGACCTTCTCCAGCCAGCCGTCGAGGTCGTCGCGCGCGACCTTGCGCAGCACGGCGTTGACGAACTTGGCCCGCCCGTCGCCGAGCACGACCCGCGCGAGCTCGACGGTGGCGGACACGGCGGCGTGGCTCGGGATGCGGGTGCCGAGCAACTGGTGGACGCCGAGGCTCAGCACGTCCAGGACCGGTGGGTCGACCTCCCTCAGCGGCCGGTCGACGCAGGCGGCGAGGATCGCGTCGTACGTCCCCTGGCGGCGCAGCGTGCCGTACACCAGCTCGGTGGCGAGCGCGGCGTCCCGCCCGTCGAACTTCTCGGGTCCCTCCTTCTCGCGCGCCTTGCGCAGCAGGGGCGGCAGGACGAGGTTGGCGTAGGCGTCCCGCTCGTCCACGGCGCGCAGCGCCTCGAAGGCGAGGATGCGGACGGGATCCTTCTGGGGCCGGCGGTGGGGCTTGGCGGGTTTGCGGGGCCGACGGGTGGTGTCGCTCACGAAAAAGGTGCTCCGGATGGCTGGGTGCGCTGTGCACCCAGCCTACGTCCCGGGCCGGACCGGCCGGTCAGCCCCCGAGGGTCTCGTTCCCGGTGATGCGCACGCCGCGCGCCCAGTCCGCGGCCGTCATCGGCTTCTTGCCCTGGGCCTGCACCCACAGCAGCTCCACGGCGTACGAGCCGGTGCCGACGTGGACGCTCTTCTTGCCGGCGGCGATGACGCCCGGGGCCAGATCGGTGCGGTCGGGCACGGGCGCGACCTGGATCAGCTTGAGCCGCTCGCCGCGGAACGTGGTCCAGGCGCCGGGGGCCGGGGTGCAGGCGCGCACCACGCGGTCCACGCGCAGGGCGGGGGCCGTCCAGTCGACTCTCGCGTCCTCGACGGTGATCTTGGGGGCGAGGGTGACGCCCTCGGACGGCTGCGGTACGGCCTTCAGGGTGCCGTCCTCGATGCCGTCCATGGTGGCGGCGAGCAGCCCGGCGCCGGCGAAGGCGAGCCGGGTGAGCAGGTCGCCGCTGGTGTCGGTGGGCCGGATCTCCTCCGTGACGGTGCCGTAGACGGGACCGGAGTCCAGCCCCTCCTCGATGAGGAAGGTGGACGCGCCGGTGATCTCGTCCCCCGCCATGAGGGCGTGCTGCACGGGGGCGGCGCCGCGCCAGGCGGGCAGCAGGGAGAAGTGCAGGTTGACCCAGCCGTGGGCGGGGACGTCCAGGGCGGCCTTGGGCAGCAGGGCCCCGTAGGCGACGACGGGACAGCAGTCGGGGGCGATCTCCTTCAGCCGCTCCAGGAACTCCGGCTCCCGCGGCTTGAGCGGCTTGAGCACCTCGATCCCGGCCTCCTCCGCCCGCTCGGCGACCGGACTGGCGACCGTCCGGCGCCCACGCCCGGCCGGCGCGTCGGGCCTGGTGACCACGGCGGCCACCTCGTGCCGCCCGGAGGCGAGCAGAGCATCCAGCGCGGGAACGGCGACCTCTGGGGTACCGGCGAAGACGAGCTTCATGGAACGGCTTGGCCCTCTCAGGCGGAATGGACGGCGACCGGCGCACCAGTCTATGGCCACCACCACGGGGCCGCCGCCGTGCGAACCGGGACCGCCGCCGGGAGCCGGGGCTCCGGCGGCCGGGGGGCGCAGCGCATGTGCATTCGTGGGGGCGTGCGGATATGCGGCCACGCCCCCCGCAGCGTGACCAGCGGGGCGAAGGCGCGTTGGTCAAGAGAGAGTTGACCACAGCGGGCCGTCCGCGCGGCCCGGTTCCTTTCAACGCCGGTTCGAGAGGCTTGTTCATGGCCGACCACGCAACCCACGACGCCCAGGCCCGGGCCAGCCTGCACCTGCTGGTGCGGGACATCGAGCGGGTCCGCCGGCAGGTGGACGCGCTGCGCACGCTCACCGCCCAGTTGGGCAACGTCTACCGTCCGCGCCGCCCCGGCCCCTCCACGGGCTTCGTCGTCTACGGACGTGCCCCCGCCCCGACGGTCCGTCTCGCGCAGGAACTGCGGGACAGTGTCGAGACCCTGGTCACGGCCGCCGTGGACTTCGACCGCTCGCTGGGCTTCTCGTGGGACGCCGTGGGCTCCGCCCTCGGTGTCACCAAGCAGGCCGTCCACCGCCGTTACGGCGCCCGCCGCGCCGCCGCGCAGGCAGCAGGCGAGGCCGAGCGGTCCCCGGATCCGTCGGGAACCCGCACGGTCAACGTCGGCGCCGGCATCCCGACAGTCCCCGCGGCCCGATCCATGCCGACCCAGCCCACCGCCGGCGGCCCCACCGCCCGCGACGAGGCCCGGCCCACGGCCTTCCCGGGTCCTCGCAACGGCTGACCACCACCGCGCTCCCCTGGCCGGGCCGGTTCCGCCGCCGGAACCGGCCCG
>NZ_QFDQ01000093.1 GCF_003270085.1 Streptomyces triticisoli | reverse complement strand
GGCGGGCCGCGGACACGGTCTCCGGTGCCAGGGCCGCGACCTGCCGGCTCGCACCCGAGGGCGAGGGCACCGACGTGCGGGTGACCATGACCCTGGCCGCCGCCCTCGACCGCCCGCTGCCCGACCGGGCCCATCAGGTGCGCCGATCGGTCCTCGACTCGGCCGGACAGGACCTGGGCCTTGCGCTGCGTCCTGGCCGGGAGCCGACGGGCGCTGGACATCGCCCGGGACGTCCACGACCGGGTGGAGGCCGCCGTCCTCTCCCGCCTCGCCGCCCCAGGCGCCTTGGAGGCCACCGCCGTGACCGTCACCGTCACGGTCACCCGTATCGAGGCAGGGCCCCGGATCACCTGAGCGCCACGACCCGCGGACCGACGACGTGCGCTGCCGAACGAGCCGAGCCGGCCTGCTCAGCTCGCGAAGCGGCCCTGCTCCGCCGGCAGCCCCGCGGCGGACATGAGTGATGCGGCGGCCTGCTCGGTCGCCTCCGGCGGCACGACCAGCAGATCCCGGCGCCCATGGCCGGGGGCCATCAGGAGGATGGTGCTCGGCGCGTGCGCCAACGTGGTCCTGCACGGCCGTACGGCCTGGTTGCGGACGAGCATGCGGCCCGGTGCCCCGGTCCACACCGTGCCGTTCACCAGGACACTGACGATCCGGCCCCAGGCCCGCGGCAGACCGGAGAGCAGTTGCGGGGGATCCGCCAGGAGGCCGAAGGTGCGCGGCCACCAGGCCCCGTCGATACGGCGTGGCATGGTGCTCCGGGGTGCGACGTACAGGCGGAGGAGGGGCGGGCGGGCCGCGGGGGCCGTGGCGCGTTGCTCATGAGGTGCCCTGTCGAGTGGTCCGGCGCGGCGGTCGTCGGTTCGGGCGCGGCACGTCCGCGGCGGCGCTGGGACGCGTACGGCTCCGCACGCCTCGCCGAACTCAGGTGTTCGGCCCGCGCGGTACCACCGGTCGTTCCACCGTCCGGCCCGGCGGGCCGATCGGCTCCAGTACGTCGTCCTCGGCCGGACGGTGTTCTTCGGCGGCCAGGAGTGCGCCCGCGGTGAGGTGGAGGGCGGGGTCGGCGGCGGCGGCCAGCAGCCGGGCGGCTGTTCCGGCGGGCTCCTCGGGCGGGACGACCAGGAGCACCCAGCGTCCTACGGTGCCGCAGTCCAGGGTGATGGAGCGTGCCCCGCTTCCGGGTCCGGCCGGCTCCACGGTGATCACTCGGCCGGGTGCCATGACCGTGTGCGGGGCGTCGGGCCATTCGGCAGGGTCCACGGTGACGTGCACCGTGGTGCCCCAGCCCGGCTCCAACGAGCCGACGAGCGAGGGCAGCTCCAGTTCCAGCGCGTCGCAGCGCGGCCACCAGGCCCCGTCCAATGGGCCGTGGCTGACGTCCGGGGTGAGGGTCAGACGGGGCAGGGGCATGCGGTATGTGTGTCCGCCTGCCGGCGACGCGCCTCCGGCCGACGTTCCGCTGGGTTCCATCGTGCGGTCCCGTCCCGGGGAGTCGTCGGACGACTGCCCGTTTCGTCACTCGCCGGGAACGGCACCGCCGGTCGCGCTGCGCGAAAAGCCCTCGGTACAGCCAGGCTACCTCTGATCGAGGAGGAGCGGGCGGGTCAGTTGTCCGACTGCTCCTCCTGCGCCTTCTCGCCCTTGTCCTCCTGTTCCTCCTCCTGTTGCTCCATCAGCCGGACGCCCTCGTGCGTCAGCGAGACGGCGGCGGGCGTCCGGTGGGAGGTCCAGTCCACGCTGATCAGGCCCTCGTCGGCCAGGTAGGCGCAGGCAGCGGAGAGGTCCTCGTCGGGCAGGCCCAGTTCGTCGCGGAGTGCCGCTCCGCTGACCTCGGGGCGGTTGTGTTCGACGGCGCCGTACAGGGACCTCAGGATCGCCTTCCGGTTGGTCTTGCGTTCGCGGAGTGTCGTCATGGCCGGCGTCTCCAGGGTTGTGGCGGGCCGTGCGGGGACGGACGCGACGGGGGATCCCGATGGCCTCACGGTTCCGGGGTCACACCTCGTCGGCGTGTGCCTGGTACTGGCCTGTCGATTCGCTGGTCGCCAGCCAGGTCCGCGCGGGTTCCGCGGCGTGCGCGGTGTCGAGGGTGAGATGGAGCCGGGTCCCTCCTTCGCGGCCGGCGGGGTAGCTGCGCTGCTCGGTCGAGGCGAAGCAGCGGCGGAGCACTTCGGCGACACGACGGGCGACCTCCGGCGTCGCGGCGACGACGCGGACCTCGGCGTGGTCCTCGGAGGGCAAGGGCTCGTGATCCATACGGACCTCCTGACAGGCGACGGGCACGAACGCGATCGCTGCCCGACACGCCGGGCGACGATGCGGAGGCCGCGGCGCGTTTCCACGGCGGCCCCTTTTGGAAGGGTATGCCGGGTAAGGGGGGCCGTGCGTGCCAAGACCGACCGGTGGTCCGACTCGCCGCCGGTGGCCCGACCCGGGTGGCCGTGGTGACCGGCATGCGCCGGAGACGACACCCTCCCGGCCCTGCCGCCCGGCCCGTTCCACGTCCTGGTGCCGGCTCCGGGGACGTGAGCACCGCCGTCGCCGTTCAGTCCCCGGTGCTCAAGCCCCGGTCCCGGTCACGGCACGGGCAGGCGCAGGGCGAGCAGGGCGATGTCGTCGGTGCTGCCGGGTGGCATCCGGGCTGACAACTGGTCGCACAGGGTGTCCAGTGGTTCGTGGGCGAGGGCATGGCGGCGCAGCCGGCCGAGCCCGGTGTCCAGGTCGCTGCCGGGGATCTCGACCGGGCCGTCGGTGTAGAGCAGGAGCGTGGACCCCGGCGGCAGGGCGTGGGCGGCGCTCGGCCGCCGACCCATGATGCCCTGGCGGGCTCCGAGGAGGAGTCCCTGACCGGCTTCGAGGTACTGCGCGTGCCCGTCGGGGGTCGGCAGCAGGGGCGGCGGGTGCCCGGCACTGGTCCAGCGCAGCGTCCACGGGCCGTTGTCCGGGCCTTCCACCCGGGCGAGGACGAGAGTGGCCATCGGCACGGTCGTGATGGCGTGCATGGCGTCGTCGAGGCGGTCCACGACGGCATCCGTCGGATCGGTGCGGTCCCAGGCGAGGGAGCGCAGGATGTCGTGCAACTGCGCCATGCCGGCCGCGGCGGTCAGATCGTGGCCCACGACATCGCCGATGACCAGGGCGAGCGTGCCGCCCTTCAGTGTGAACGCGTCGTACCAGTCGCCACCGACCTGCGAGCCGGCCGGAGCGGGCTGGTACCGGGCGGCCAGCTGGATCCGGCGTGTGATCCACGCAAGGAGGCGGTAAGTCGACACCACAATGGCGGCCAGGAGTACACCTCCTACCACTGACCGCTGGATTGCGGCTGCGCGCTCCCAGTCAATGTTCATGGGGTGATCCTGGCGCAGAGCACTGACAACCGTGGCAGATCTGCTTGGCCAGTAGGGCAGTTCGGCGGTGCTTGTTGTCACGCCTTACCCAGCAAGGTAAGGCTCGCCTACTTCCAGCCGTCCAGTGACACCTGGGGCCCGCCGCTGAGGTAGCGGTGGAGGGCGCTGGCGGTGGTCTCCACGAATTCCACGGGGATGGCGTCGGCGTCTACCCAGCGGACCTGGGCATGCTTGCGTGGCTCGCGGTTCTCGGGCTCGCCGGCCCATTCGTGGGCGACGAAGACGACGGTGAGGAAGCCGTTGGGCGCTTCGACGCCCCAGGCGCCGTGGATGATGTGGGCAACCTTCAGGGCCTCCGGCTTCACGGTTAGACCGGTCTCTTCGTACAGCTCGCGCACCGCAGTTTCGGTGATGGGTTCGCCGGGTTCGCTCTTGCCGACGGGCAGGTCCCACATGCCTTGTGCGAACTTGGCGTTCTGGCTGCGCTGGAGGAGGACGACGCGGTTGTTGGCCGTGTCGTGGACGATGACGGCGGCGACCAGCAGGGTCATGGATTCGAGGGCGGGCTTGAGGGCTTTGCGCTGGTCGTCGGTTGTCCGCTGAGCCACGGCTGGTGTCCCTTCGTCGGCCGGTTGGTGGGCAGCTTAGGCCAGTGCTTCGCGTGCGCGGCGGGCGAGTTCGGCAGCTCCGGGCACTTTGCGGCGCTGGTATACGGCGAGGGTGGATCGGAGTGAGGTGATGGCCTTGCGGGTGCGGTCGGAGGTCATGCCCTTCATGAGGGTCAGAGCCTGGGACCAGGCGGCGACAGCCTCGTCGGCTCGGGCCTGGGCGGCGAGACTGTCGCCGAGGTCGGCGTAGGTGAGCGCGTGGACGCGCTTGTACTTCTCCGGGTCCCAGCGGATCAGCGCGTCGCGGTGCTGCTGCTCGGTGCCGACGTGGTCGGCGAGGTCGGTCAGGGTGCGAGCGGTGTGGCTGGCGACGGTGCCGTGGGCCGGCCCGCTGACGCGGGAGTAGCTGGGCTGGGGGCCGTCGTCGCGCAGGAGGGCGTCCTCGGCGGCGAGCAGGGCACGGGCAGCTGCTGGCTTCTCCCCCACAGCCGCGTAGGCGCGGGCGTGGGTGATGTGAAGGAGTGCCTCGGTCTGGCCGTCGACGTGACGCAGACCCCGTCGTAGGGCGCCTTCGACGAGGTCGACGCAGTGGTGGGGTTGCTTGAGGCTGAGGGCCTGGTGGGCGAGGGCGCGCATCATCCAGGCGGCGTGGCCGTGCGGGTCGGCTTCGCAGGCAAGTTGGTAGCCGACCTGGTAGTAGCGCTGGGCGGCGCCTTCCTGGCCGAGGTCGTGGTGCTTCCACCCTGCGAGGTAGGCAAGTTCTGCCACGGCGCCGAATGCCGCCTGCCGTAAGGCTTCGTTCGGGAAGCGTCCGCGGAGCATGGGAGCGGCGGTGTCGGCGAGATAGGCGGTGACGGTGGTCAGCCCGTGGCCGCCGCCGAGGCGTTCGTCGGCGGCACTGAAGGCTGCGGTGATCTGGCGTACAACGTCCACGTCTTCCGTCCCGACCAGCGAGGTGCCGGTGCGGGCGCGCAGCATCCGGGCGGTGGCTTCGTGGTCGTAGGCGAGGGGCATGGCGACGCCGGCCGCGGTGAAGGCGGTCACGGCCAGGAAGCGCCGGCGCTCGACGTCGGCGCGGCCCAGGTCGGTGGCGGCCAGGACGGGATCAGCCTCCTCGGTCGGCGTTGACTCGCCCCCGCGGAGACCGATCTCCGTCTCAGTGATCGTGCGGCCGGCTCGCCGGGACAGCGCCTCGGCGAGGTACTGGCCGGTCCGGCCGGTCGGCTGGCGAGTGCCGTTCACCCAGTGGGAGACGGCCGACTTGTTGGTCTGGAGGATCTCGCCGTTCTCGGCAGCGATGCGTCGGATGCCCTTTGCCAGGGCCTCGTAGGTGCAGCCGGTCGCCTCGATGGTCTCGCGCAGGCGGACGTTGGGTTCTCTCTGCGCTGCCACGATCGCCTCCGCTCCGGAGCTGTAAACCGCGTATACCGCTTCAACCGCCTCTCACCGTACCCACTGTGTGTGACGGCGTGTTCACTGAACATCAGCCGCCCGGCCCGGTCCGACACCGTGACCAGGCTCCCCCTTCAGCCGGGCGGCTCCCCCGAAGTTCCGTACACCCACTCCGGGTTCGGGCATTCCTGTGCCCTGACCCGGCCGATCAGAGACGGAGACACGGTGACCACCATCGACACCACGGCCATCACGGTCGAACTGCCGCAGGCGTTCGACGGGCGCTGGAGCCGCCTGCCGGGCATCCAGGTCAACGGCCGGCGCATCACGATCGACCCGGCCGAGTACTTCTTCCGCTTCGAGTCGAACACCTGGCTCGTCGCCGACTGGGAGCTGGTCAAGGCCAGGCTCCTGGCGGTGGAGGAGACCACCGAGAGCGCGGTCGAGCAGCTCGCGCTGGACTTCATCAAGGCCCACGGCGAGTCCACTTCGGACGCCGCCCGGGTACTGTCCACCGCGTACGAGGTGTACGCCTACCTGTTCCGCGACGAGCACCTCGACGGGCTCGGCCTTCCGCAGATCACCGCCGAGCACCTGCGGATGCTGCGCGAGGCGGCCACGCTGATGGCGCTGAACAAGGTCGAGCTGGACGGGCACATCTCCAACGTCGGCCCGTGCTGGTTCTTCCCCGCCGCCGCCTCGGTCGTCTTCGACCTGGGCGACGAGATGGGCGGGATGCTGGACGAGGTTTACCACGGCGGCTGGTTCAACGAGCACCGCCGGATCGAGTCCATCAAGGCCCACGCCGCCCTCGGCGGGCGGCTGGTGCACGGCTGCCAGTCCGTGCCGGACCAGTCCGGCGGCGTCGTCGCGCCCTACGGTGCGTCGACGGCGAACTTCCGCGACGACCTGGCCTCCTTCAAGGCCGGCTGGATCGAGCAGGTCTACGCCCACCGCGTGACCCCCGCCGCGTAAAACCCAGCAGCACGGCTCCGGGGCGGGCACGCTCGCCCGCCCCGGACGCCACCACGACCGCAACGGAGCCCTCGTGAACGACAACCTCACCGCCGACCTCCTCACCAACCTGTGCATCGTCGCCGACCGGCCCACACCCAAGCGGGAGGAGGTGCGGGTGTGGTCGATGTCCGGCGTCGAGCGGGTGACCTTCCCGGACGGCAGCACGCGGATCTTCAAGTACGCCAAGAGGCCCTTCGACAGCGAGGACCAGGCCCTGCGACTGGCCGACACCCGCGGCATCCCCGTCCCGAAGGTCTACAACTCGGTCCGCATCGAGGGCTGGCTCGGCATGCTCCTGGAAGACCTCGGCACACCCATCCGGGACGCGGACGACCTCGACGGTGCCGCCGCGGCCGTGGTTCTCCACCGCACCTACGCCGCCGGCGCGCTCCCCGTACTGCACGAGGAAGGGCTGCGAGCCCTGCCCAGCCGTGCCCTGGACCACCTCGACCAGCTCCGCAAGGCCGACCGGTGGCAGGACACCGGCGACATCGAGCACGCTCTCGACCAGATCACCCGGGCCGCCGACAGCCGCGCGCAGGGTGCCACCCTGGCCCCGTTCGGCTGGGTGCACTCCGAGTTCCACCCCACCAGCCTCCACATCGGCCGGCGCGGCTGGCGCCTGCTGGACTTCGCCCGAGCCTTCACCGGCCCCGGCCTGCTCGACCTCGCCAGCTGGCACGGCACCCTCGACGACCCCGACCCCGTACGCCTGCGCGTCCTCCTGGAGGCGTACGTCACCGCGGGCGGCACCCCCGACGCCCTTGCCGAGCGCGGCGGCCTGCCCGCCGAGAAGTGGGCACTGGGCTGGCACCGCATGTGGGCCGTCGAGTGGTTCATGGAGCAGTCCATCCGCTGGATCAACGACCCCGCCACCGACCCCACCTACATCAAGGTCGTCCACCGCCACCTCACCGACGCCCTCCAACTCCTGGAGGCGTAGGTGCTCGCCCAAGCCTCTCCCTGGTACGCCCACGCCCTCCAACGCACGGCCGCCGGTCCGGCTGAGCCACTCGCCCCACCCGCCCGGATGGAGTGGACCACACGGCCAGGCACCGGCCCCGGAGCCGAGATCCTCGGTCCCGACCTGCGCCACAAGCGGGTGGTGGAACTCGGCTGCGGCCCCGGCCACAACGCCGCCTGCCTCGCCACCCGGCACGCGGCCAACGTCACCGCCATCGACCTCGTCGGCCTGCAGGTACGCCGGGCCCGCTCGCACTACGGACGGCTGAACAACCTCACCTTCGCCGCCGGACACGCCCTGCACTACCTGCACGCATCCGACGAGCAGTTCGACGCGATCTACTCCGTCTTCGGTGCCGTCGGCCTCGTCGCACCCGAACTCCTTCTCCCGGCCATCGCCCACCGCCTCAAACCCGGCCGCACCCTCGCCTTCTCCGTTCCCCACCCCCAGCGCGGAGGGCGGACTCCACCCACCGACGACCGGCCTCGCCGCGACTACGTCACGCTGCCCGACCGCACCCGGCTGCCCGTCGCTCGCTGGGACTTCGACGCCGACCGCTGGGAGAAGCACCTCGACTGCGCGGGCCTGTGGCTCACCTCGGCCCAGGAGTTCCACGACCCCCGACAGGGCCGCTGGCCCACCACCTTGCTGATCACAGCGCGCAAGCTCTGACACCTGCCCCGGCTCCCCGTGGAGGAATCTATGCGCCCCTACCTGCTCCTGGACATCGACGGTGTCCTCATACCCTTCCCCGACCCGGACGGCTCCACCCCGGCCACCCACGCCCGCCACGACGTCGTCCCCACCGGCCGCAGCGCCGACGACCCGGTGACCATCTGGCTCAACCCCGCCCATGGCCCCATGCTCATGGACGTGATCCGTACCGGCCTGGTCAAGCCGGTCTGGTGCACCAGCTGGCGTCAGGACGCCACCACCCTGGTCGGACCGCTCCTCGGCCTTCCGTCCCTGCCGCACGTCGACCTGCCACGCCCCAAGATCACCACCAGCCAACCCAACGGCTACCTGTGGAAGCGCGACCACGTCGACGTCTGGCTGGGCGACGCCCCTGCAGTGTGGATCGACGATGACTTCACCAACCTCGATCACGCCTGGGCCGTGGAGCGTACCGCGCGCGGCGCGGCGACCCTGCTGGTCCAACCCGACCCCCGCGCCGGGCTTCAGGCTGAACATCTGGCCGACGCCCGAGCGTGGGCGGAGCAGCTGCCCGCCACGCGGACCGGTGCACCTGTTGCTTCGAGCGGAACCGAGGCAGCCTGACCCGCACCCGTGACAGTTGCCCCCGCCACGACGTGTGGCGGGGGCGACTGACCGGGTTCAGCGGTGGCGACCGCGTTCTTCGGGCCTCATGGGCACTGATGTGGCCGGACACTGTGGCACGGCGGGCACCGACGATGTGCCCCTGACTCTGCTTCGCCTGCGCGCTGCCTGGGCACGCCTGCTCGACTGAGCGGTGATGCGCCAGGTGAGGACCTCAGCGGGACGCTCGGCACTGTCGAGTTCTCGCCGGGCACCAACCTTGGCCAAGAGGTGCCGGGGGTTGTGGCCGGCAGTCTCGGCACGGGCGAGGGCTGTAGTCAGGGCGGCCCAAGCGGGGTCGGCGAGGACACGGTCGGCGTGGTCGGGGAGAACCGCGCGAAGGTCCTGCTCGAAGCGCTTGGCGGTTGCGGCGCGTGGAGCACGGCGGGCAAGGCCCGCCAAGACCGGCTTCGCCGCATGCTGATAGCCCGCCTGCAGATGGCGGAAGGCTTCCTCCGCCGCTGCGGCCTGCTGCTCGTGGCCGCGTTGCTCATGCCACTTGGCGGCGGCGCGGGCCAGGTGCAGGACCGCGAAGAGCAGGGCGACGGCAAGCACGCCCGGCTCGCTGGAGGCGTAGGCGAGTTCCTTGGCGGCCTGGCGCAGCGCGGCGGCGGCCTGGTGGTCGGACCGGATCGTTGAGCGGCGGGCCCGGTTGAACGCCCTGGCCGCCGCCACCAATTCGTGCCGGTGCGGGCCAGATGTGGCGCGAGCCATGTTGTGCAGGGCGTCGCCGAAGGCATCCAGGTGGCCCTGGGCCGTGGCGTCGTCATCCGAGCTGAGGGTGGTACTCGCCGTGTTGAGGGCGCTCTCGACGCGCCACCATGGCGTGTTGGGATCCGCCACGTGCTCTGGGCGGTCGGCCACGTCCTGGGTGGCGAGCCGTTCGCGCAGACGGTTGATGGACAGGTCGGGGGCGAGTTTGGAGCCGCCGTACCAGACGGGTTCGCCGGCCGCATTGGTGTCGCCAGGTGCAGCGAGGCTGTAGCCGATCACCTCGCCGGTCTCGGGGCCGATGCGGGTCTTGACCTTGATGCCCAGGGACTGCAGCACGGTGAAGTAGTCGGCTTCGATGCATACGGCGGCGGCGACCGCGTACGCCTGCTCGCGCAGCCACTGCCGTGCTGTGACCGCCTGGCCCTGGCGCTCCGCCTTGGCCCGTTCGGCACCGGTGGGGGTACGGGGCGCGGTGAGGTCACCCGACTTCAGGCGGCGCAGTCCGAGCTCGGCTTCGATCTTGCGGCACTCGGCTTGGGCCCGCTGTCCGTCGCGGTGGGTTCGGGGGCGGCGCCCGTCGGCACGGACGGTCGTGGCCATGATGTGGATGTGGTCGTCGGCGTGGCGCACCGCGATCCACCGGCATGCCTTCTCGTCCCCCTCGGGTGCGATACCGGTGGCGTGAACGATGCGGCGGGCGACCTCGGCCCACTCGGCGTCGGTGAGATAGCGGTCGCCGGGCGCGGTGCGGACCGGGCAGTGCCAGACGTGCTGGGGTGGCTTCTTGCCGCCCAGTTCGCGGGTGCGCAGGTCGACATGGTGGTCGAGCCGCTTGGCGAGCTGGGTGTAGGTGGCCTCGGGGTCGTGCCCTGGGTCGGGGGCGCCGGCCATGTCCCAGGCAGCGACGATATGAGGGTCGGTGTGCTCGTCACGGCGGCCGGGGCCGAAGAGGTAGACGATCAGTCCGCGGGTGTAGGAGCCGGTGGAGACGTCAGGCACCATGCGCAGTGCCCTCGGTCAGGAGCTGGTCGATCAGCCGGTAGCTGTTCTCGGCCGCCTGTTCGACGCGGGCCAACACGGTCTCGGCGTGCTCGGGGACAGTCCCCCGGTGGATGGCTCCGGTGATCTGGTTGAGGTTGCTGCCGATGCGGTTCAGCGCGACCGTGTGTGCCTCGATGGCTTCGATCAGTGGGCGGATGGGATCGTCCTCCGGGCTGCCGACCAGGCTCGCCTTGCCGAGGGCGACGGCGAGCGCGGCGTCGCCGACGAATCCGGCGAACTTCTGACCACGCTGGTGGGCTGCGGCGGTGATCAGGCTGACCGCGGTACGGGTGAAGCGGATGGTCTTCTCCTGGTCGCGCTTCTCGGTGGTGCGCCTGCGGTTCATCAACGTGGGCAGGACGGGGGCGTCGGGATCGCGCCACGACGGCTGCTCGACGGGCGGTCGGACGTCGGCCGACGGCTGGGCGCGCGAGGAGGCGGAATTGGCAGCAGGCGCTGGGCTGGGTTCGGCCACCCCCTCCTCCGGCTCGGGCGCCCCCTGGCGCCCGGCCTCCTCCGCCACCCCTGGGGCGGGGACAAGCGCGGACGAAGCCTCGTTAGAGGCTCGTTCGCTCCAGCTTGCTGCTGATCGGCGGGCCAGGCCGAACAGTCCCCTGCGGCGACGGGTGGGAGTGGTGTCGGTGCTGTTGTCGGGCATGGTGGTGCTCCGGCAGTCGTGTGTGGGTGGGGCTTCGTCACGTCCGTTGCATCCGTCGCGTGGCTGGTCAGGGCAGGTACGGACATGGCCGCAGGTACGGAGTGATCCGTATTGGCGAGGAGATCCGTCCCCGCGCTGACCTGCGCGGGGACGGATGCGACGGAGTGATACGGACCCAGGGAAGGTGCTAGCGAGTGCGCTTGGGGCCGGTGGTGCCGCCGGGCGGGCCGACGGGCAGCGACCTGGACGGAGGGAGGGGCGGCTTGCCCCGGGTCGGGCGTGCGGGCGCGACCTCATGCCCGGCGGCGGGCGCCGGTCGGGCGGGGTCGGGGCAGTAGCGGGCCCAGGCGTCGAGGAACTGGTTGCGGGCGTACGCCTTGGCCTGCCTGCCGTTCTCGAAACGGTGGTTGGCCGGGCTGATGCCGAAGTCCCGTAGCAGGTTGGCCAGGTGGTAGGCGTTCAGGCCCTTGGTGCCGTACTCGGCCCACGGCGCCTCGGCGTCCTGGACGAGGGCGGCGAGCAGGTCCTGGCTGCGCAGGGCCTCCTTGTCGCCCTCCTGCTCGAAGATGCGGCGGATGTCGCGCAGCAGCCGCGTCTTCAGGGTCGTCTGCTCGTCCTGGACCACCTCGTTGCGGGTCATCGCCAGGCAAGCGGCACGTGCCTGCGCGGGCCAGTGCCCGCCGGCCAGGTCGGCGACGATGACCAGCGGCTCCCACGTGTCGGCGGCGCGGTCCTCGACCGGCATCTTCGGCACCAAGGCCGCAGCTGTGCCACGCAGCGGGGTCAGCCAGGCGGCCAGCCGGCCGCGCAGCGCGTTCAGTTCGGGCAGCGAGTACCGCGAGCGGAACGGGGTGATTCGCTCGCCCGGCTTGCGCTTCTGCATGCGGATGACGACCGCCCGGTCCATGATCGTGTCCGGCAGGTCGCCGATCCCGGCCAGCGCGGCCATGGCGAAGGTGGGAAACGCCGTCGGCTTGTGCTCCGGCCCGGAGATCCGCCACGCGGGCCGGTTGCGCTGGTGCCCGGCGTTCAGCAGACCGCGCAGGTCCTCCTTGTCGCCCGCCTTGGGGCCGAAGATGGTGTCGGCCTCGTCCACCAGCAGCGTCGGCGGGTTCTTGCCGATGACGCGGAAGACCACTGCCGGGGAGGTGTTGACCGTCATCACCGGCTGGTGCACGGTTTCGTGGAGCACGTCCAGGACACGGGACTTGCCGCACCCCTTGGTCGGCCCCACGACCGCCAGCCGTGGCGCGTGCTGGAGGGCGGGCTGGATGTGGGAGGCCGCCACCCACAGCGTGACCGCGGTCAGCGTCTCCTCGTTCGGCAGCACGACGTACCGCCCGATCGTCGCCCGTAGCTCGTCCAGCAGCACAGCCCCGTCACCCGCCGCCTCGTCGCCGCGGTTCCCGGTCCCCGAACCGTCATCTGGGACCGCAGTCCCGTTCTGTACTTGCCCGGTCCCCACGGGACCGTCGGTCCCCACAGCCTGTTGGGGATCACGGTCCCCACTACGGCCCCCTGGTGCTATGCCCGCGCCCTGGGGACCGGTCCCCACATGGGGGACGAGGAGACCGGAACCAGACTCATGGTCCGTTTTCGGGGAGGGGACTGGTCCGCCCGGAGCGGCATGGTCCGCAGCCTGTGGTCCGGGCCGAACGCCGCTGGCCTGCATCTCTTCCTCGTCAGCGGCTGTCTGGTCCGTGGCCCGTGCCTGGTCGTGGGACGGGGCCGTGCCCTTCGGCGGCAGCGGACCAACATCGTGGTGCGGTTGGTCCCCGGTCCCCGCACGGTGGGAGCTGTCCCCGGTATTCGGACAGAGGGGGCCGTCCGCGCTGTGGGGACCGTCCCCTGTCCCCTGGCGTGGGGACCGGGCCTCGGCTCGGTCCCCGTTGTGCGGGACCGTCCCCTGTCCGGGGACTGTCACGGGCGGCCAGACGACCTTGGGCCTGGTTTCCGCGTTGGCGGATGCGCTCGAAGCGTGTGAGGACGTAGAGTCCTCCATAGACGTTCCTCTCTGGTGAGGGGCAGGACAGGCTAGGTCCCGCCCCTCACCAGTTCGTTCGTTCAGGGATGGGCGATGCGTAGGGGAATCTCCGGCCCCCGGCGTTGGCGCGCCGAGGGCCGCTCTGTTTTCCCGTGAGTCATGCCGTGAGGTCGTACGACGTCTGCCGGTCGAGCCAGGCGTCGACCTCGCGCCAGCGATAGCGCAGGTGTCGGCCGACCTTGTGCACCTTCGGGCCGGTACCCCGGTACTTCCACTGGTAGAGGGTCTTCACCGGCACCCCGAGGTACTCGGCGATCTCAGCCGGCGTGGCGAGCGGGCCGCGCCCGGCGGCCGTGGCAGGGCGAGGGAATCCGTTGGGCAAGGGCACTCCATATCGGTTGCAGGTGACGGGCATGGGAAAGAAAGCCACACGCTTCGGGCTCTGTCCACATGCACCTCTGGGCATTCTGCGGCCAACCCGAACGGCGGGGCGGCCGAAGAGGGCATAACTGTAAGAGCGGATCGCCGGTTGACCAAAAAGTTCGCCCGCACGTCCGGTTCTCCCTCGAAAAATCCCGGCAGCCGCTCAGCGCTCCTCGCCGGGGAAGCAGCAGGCCAGAAGCCTCTGTGGTGCCTGCTAATACTTCGCACCGCCGTAGCGGCGCGGGACTGTACCACCCGATTCTCGATACACCGAATCACCCGTTCCTGCCGAAGTATCCCGCGCCCGCAAGTTCTGTAGAGTTTTAGAACCAACTCTTGCCATGCCCGCCGATTTCGAGTTACAGCTATCCTTCATGGCTGCTTACCCCATCGAAATCGGACCGGCCGGAATCGGCACGGCCCGCAATATCGAGGCCGCCCGCCTGGCATGCCGCCTCACCCAGTGGCAGCTCGCCGCGCGCTGCACTGCCCTGGGTCGCCCGATGACCAACATCGCCGTCAGCCGCACCGAACGCGGTCGTCGCCGTTGCGACGTGGACGACCTGGTCGCCATCGCCGGCGCCCTCGGTGTATCCCCAAGTGCTCTGCTGCCCCAGTGGACGGCCCACGGCGCCGCCTCCCAGACCTTCAACCGCATACAGGGGGCCCTTCTTGGCTGAGCCGTACGACCGCTGGCACAAGAAGCGTCCGCAACCCGGCGACGAGAAGTGCAAGGCCCACGGCAAAGTGCCGTCCCGTGAACACGGGCGCGGAAAAAGGTGGCTGGCTCGGTGGCGTGACCCCGAAGGACAGCAGCAGAGCGAGAGCTTCGATCGCCATGAGGACGCGCGCCAGCATCTGACGCGGATGCGGGGGGCCGTCGACGACGGCACGTACATCGCCCCGAAGAAGGGCGAGACTCTGCTCAAGACGATCGCCGAGCAGTGGCTGGCGAACCAGACGTTCGGCAACCCCCGGACGTACCACCAGTACGAATCCCGCGTCCGTAACCACATCATCGGGCCCTTGGGGAACCTCAAGCTACGACAGGTCAAGGCATCCACGATCCAGACATGGATCAAGTGCCGGCTACAGGTCCTCGACGAGACCACAGTCGGCCTGATCTTCACGCACCTGTCGTCAATCCTCGCCATGGCGGTGGACGACGACCTGATCCCGAAGAACCCCTGCGAGACCGGGTCGGTCAAGCGCGTGAAGCCCAGGCGGTCGAAGAAGTCGGCCAAGGATGTGCCGCTCTCCTGGGAGGAGACGGACGACCTGCGCAAGCACATGCCCGACCGATATCAGGCCACGGTCGACTGCGGCCGAGGACTCGGGATGCGGCAGGGCGAGATATTCGGCTTCAGCCCGGACGACGTGGACTGGTCGGAGGACGACAAGACCGTCCACATCCGTCGCCAGATCACGCATCACCGTGGCACCCTCGTCTTCGCTCCGCCCAAGGGCGGCACCAAGGACAACCCGAAAGACCGGTACGTCCCCCTCGACGATGCCTTGGCGACACGGTTGCACGAGCACATGCGCGCATTCCCGCCGGTCGAGGTCACGCTGCCGTGGCTGGAGAGGGACGGAGAGCTGGTCACCGTACGCCTCATGTTCACCACACGCGAGCGCAAGGCGCTCAACAAGAACTATTTCAACTACCTCTGGAAGGCGGCCCTGGAGGCCATCGGCGCCATCAAGGCGGTGAACGACAAGCCGGTCGGCAGGGGCCGCAAGTGGGAGGCGTCCCGCGACAAGATGATGCATGCCCTGCGGCACCTGTTCGCCTCGGAGGCGATCAACGAGGGCGTCGACGTCTACACACTCGCCGATCTGCTCGGCCACGAGGATCCGGCGTTCACACTGCGTCGATATGTGCATCGCGTCCAGGGAGCGGTCGAGAAGGCCCGCCGGGCGATCGGCAAGCGGTACCGGCTGACGGCTTGACCAAGACGGCTCGCCTGCTTCCCGGCGGATGGGGCTCGCCTGCCGGCTGGCGGTGACTGGCTGTGCGCCCGCCTTCGCACAGGTCATAACCCGGCTACAGGTGCCCTGGCCGATCGGCAGGCCCAGGCAGAGCCTTTTCTTCCCCGCCATGTGCACCGATTGTGCACCGGCCTGCTCGTCAGAAGGGCGTCTGTGCAGGCCAGGGGTTTTATCGAGCTGTACTTCGACGTCTGAGAAGCGTCTGAGAAGCGGGGTCGGGTGACCTGTCGGGGGACCTGGGCGGACGTCCTGTGCGGGACCGCAAGGGGGTGGACACGGAAAGGGTCGTTCTCCTCCTTGCTCCGCTCCTTACGGCGAAGGACCATAGGCGTCCACCGGGCAGGCAAGAACCTCTCTTGTGTCCGTAGACCCCCTTGAAGGGCTGCTCAGTCAGTCAGCCCGGGAGCGTCCCAGAGTGGGAACCAGCGGGTCTTGTCCTTCTCGACTCGAAGATCGCTTTCCAGGGCCGCGGCGGCCCGCAGCTCCAGCGCGTTGTCGCGTTTGCGCTGGCCGGAGAGTGTGCACAGCGGGTAGAAGGTTCCTCGTTTGTACAGATACACCAGCGCCAGCTTGCGGCCCGTGTCGTCCTGGAAGCCCACCAGGGAGCACAGCAGCTGGGGGCCGAAGCCGTCGGCCTCCAGCGCGCTGTTCACCGCGTGGAGGTCGTTGACCAGGTCGGGGAGCTGATCCGGGGTGCGGCGGGAGACCAGCCAGGAGTAGCCGTAGGAGTCCTGGGAGAGTTCCACGGGCGGGCCGGAGCGGTCGGCATCGGCGTCCAGGAGGGCCTGGACCTCGCGGTGGGTCTGTTCGAAGGCCGCGCCCTCGACCGTGGCGAAGCAGACCGCGCCCTGCCCGGTCGGGGTGAAGCCGACCGCCGCCTGCAGCGTGATCGCCGCCGACGGCAGCGCGAACAGCTGGTCCAGGTCGGGCAGGGCGGGTTTCGAACGGCCGAGCAGGATGTCCAGGAGCCCCATGCTCAGCCCGCCTTCCCCGGCGTCGCGGCCTCACCCAGCTCGGCGGAGATCCGCCCCAGCTGCTCCAGCCGCTGCTCCAGGCTCGGGTGGGTGGAGAAGAGCCGGGCGATGCCGGGGTCGGAGCCCAGCGCCGGAGTGAAGTAGAAGGCGTTGAAGGCCTGGGCGGTGCGCAGGTCCTCGGACGGGATGCGGGCGATGTCGCCGGTGACCTTGGTCAGCGCGGACGCCAGCGACGAGGGCCGTCCGGTCAGCAGCGCCGCCGCCCGGTCCGCGGCCAGCTCCCGGTACCGGGACAGGGCCCGGATGAGGAGGAAGCTGATCGCGTACACCGCCGCCGACACGCCCATCACCATGGCGAGAACGGCGAGCGTGTTCTGGTCCCTGCGGCCCCGCCCGCCGAGGAGCTCCGAGTAGAAGGCGAACCGTACGACCAGTCCCGCGATCACGCCGAGGAAGGAGGCGACCGTGATCACGGCGACGTCCTTGTGCGCCACGTGGGACAGCTCGTGCGCGAGTACGCCCTCCAGCTCGGCCGGCTCCAGCCGCCGCAGCAGCCCGGTCGTCACGCACACCACCGCGTTGTCCGGATTCCGTCCCGTCGCGAACGCGTTCGGCATGTCCATGCTGGATACGGCGACCACCGGCTTGGGCATGTCCGCGATGGCGCACAGCCGGTCGACCACCGCGTGCAGCTCGGGGTACTCCTCCCGCTCCACCACCCGGCCGTGCATCGCGAACAGCGCGATCCGGTCGGAGAACCAGTACTGGGCGGCGAGCGCACCCGCCGCGATCACCACGACCAGCACCCAGGACTTCAGCAGCACGATCAGTGCGGCCACGAACGCCACGTACAGCAGCCCGAGCAGGAACAGCGTGACCCCCATGCGCACGGTCAGCCGTCGGTCGCTCCGGAAACGGCTCTGCATCTTGCATCACCCCGAACAGTCAGGCACTCGGCCCAGTGAGGCACTCGTCCCGCCATCCAGTGTGCACCTGCCGGTGCCCGTGCAGGGGCCCCGCGCGGCCCCGGGGCGGCAAAGGCCGCCGGGGCCGCCTCAGCGGTAGGCGCGCGTCTGGGCGTAACCGAGGAGCACGATCACCACGGCGACGCAGCCGAGCACCACGACGGTGGATATCCACGACGAGCGGCGCGGTGCGACCCGGTCCGGGGCGGCGCGGAACGGGACCGGGTCCGGCGGGTTGTCCTTCCAGCGGGCGGCGAGCATACGGGCCCGGGCGGAGGGCTCCTTGTGCTCGGCGGCGTTCGCCCACCGGTGGTCGAAATCGCGCTCCCAGTCGTCCTGCTCGGACATCCCCGTCATCCCCGTCCTCCCCGTTCGCCTCTCGAGGCTGTCTGCCGTCTGTCCCCGCCTTCCGTCCCCAAGATGCCGCGCGGACGGCACACGTCTAGCCTTTTCTGGTGAAGGCCGCACCCAGCAGGCGGCAACACCTACGACCGCGTCGCCGTACCTTTCCCGCTGCGGCCGCGGCCATCCGCCTTGTGCGCGAACGCCGTACGAGGGGGTGGAAAGGAAGGTATTCCATGAAAGCACAACGTGCGAGGCGCCTGTTCGCCACGTCCGCAGCCGGCGTTCTGATGGCCACCGGCGTCGCCGTCGGCACAGCGGGCACGGCCGCTGCGGCGACCCCGGCCACGACCCCGGCCCATGTCTCGACCAGTGTCGGTCATGGCGGCGGCTGCTTCTACGGCGGCTGGTGGTCCGGCTACTGCGGCTTCGACCGTGGGGGCTTCTTCCCCTACTACAACTACGGTTACAACTCCTCCCCGGTGATCATCGTGGTCCGCTGACAGCGGTACGGCCGAGGGCCGCCACCTGCGACCACAGGTGGCGGCCCTCGGCCTTGCGGAACCGGCTCTTCGGACGTCGAAGTACTGAGGTTCCCCTCGCAGCGTGGAGTCCGTGACAGCAGGGGATGCCGGTTGCCATGGGTTGTCATGGGTTGTCATGGCGGAGAAGCGTCACAAGTCCACGGCGGAGTTCCGCGAAGGGCGGTAGGCATCGTGACGGAGACCGGGAAGCCGGTGCGCAGAGGCTGGGACCTCATGCCGCGTCGTACCGGGTGGCGATACGGGTCACCGTGACCTCGACGGTGACCCGCTCCGCGACACCGGGGGCGGCGAGGTCCGCCGCCGGTCGGGAGGCCGGAACCGAGGAGCGGCTCCGGCTCCAGGACGTCGACCACGGTGATGTCGACGGCCGTCACGGCCAGCCCCAGGTCCTGTCCGGCCGAGTCGAGGACCGACCGGCGCACCTGATGGGCCCGGTCGGGCAGCGGGCGGTCGAGGGCGGCGGCCAGGGTCATGGCCACCCGCACGTCGGTGCCCTCGCCCTCGGGTGCGAGCCGGCAGGTCGCGGCCCTGGCACCGGAGACCGTGTCCGCGGCCCGCC
>NZ_QFDQ01000092.1 GCF_003270085.1 Streptomyces triticisoli | reverse complement strand
GCTGCGCCGGCGGCGCCGGCTCTGGCCGGGGGCGACCCGGCCGGGGCCGACCCGGCACCGCACACCGCCGCCCAGGCCCTGCGGGCGCAGACGCTCGCCGACCTGAACACCACCATGAAGGGCGAGGCGTACGCCCACGCCGCCTACAGCCTCTTCGCCGCCGAGGCCGACCGCCAGGGCCTCCCGGCCGTCGGACGGCTCTTCCGCTCCACGGCGCGGACCGAACTGAGCGAACACCTGCGCGAGGCGGCCACCCTGGCCGGCGTGGTCGGCTCCAACGCGGCCAACCTGCGCCAGGCCATCAACGGCGAGACCTACGAGCACCAGGTCATGTACCGCCGCTTCGCCGACCAGGCCCGCGCGGACGGAGACCTCGAGGCCGCGAAACTCTTCAGCGAGATCGCCGCGGACGAGGGCCGCCACCGCGACGCCTTCCGCACCGCCCTCGCGGCCGTGACCACCGGCCGCGGCACCATCCCGGCACCTCCGAAGGCCGACGTGGTGCCGGTGCCCGCCGGGCTGCCGAAGGTCAAGGCCGCCCGCACCAAGGCCAACCTGGACACCGCCCTGCACGGCGAGGCGCTCGCCCACGCCAAGTACATGTTCTTCGCCGCCCACGCCCGGCAGACCGGCAACGCCGCGCTGGCCCGCCTGTGGGAGGGCACGGCCAAGGTCGAGCTGCAGGAGCACCTCGCCGGCGAGGCGGTGCTGGCCGGCCTGGTCCGCACGACGAGGGAGAACCTGCGCAAGGCCATCACCGGTGAGCGCAACGAGGCGACCACCGTGTACCCGGGGTTCGCCAGGCGGGCCACCGCCGTCGGCGACACCACCGCCGCCCGCTACTTCCGCGACACCGCCGCGGACGAGGCCAAGCACGCCGCCGCCTTCCAGAAGGCACTCGACCAGCTGCGCTGACCCCCCACCACCGAGAGGGACCGCAGTGAGACCGGCCGGGCGGACCACGGACCGCCCGGCCGGCCGCGGCATCACCCCCGCCCTCAGGACGGAGGGCACGAACCGGGCAGCGTCACCAAGGGACAGAGGACGAGCGGCCCCTGCCCGCCCGCCCGACGACGTCGCAAGCTGGAGGACAGGACAAGGAGGGCAGGACGAGTCGGAGCAGCCGGCACCGCCGTCCGGGAGGCAGGTGACGCGTGTGAGCGGGCAGACGACAGGCCCGTCGGAGGACACCCGGGTGCTGATCGTGGAGGACGACCGCGGCATCGCGGAGTCCCTGGTGCGCGGTCTGCGGCAAGCCGGATACGCGGTCGAGGGCGTCCGCACCGGCCGGGCGGCCCTGGCCGCCGCGTCCCCCGATGTCGTACTGCTCGATCTGGGGCTGCCCGACATCGACGGTGTCGAGGTGTGCCGGAGGCTGCGCGCCCGTTCGGACGCCGCGATCATCGCCGTGACCGCACGCGGTGAGGAGGCGGACCGGGTGGTGGCCCTGGACGAGGGCGCCGACGACTACCTGGTCAAGCCGTTCGGGCTGGCCGAACTCCTGGCGCGGATCCGGGCGGTGCTGCGCCGCAGGCGCCCCGCGGAGCCGGAGCTCGTACGGCACGGTCCGCTGACGCTCGACCTGCGTACCCGCCAGGTGTCCGTCGACGGGCGTGCGATCACGCTGACGCCGAAGGAGTTCGGCATCCTGGAGTGCCTGGCGGCCGACCCCGGCCGGGTGGTGAGCCGGCAGCAGATCCTGGAACGGGCCTGGGACGCCCACTGGTACGGCCCCACCAAGGTGCTGGACGTGCACATTGCGGCGCTGCGCCGCAAGCTCGGCGTACCGGGACTGATCGAGACGGTCTACGGGCACGGGTTCCGGCTCGGAGCGGCCGGGGAGCCGTCGTGACCCGCCGGATCGCCTGGACGCTGATGATCCTGACCTCGGTGCTGCTGGTGCTGGCGGTGGTACCGCTGGCGGTGTCGATGACGGCACGCGAGCGCGCCGCCTACCACGACAGCCAGCGGGCGGCCACCCGCGTGATCGCCGCGGCGGCCGAGGAGCACCTCTCCGACCACAAGCCGCCCACCGTCATGCGCCAGGAGCTGGCGGCCGCGGTCCGGGCGGGGGACTGCGCCGCCGTGTACGACGCCTCCGCACGCCTGGTGGCCAGTACGCCCTGCACCGCGGCCCAGGGCGAGGAGGCGGAGGAGCTGGTGGAGCGGGTGCTCACCGGGCACGAGCCGGAGCCACCGGAGAACGAGGGCCGGCTGCTGACCGCGGAACCGGCCGGTGAGGTCCGGCAGCCCTCCGGCGCGGTCGTCCTGGCCCGCTCCGCGGCCCCGCTCAACGCCCGTGTCACCGCGATCTGGGGCTGGTCCGCCGCGATCGGCGCGGCGGGGCTCGCCGCCTCCGTACTGCTGTCCGTCCGCCTCGCCCGCTGGGTGAGCCGCCCCCTGTCGACACTGGACGCCGCCGCCCGGCGGCTGGGTGAAGGCGCCCTCGACGAGCGGGCCGACGTCGTCGGCGGGCCGCCGGAGGTGCGTCGTCTGGCCGCCACGTTCAACACCATGGCGGCCCGCACGGAGGCCCTGGTGCACGGCCACCGGGCGGTGATCGCGGACGTGTCCCATCAGTTGCGCACCCCGCTGGCCGCGCTGCGGCTGCGGCTCGACGTCCTGGCCGCCGGCGCCGAGGGCGACACCGCCGAGGAGCTGGCCGCCGCCCAGGAGGAGATCGCCCGGCTCTCCCGGCTGGTCGACGGGCTGCTGGCGGTGGCGCGTGCCGAGCAGGCGACGCCCCGCCCGACCGCCGTCCGGGTCGACGAGGTGGTGGCCGAGCGGGTGGCGGCCTGGTCGCCCGTCGCCGAGGAGCGCGGAGTCCGGCTGACCGCCGCGTCCGCCGTGTCCGACGGGTCCGCTCCGGCCGTGGCGCTGGGCGCGGGCCACCTGGAGCAGATCCTCGACAACCTGATCGCCAATGCCGTGGACGCCGTGCCCGACGGGGGGAGCGTGACGGTCGGCCGGCAGGTGGTGGGGGGCTCGGCCCGGGTACGTGTGGTCGACGACGGTCCCGGAATGTCCGCCACGGCGAAGGCGGCCGCGTTCCGTCGGTTCGGCAACCCGGAGGCCAGGGGCACCGGCCTGGGACTGGCCATCGTCCACCGCCTGGTCACCGCCAACGGCGGTACGGCACGGCTGGAGGACACCCCCGGCGGCGGGCTGACCGTCGTACTGGAGCTGCCGCTGTGGCCGGAACACGGGCACGAGCGGGGTGGCTCGTCGTCGCAGGGACGCCGGGAGCGGGCCACCGGATCCGGAAGGTGACGGGTCCGGAGGACGACAGGTCCGGGAGGTGACCGATCCGGAGGACGACAGACCCGGAGGACGACAGACCCGGAGGACGACAGACCCGGAAGACGACCGACCCGGAAGACGACCGACCCCGCGCGACCGTCCGGAGATCTTTACCGGTTCTGAAGAAGACGTGAGCGAGTTCCCCAGTGCCGTGGGCACAGCCTGGAGGTGCACGCAGCCGATCCGGGCCGCCGACTCACCAGGAGCGCCGCCATGGCACCCTCGCCCGACGACTTCCCCCGGACGTCCGCCCCGGTCCCCTCTCCGCGCGCACGCGATCGCGGTCTGCGACGCGGCCGTCGCCTCACCCGGTGGATCACCGTCACCTCCGTGGCCGGCGCCGCGGCCCTGGGCGGCTTCTACACCCACCTGCTGCCGGCCGCCCCCGCGCCGTCGAGCCCGTCCGCGCCGAACCCCGCGGCGTCCTTCACCACCGCGGAGGCGGACGACGACGAGGAGCACGGCGAGTGGAACGGCCACGACAACGAGGACGACGAGGGCGCGGCCCACGTCACACGGCAGACGCCCCAGCCCCAGCCCCCGCCCCAGCCGCCCACCACCACCAAGCAGCAGCCGCACACCACGACGGGAGCGTCATGACCACGCGCACCCAGGCACCGGCCCAGGTCGTCTTCCCCGCCCTCGGCACCACGGCCGCCCTGCTCGTCACCGACCCACGCGCCCTGCCCGCCGCCGAAGCGGTCCTGCGCGCCGAGCTGACCGCCGTCGACCTCACATGCAGCCGTTTCCGGCCGGACTCAGAACTCTCTCGCGTGAACCTGCGCGCGGGCACCCCCACGACGGTCGGCGAACGGTTCGCCGAAGCGCTCCAGGACGCGCTCCGTGCCGCCCGGCTCACCGACGGCGCCGTGGACCCGACCGTGGGCAGCGCGGTGATCGCGCTCGGCTACGACCGCACCTTCGCCTCCCTGCGCCCCGACGACGCCCGCCCCGTGCCCGTGGCCCGCCCCGTGCCCGGCTGGCAGCGGATCGTCTTCGACCCGCGCACCCGCCGACTGCGCCTGCCCCCGCACACCCGCCTCGACCTGGGCGCCACCGCCAAGGCCCGCACCGCCGACCGCGCTGCCCGGCGCGCCGCCGCGGCCACCGGCCGCGGGATCCTGGTCGGCCTCGGCGGCGACCTGGCGACGGCCAGGAGGTCGGAGGTGACGGTTGCGACCGGCGTCTCGACGCAGAG
>NZ_QFDQ01000091.1 GCF_003270085.1 Streptomyces triticisoli | reverse complement strand
CCCGGCGCGGACGCCTCCCCCTGCGCCTGCGCCGCGCCCCCGCCGCCCGGGAGCGCCGGCACCCCACGTGGCGCGAGGCCCGGCCCGCGCTGATCGCCGACGCGCTCGAACGGGCGCAGGCCCGGCCGAGCGGCAACTGGTACGTCGTCGGCGCCTCCCGCGACCTGCGCGCGGACCGGCCGCTGGCCCGTACCGTCGCCGGCCACGAGGTGGTGCTCTGGCGCGACGGGCGAGGCCGCCCCGTCGCCGGGCCCGGTGTCTGCCCCCACCTGGGCGCGCCCCTGCGGGACAGTCCGGTGCGCCGCGGCACCCTGGTGTGCCACTGGCACGGACTCGCCCTGGACGGAACGCCGTTCGCCGGGTGGGAGCCCTGGCCCGCCCACGACGACGGGGTGCTGCTGTGGGTGCGGCTGGACGGCGTCGGAGGCGAGGAGCCCACCGGCCGGCCACCGGTGCCGGTCCGTCCCGCCGCGGCCGGCGCGCTGGCGGCCGTGTACACCGGGACCGGTGTCTGCGAGCCGGACGACGTGGTCGCCAACCGCCTCGACCCCTGGCACGGGGCCTGGTACCACCCGTACTCCTTCGTCGACCTCACCGTCGTGCACACCCCCGGCCCGCGGGGAGGGGAGGACGCCTTCACGGTCGATGTCTCCTTCAAGGTCGCCGGGCGGCTCGTCGTCCCCGTCCGCGCGGTGTTCACCGCCCCCGGACCGCGCACCGTCGTCATGCGGATCACCGACGGCGAGGGCGAGGGTTCCGTCGTGGAGACCCACGCGACACCGCTGGGACGCGACGCCCTGGGCAGGCCGCGCACCGCGGTGGTGGAGGCCGTCGTGGCCACCTCCGGACGGCCCGGGTTCGCCGTGGCCCGACGTGCCGCCCCCCTGCTGCGCCCGGTGATCCGGTACGCCGCGGGCCGCCTGTGGCGCGACGACCTGGCCTACGCCGAACGGCGCTGGGCCCTGCGCTCCACGGGACGCTTCCCGGGCTGAGGGCACTGCCGGGGCGGTATCCGGGCGGCGGCACTCATGGCCCAGGACAGTCCCGGCCCTCCGGTCGGGCGGTGTCAGCCGTCCGTCCCGAGCGGTCCGCCGGCGAGGGTCGAGGCGCGGGCCACCAGGGTGGGACGCAGACGGCGGGAGCGGGCCGGTTTGCCGTTCAGCATGTTGATCAGGGTCGTCGCCGCCAGTTCGCCCATCCGGTACATCGGGGAGCTCACGGAGGTCAGGGGGACCGGGAGGGCTGCCGCCAGGGGGACGTCGTTGTAGCCGACGACCGCCACGTCCCGGCCGACCAGCAGACCGGCGTCGCGGACCGCCGCCATCACGCCGATCGCGGCGAAGTCGTTGACCGCGAAGATGGCGGTGGGCCGCGGTCGCAGGCTCAGCAGGTGCTCGGCCGCCGCCCGGCCGCCGGGCACGTCGAAGGGGGAGCGGACGACATGGCTCTCCGGGACGGGCAGGCCCGCCTCGGCGAAGGCGTCGAGGAAGCCCTGGGTGCGCTCGGCGCCGGTGCTGGCGTAGGGCTCGCCCGCCACCACCGCGACCCGCTCGTGGCCGAGATCCAGCAGGTGCTCTCCGGCCAGCCGCCCGCCGAGCAGGTCGTCGGCGGTCACCGACACCCGGCCCGGCAGCCGGCGCGACACCAGCACCAGGGGAATGTGCTGGCGTGCCAGCTCGGCGACGAGGTCGGAGTCGGAGCGGGCGTCGCCGAGCACCAGGCCGTCGACGCGGCGGGCGAGCAGCGCGTCGGCCCGGCGCCGCTGCAGCTGCGGGTCGTCGCTGGTGTTGGCGACCACGGTGTGGTAGCCGGCGGCCGCGGCGGCCGCGTCGATCCCCTCGTAGACGGTGGCGAGCACGATGTCGGTCAGCCGCGGGACCAGCACGCCCAGCATGCGGGAGCGGCCGGTGCGCAGCGCCGCTCCGGCCGGGTCCCGCTGGTAGCCGAGTTCCTCGGCGAGTGTCCGGATGAGCGTGGCGGTCTCGGTGGCGACCCCGTTCCGTACGTCGTCGTCCGTGCTCAGCGCCCGCGACACCGTGGAGACGTGTACCCCCGCCTGCCGGGCTATCTGGGCGAGTGTGACCGGGGCACGACCGGCCTGTACGCCGGCTCCCGCCCGTGCTCCCTGCCGAGGCACTCTCCGCACTCCTTCTCCTTGGGCCCTGCGGGGCCTCCTCGGGCCCTGTCGGGCCTTCCTCCCGTGCACGGCGGCCGACCGCCGTCGCGCACCTGAGCTTCGCACATCCGTGAATCTCCCGGCCAGACAAGTGTCCGATTACCCATTGACCGAAAGCAATCGTTTGCATAGCCTCATCGCAATCGATTGCGAAGGGAGGGCTCATGCGTCGTATCGAGGTCGTGGCAACCGGCGGCACCATCGCGAGCCGGTCCGGGGCGGAGGGCCGCCGGGCGACCGTGCTCGCGAAGGAGCTGGTCGCGTCGGCCGGTCCGCTGCCGCCGGGTGTGGAGGTCGGCGCGCGGGACGTGATCACCCGGGGCAGCTACGCCTTCGACACCGCCGACCTGCTGGCGCTGGCCCGCGAGGTGCGCACCGCGCTGCGCGACGGCGCCGACGGGGTGGTGATGACGCACGGCACCGACACGATGGAGGAGACCGCCTTCCTCCTCGACCTCGCCTTCGACGACCCGCGTCCGATCGTGCTGACCGGCGCCCAGCGCCCGTTCGACGACCGCGCCGCCGACGGCCCGGCCAACCTCGGCGACGCCTTGGCCGTGGCCGCCGACGACGCGGCCCGCGGCCACGGCCCGCTGCTGGTCTTCGACGGTTTCGCCTTCGTCGCCCGCGGGGTGCGCAAGAGCGACACCATGTCGGCGCACGCCTTCACCTCGCCCGGGCGCGGACCGGCGCTCCGGGTGGCGGACGGGCGCGTGGTGCCGCTGTGGCAGCCGAGCCCCAGCCCGCGGCTCCCCCTCGACCTCGACCTCCCCCGGCTGCCCCGGGTGGACGTGGTGCCGGTCTATCCCGGTGCGGACGGGCTGTTCGTCCGGGCCAGCCTGGCGGCGGGCGCCGCGGGGGTCGTGGTGGCGGCGGTCGGCGCGGGCAACGCCGGGCCGGCGCTGGTCGACGCGGTCGGCGAGTCGGTCGCGGCGGGCCGCCCGGTGCTCATCTGCTCACGGGTGCACTCCGGCCCGGTCGCGCCCCTCTACGCGGGCGGCGGCACCGAACTGCAGCGGGTCGGCGCCATCTTCGCCGGCGACCTCAGCCCCTGGCAGGCCCGGCTGCTCCTGGCCGCCGCGAGCGCCATACCCGACCGGTCGCCGCAGGAACTCGTCCGCGCCTGGCTCGCCGGACGGGACCCGCTGGCCGAGGCCGGTTCCTGATCCATCGCCTCGCGATCCGCCCCCCCCCCACGCCCACATTCCAGCCCACCCCCCCATAGACCCCACAGGCCCCACAGACCCCCACAGGTTCACCCCCGCGTCACCAGGCAAGGAGATGTTCGATGCCCAAGGAAATCCTCGTCGGCTTCGGAGTGGACGTAGACGCCGTCGGCGGCTGGCTCGGCTCCTACGGAGGTGAGGACTCGCCCGACGACATCTCCCGCGGCCTGTTCGCGGGCGAGGTCGGCGTGCCGCGCCTGCTGGAGCTGTTCCGGCGCCGTGGCCTGACGCAGACGTTCTTCTGGCCCGGCCACTCCGTCGAGACCTTCCCGGAGGAGTTCGACGCCTGCGTCGCCGCCGGCCACGAGATCGGCGTCCACGGCTACAGCCACGAGAACCCGATCGCCATGAACCGCGAGCAGGAGGCCGCGGTCCTGGACCGCAGCATCGAGCTGATCGAGACCCGCACCGGCCGCCGCCCGACCGGATACGTGGCCCCCTGGTGGGAGTTCAGCCCGGTCACCAACGAGCTCCTGCTGGAGCGGGGGATCAAGTACGACCACTCGCTGATGCACCGGGACTTCGAGCCGTACTACGTCCGGGTCGGCGACTCCTGGACCAAGATCGACTATAGCAAGCCGGCGGAGACCTGGATGAAGCCGCTGGTGCGCGGGCACGAGACGGACCTCATCGAGATCCCGGCCAACTGGTACCTCGACGACCTGCCTCCGATGATGTTCATCAAGGCCAGCCCGAACAGCCACGGCTTCGTCAACCCCCGTGACATCGAAGAGATGTGGCGCGACCAGTTCGACTGGGTGCACCGGGAGATGGACTACGCGGTCTTCACCATGACCATCCACCCCGACGTGGCCGGCCGCCCCCAGGTGCTGCTGATGCTGGAGCGGCTCATCGACCACATCAACTCCCACGAAGGCGTCCGCTGGGTGACCTTCGACCAGATCGCGGACGACTTCGCCGCCCGCAACCCGCGTCAGAAGGGCGACAGCGCATGACCACCGTGCAGCACCAGGAGATAGTCGACGAGACCGAGTGGCCGCGCAACGGCACACCCTCGGACGAGGTCCTCTTCAAGGGCCCCCCGACCCTCAGCCGGCGCACCATCACGACCACCACCGTGGTCTGCTTCCTGGCCTGGGTCTTCTCGGTCTACGACTTCGTGCTCTTCGGCACCCTGCTGCCGAAGATATCCGAGACCTTCGGCTGGACCACCGGTGAGGCCACGGCGATCGCGACCGGAGTGACGGTCGGCACCTTCGTCGTCTCGCTGCTGGTCGGTCCGATGCTGGACCGCTGGGGCCGCAAGCCCAGCCTGATCTTCACCACGGCGGGCGCGGCGGTCTCCTCCGGCCTCACCGCGCTGGTCGGCGGCGCCGCCTCCCTCATCGGAGTCCGGGCCATCTCCGGCCTCGGCTACTCCGAGGAGGTCGTCAACGGCGTCTACCTCAACGAGATGTACGGCAAGAGCCGGCGCCGCGGCTTCATGTTCAGCCTGGTGCAGAGCGGCTGGCCGGTCGGCGCCCTGCTGGCGGCGGCGTTCGCCGCCGTGCTGCTGCCGGTGATGAGCTGGCGCTGGATCTTCCTCCTCGCCACCTTCCCGGTGGTGGTCATCATCATCGCCGGATCCAGGCTCCGTGAGTCGCCCTCCTTCGTCGCCCTGAAGCGGACGCGGGAGCTGCGCAAGGACGGGCGGGACGCCGACGCGACCCGGCTGGCGGCGCTGTACGACCTCGACATCAGCCGGGACCACGAGTCCGGTCTGCGCCAGCTCTTCGCCCCGGACCTGCGTCGGCACACCCTGTGCCTCTCCGGAGCGTGGCTGTTCAACTGGATGGGCATTCAGGTCTTCTCGGTGCTGGGCACCACCATCCTCACCGACGGCAAGGGCGTCTCGTTCTCCAGCGCGCTGGTCGTGCTGATCCTGGCCAACCTGGCCGGTTTCCTCGGCTACCTCTCCCACGGGTACCTCGGTGACCGGATCGGCCGGCGGACGACCATCATCGTCGGCTGGACCATCGGCGGCATCGTGATGACGGCGATGCTGTTCGGGCCGAACAACGCCGCGTACGTCATCCCGATGTACGCCCTGGGGCTCTTCTTCCTCCTCGGCCCGTACTCCGCCATGGTGTTCTACATGGGCGAGTCGTTCCCGGCCCGGGTCCGGGGCATCGGCTCCAACACCGCCCACGTGATGGGTCCGGTGGGCGCGATCGTCGGCTCGGCGGTCCTCAGCGCCTTCATCGGGTTCGGTGCGAGCGCCACCACCGCCGCGTTCCTCGCGGGCGCCCTGGGGATGTTCATCTCCGGCGTCCTGATGCTCGGCGCGCACAAGGTCAGCCAGGACACGGACGACGAGCCGGCCCCCGCGGCCGCGGGGGCCGCGGCCTGAGCCGCCCCCTCCCCCCTGCTTCCCGGTGCGTGGTGGCCCGCACCCGCCACGCACCGGGAACTCCACGTCGTACGGGGAACTCCCCGCACCGGGAACCCCCACGCAAGGGAACTCCCCGCACCGCGAATCCCCCGTACCGGGAACTTCACGAAAGGCAGAACATGTCCTCCAGCGAGCACACCACCCCGGTCCGCGACGACGGGCTGGCCGGCAAGGTGGCCGTCATCACCGGTGGCGCGAGCGGCATCGGCCGCGCCCTGGCCGTGGCGTACGCCCGCGCCGGGGCCGACAGCGTCGTCGGCTTCTACCCCAAGGACCCGCACAGCGCCGACGAGACGATCCGGCTGGTCGAGGAGGCCGGCGGCCGCTGCACCGCGGTCGCGGTCGACGTCCGGGACAGCGCGCAGGTCGACGCCCTGGCCCGGGCCGCCGTAGAGACGTACGGGCGGCTGGACATCGCCGTCGCCGGGGCCGGCGTACTGCGCCGGGCCGCCCTCGCGGACCTCGACGACGACGCCTGGAACGACATGCTCTCGGTCGACCTGACCGGTGTGCTGCGCACCTTCCGCTCCGCCGCCGCCGTGATGACCGGCCCCGGCGCCATGGTGGCCGTCTCCTCCATCGCCGGCGGGGTGTACGGCTGGGACGACCACGCCCACTACGCCGCCGCCAAGAGCGGGGTGCTGGGGCTGTGCCGGTCGCTGGCGACCGAGCTCGCCCCGCGCGGCATCCGGGTCAACACCGTCATCCCCGGCCTGATCGAGACCCCGCAGTCGCTCGACGAGGCCAACTCCCTGGGCCCCGCCGGACTGGAGCGGGCCGGCCGGAGCATCCCGGCGGGCCGGGTGGGCGACGCCGACGAGGTCGCCCGCGCGATCCGCTTCCTCACCAGCGACGACGCCGCGTACATCACCGGCCAGGAGCTGATCGTGGACGGCGGTCTCACGGTCCGGTGGCCGGAGTGACGCGGCGGCGGCACACACAGCAGCGGGGCGGCAGCACACGGAGCGGCAGGGAAAGGTGAACGACATGGGAGTCCTTCAGGAAAAGGTCGCGCTGGTGACCGGCGCGGCGAGCGGCATCGGCTCGGCCATCGCCGACGCCTACGCGGCCGAGGGCGCGCGGCTCTTCCTGGCCGACCGCGACGCAGACCGGCTCGCCGCCCTCGCCGAGCGCTACGCGGCGCAGGGGACGGAGACGGCCACCGCGGTCGTCGACGTGGCCGACGCGGAGCAGACCCGGCAGATGGTGGACAGCTGCGTGTCCTCGCTCGGCGTGCCCGACGTCCTGGTCAACTCCGCGGGGATCCTCACCGAGGTCCCGCTGGTCGAGATGGACGTCGAGACCTGGGACGAGATGATCGCGATCGACCTGCGCAGCGTCTTCCTGTGCTGCCGCTGGACGGTGCCGCACATGGTGGCCCGCGGCAGCGGCCGGGTCATCAACATCGCCAGCCAGCTGGGCATCAAGGGGGGCGAGGGACTGGTGCACTACTCGGCCGCCAAGGCCGGTGTCATCGGGCTGACCAAGGCGCTGGCCAGGGAGGTCGCCCAGCACGGGGTGCTGGTCAACGCGATCGCTCCCGGACCGGTGTTCACCCCGCTGGTGGACGGCATCACCGAGGACTGGAAGAAGGCCAAGCAGGCCGAACTGCCGCTCGGCCGTTTCGGTGTCCCGGCGGAGGTCGCCCCCACCGCCGTACTGCTGGCCGGCGATCCGGGCGGCAACCTCTACGTGGGACAGACCCTGGGCCCCAACAGCGGCGACGTCATGCCGTGACGCCGTGACGCCGTGACGCTGTAACACCGTAACGCCACAAGGCCGTGACAGGAGGGTGAGCCACGGATGTGCGGAGCCTGCGGCGCGGGCCGCTCCGTACCGCGCTGGGAGGACGTCCTGGCCCCGCCGAGCCGGTCGGTCCTCGCCGCCCGCGCCGCGAGGACCGACCGGCTTCTGGACCGCGGGTCCGGACTGCGGGTCCGGGCCTGGCTGTCCGCGGGATACCTGCTCGGCGACCGGGTCGGCCGCACCGTGCACGCGGCGGACCTGGACACGCTGTGGCGGGCGGCCGCGGAGCGCGGTGCGCGGCCGGCGGGCTGGCGGCCCC
>NZ_QFDQ01000090.1 GCF_003270085.1 Streptomyces triticisoli | reverse complement strand
GAGCCGGGTTCCCCCTGCTCCGCCACCGCATCCTCCTCCAGTGATCACCACACAACGCCACCACCGATTACGGGACAGAGCCCTTTACCGTACAGTCCCCCTTCCGACGGCGAGTGGGCTCACCGTCCGCCAGCGCACTCCGCGCCCCGTCACCGCCTCCCCCGCGCATCCCGGCCTCGAGGTGGGACCGGGCAGCCCCGGGGTTGCCGCCGCCTGGATGGACGGCGCCCGCCGCGCCCGGGACAACCACAACACTCCCAGCACTGACGAAGGACGTTAATCATGTCGAACACGCGCTCGAACGCCTTGGGCTGGCTGCTGGACGAGCAGCTCGGTTCCGTGGAGGGCGTCAGGTACGCCGTGCTGATGAGCGGCGACGGCCTGCTCAAGGCCCGCACGGAGACCATCAGCCAGGACGACGGCGAGAAGCTGGCCGCCCTGACCGCCTCATTGCGGGCATCGGGGCGGGCTTGGGACGATTTCATCGGCGGTCAGGGCGTGCGTCAGCGCCTGATCGAAAGTGTCACGAACATCGGCCTGACGACCGCGGCCAGGCAGAACACGATGCTGTCGGTCGTCACAACCGGGACCCCACGTCGACGTCGGCCTGATCAGCCACCACATGGCGCAGCTCGTGGTGCGCCTTGGCAAGCAGCTCGGCACCGAGAACCGCAAGCCCGCCCCACAGCCGGACGGAGGCACCGCGGCATGACCGGACCGCGGCATGACCCAGACATGATCAGGCCCTACGTCCGCACGGGCGGGCAAATCCGCCCGGGCAGGGCTGTGCGCCTGGAAAGTGTGGTCATCGCCGCGACCGGCCCCACCACCGATCTGGGCCCTGACACCCGGCGAGTGATGAGCCTGTTCTCCCCCGGCCGCGGCGGGTTGGCCGTTGCAGACATCGCCGCCGCTCTCCAACTGCCGCCCTCCACCGTCCGGATCCTCGTCTCCTCCCTCATGGACAGCGGCCACCTGGCCAGCCCAGCCGCCGCCGACTCCGACCAGCCCGAAACCGACCTCCTGCAGAAGGTGCTTGATGGACTGCGAGAACTGGTCTGACCCGCTCGCCGTCACTTATGTGCCGGTCTCGGTCACGCAGTCGGCCAAGATCGTGGTCGCGGGCGGCTTCGGAGTCGGAAAAACGACCTTCATCGGCAGCGTGTCGGAGGTCCAGCCGCTGCGGATGGAAGAACCCATCACTGAAGACAGCGCCGGAGTCGATGACCTGCGCGGCACACCGGAGAAGACCACGACGACCGTGGGCATGGACTTCGGCCGCATCCACATGGCCGGCGGCGCCCTCGCCCTCTACCTGTTCGGCCTTCCCGGCCAGATCCGCTTCCAGCCCATGTGGGAGGACCTCGCCGAAGGCGCGCTCGGCTGCCTCGTCCTGGCCGACACCCGCAACCTCGACGCCAGTCACGGCGCACTGAGCCTGCTGGAAGCCCAAGGCATCCCATACGCGGTCGCGGTCAACGCTTTCCCCGACGCTCCCGCCTACAAGGCCGCAGAACTTCGCCAAGCCCTCGCACTGGACCCGCTCACGCCGCTGACCACGTGCGACGCACGAGACCGTACCTCCTCGCTGTACGCCCTGATCACGCTCACGGAATACCTCACGGCCCACCGCGCAGCCATCTCTCTGGAGCCCACGTGATGATCCCCAACAGCCCCGTGCCTCCGGCCCCGCCGGGCCGGAGCGCCCTGTACGAACCAGGCTTCGCCGCCGACCCGCACGCTGCTTATGAGCGGATGCGGAAGATGCACGGTGCCCTGGTACCCGTTGAACTCTCCCCCGGCATCCCGGCCACGCTGGTGATCGGCTACCTTCAGGCCCGCCGCATTCTCAATGACCCGATGCGCTTTCCCGCCGAACCACGCATCTGGCAACAGCAGGTGCCGGCCTCCTGCCCGGTCCGGCCGATGATGGAGTGGCGACCCAACGCCCTGCGCAGCAGTGGAGCCGAGCACGCCCGCTACCGGGCTGCCAACACCGCCAGCATCGATGCCGTCGACCAACACGAGCTGCGTGCCCTCGTGGAGAAGATCACCGCTGGGGCTGCCGCGGAGTTCCGCACCGTCGGCCGGGCAGACCTGCTCACCCAGTACGCCTGGCCCATCGCATTCCGGGTGCTGAGCGCGCTGCTGGGCTGTCCCGACGAGATCGGAGCGCGCATCGCCGACGGAATGGCGAAGGTCTTTGACGTCACCGACGCCGTTCGCGGCAACCAGTTCCTCGGCCAGGCCGTCGCCGAACTCGTCGCCCTGCGCCAAGGCCGTCCCGCCGACGACATCACCTCGCGGCTCCTCGCCCACCCCGCGCATCTGAGCGACGAGGAGATGGCCCACCAGCTCGTCACCTTCTATGGCGCCGGCATCGAACCCCTGACCAACCTCATCAGCAACACCTGTCTGAAGATCCTCACCGACGAGGACTTTTCCGCCGGCCTGCACGCAGGTTGGTCCGCGGTGCGAGACGCGCTCGACACCGTCCTGTACACCGACCCCCATTGGCGAACTACTGCATCACCTATCCGCCTTATCCCACGGACATCGACGGCTTCCTGCTCCCGGCCCACCAGCCGGTCGTCATCAGCATGGCGGCCTGCAACAACGATCCGGAACTTACCCGCGGCTCGACCAATGTCGCCGGTAACCGCGCTCACCTGGCCTGGAGCATCGGCCCCCACACCTGCCCTGCGCGCTCTCACGCCTACCTCATCGCCGAAACCGCGATCAGCTACCTCCTCGACGCCTTCCCGGAGATAGACCTTGCTGTCCCCGCCGCTGACCTGCGTTGGCGGCCCGGCCCCTTCCACCGTGCCTTGGAAGCCCTTCCGGTCCTCTTCCCCTCCGCACACTGAGGAGCTCACACTCATGTCCGAGCAGCCGATACTCATCCTCGACCCCACCGGATCCGACCGCCACGGCGAGCACCGGGCCCTGCGCGCCCAAGGCTCGGCGGCACGGGTCGACATCCTCGGCGTCCAGGCATGGGCCGTCACCGATCCGGCCCTTCTCAAGCAGCTCCTGACCAGCCCGCAGGTCTCCAAAGACGGCCGCGCCCACTGGCCCGCCTTCGCCGACACCGTCCCCACCTGGCCCCTCGCCCTGTGGATCGCGGTGGAGAACATGTTCACCGCCTACGGCCCCGACCACCGTCGGTTGCGCCGCATGATCGCCCCAGCCTTCAGCGCCCGGCGAATCGCCACCATGAAGGACGCCATCGACCGCATGGCGACCACCCTCATCGACCGCCTGGCCATACTGCCCACGCAGAAACCGGTGGACTTACGCGAGCATCTGGCCTACCCGCTGCCCATCGCGGTGATCGGCCACCTGATGGGCGTACCCGAGAGCCAGCGCGACGCCTTCCGTCAGGTCGTCGACGGCGTCTTCGACACGACCCTCACCCCCGTCGAAGCCGAGGCCAACACCGCCACCCTGTACGAGCAGCTGGACCAACTCATCGACACCAAGCGCCGCGCCTCCGGCGACGACCTGACCTCCCTGCTCATCACGGCCCGCGACGACGAAGGCGACGGCGGCGGCTTCACGGACGAGGAACTGCGCGACACGCTCCTGCTGATGATCAGCGCCGGATACGAGACCACCGTCAACGTCATCGACCAGGCGATCACCGCCCTGCTGACCGACCCCGAGCAGCTCGGCCACCTCCGCGCCGGCCGTGCCGACTGGAGCGACGTCGTCGAGGAGACCCTGCGGCACGAACCCGCCGTCAAGCACCTGCCCCTGCGCTACGCCCTCACCGACCTCCCCCTGCCCGACGGGCAGACCATCGCCGCGGGCGAGGCGATCCTCGCCTCCTACGCCGCCGCCAACCGCCACCCCCACTGGCACGGCGCGTCCGCCGACCGCTTCGACGTCACCCGGCCCACCAAGGACCACCTGGCCTTCGGCCATGGCGTGCACTTCTGCCTCGGCGCCCCACTCGCCCGCCTCGAGGTCGCCACCGCCCTGCGCATGCTCTTCGAACGCTTCCCCCAGATCCGCCTCGCCGTCCCCGCCGACGAACTGCGACCGCTCCCCACCCTGATCAGCAACGGACACCTGACCCTGCCCGTACACCTGCGGCCGGACGCCCGCTGATCACCACTTCGGCCTGGAAGACCGTCGTGACCACCGCCCCGACCACACCGCTCTGCCGGAACCGGCCCGCGGTCTGGGTCCTGACACCTCGTCCAGAGGCTGCTCCGTGCTGACGGACGAACCGGCGAGGGACGGGCGCGCGTCCCTCATCGGCCACGGCAGCAGCTGGAACGAAAGGAAACCGATGAAGACCTCCCATGCCATCCTCGTCGCCTCCGCAGTGGGGGCCGCAGGAATCTGGTTCGCCGAGCGCCGGCACCGACAGCGGCTCACGATGGACGCGGCGGAGATCCATCAGCGCTTGCTCTCCGATATCGCGACGAACCCGGAGCAGCAGGCTCTCTGGGCGCCCGTCGGCATGTCCGCCGAAGAGTACGCGCGGCTGGTCCACTCCAACCGCGTGATCAGCTTCCTGTCGGCGAAGTACCGCGTGGGGCTGCTCGACAAGGCCGCCCTGCGTGTGCAGGCCCGCGCGGTGATGCAGCGCCCCGGGTGCCGGGCGTACTGGGCCCGCTTCGGCGCCTTCCGCGAGGAGGAGGCGGCGGACCGCGTTGACCGGTCGTTCAACGCGGTGCTCGACGACGAGTACACCGCTGCTACCGATGACGCGGAGCTCATCGCCGCCTAGTACTCCAGCCGTAGTTCGGTATCTGGGCTGGTCAGCGGCCTGGTGGCGTGGAGTGTAGCGGGGACGCCGGGTGCGCGGGAGGAACTTTGCCACCGCGCCCACGAACGAGTGCGTCTGCCGCATGCCCGTGAGCGGGTCCGAGCAATCCCTCGGCATGCTCAACGATGCGCCGACGAGCGCGTGGGACCGGGAACTCGAAGAACTCTTCCTGCGGACCGGGAGCCGCTTCACCCGAATCGAGCCCCGGAGACGGATGCGGGACTACGTACGCGGCCTGCTCGCCCCGGTCGACCGCAAGAGCGGGTGGCAGCTCGCCGAGTGGGCCGGCCACGCCACCCCGGACGGACTGCAGCACCTCCTCTCCCGCAGCCGCTGGGACGCCGACAGTGTCCGCGACGACCTCCAGCAGTACGTCGCCGACCAACTCGGCCATGACGACGGTGTGTTGATTGTCGATGACACCGGCTGTGCGCCACGAGGCGCTGAGGATCGAGTGGGAGGAGGAGCCCACCGCTGGTCATCGCAGTGACCGGTTGAAGCTGGAGACAGGCTGGACCCCAGGTCGGGGGCGAGGCCGGAAGCAGTCTCGACAACGTAGGGGCGGACCGGGACCACCAGACGGTTCGTGCCCGCAAGCGAAGGCGGAATGGGTGCAAGGAAACTGAACCAGTGTTTGACGCCCCGTGAGTCGTCAGCGGCCTGCCGAATCTGGTGGATGGGCCGCGCCGCGGTGCTGGAGAGAGCCGTAACCGGTGGCCTCTCCTCTCCCGTCGTCTTGAACCTGTGGGCGCCGGGAGGCCCGGACCAAGACTGCGATGTGCGGTCCGGGCGATGCCGTCGGGGTAAAGCTGGGCACCGAAGCCGTCGCAGAAGATCCTCAGTGAACGTGGGAAGCGACCTGGCATCGCCCTCCCCGCCCGGCAGCCGGCCGGGCGGCGGGCAGGCGCGACGCTCGCTGATGAGGCCGGGTCGTGGCGGAGTCGCCGTAGTACTCCGAGGACGGGAAAGCCGTCCGCATGGGGAAGGGCGACAGCGTGAGGGCAGCAGGGGTGCTGTCGGGGAGGGACGTTGTTGAACAACGACGCGCCGCCGCAGTCGTGGCCGAGCATCTTCGCGGCCGAGCGGCGGTACTCGGTCATCAGCTCAAGCTGCACCGATGGGCAAGGAGCGATCCGGCTCGCCGGTTCGCTGACGTATTCAACTTGATCTGCGACCGGGCCACGCTGTTGGTGGCCTGGGAACGGGTGTCTGGCAACCGGGGTGCCAGGACAGCGGGCGTGGACGCGGTCACCCGCTATCACGTCGAGGAACGCCTGAGAGTGATCCCGTTCCTGGAGGAGCTGCGCTCCTCGCTCAAGGACGGGACGTTCCAAGCGCTGCCGGTCAAGCAGGCGGTGATCCCCAAGAAGAACGGCAAGGTCCGTTACCTGGGCATCCCGACCCTGCGCGACCGGGTCGCGCAGATGGCCCTCAAGCTGGTCCTGGAACCGATCTTCGAGGCCGATTTCTACCCGTCCAGTTACGGATACCGGCCCGGACGTCGGGCCCAGGATGCCATCGCCGAGATCCACCATCTCACCAGCAGGCCGTCGAACTACGAGTGGGTCATCGAGGGAGACATCAAGGCCTGCTTCGACAGCGTCGATCACCACGTCCTGATGGACCTGGTGGCCGAGCGCATCAAGGATCGCAAGGTCCTGCGGCTGGTCGGCGCATTTCTGCGGGCCGGGGTTGTCGAGTTGCACGCCCGAGGAAGGAGCGGCGCCGATCCACCCGCGACGGCAGCCGGGACGTGCCGAGCTTCTTGCCGAGCTCCCCGTTCACACCGAGGGAGGACTGATGCAGGTAGAAGCCCTTCAGACAAGCCGCCGCGGTCGACAACGCGGAGCGGCCGTAGGGGCGCTTGCCGACCCGCCACGGCTCACCGAGCAGTATGCGGACCTCGGCATCGACGATGCCCATATACCGCTCAAGATGCCGCAGTTGGACCGCGGCGAGGGCCAGGCACTCCCGCTCCAGCCACCGCAGATGGTCCACCAGCAGATACGCGTACGTCCTCTGCGTTCCCGAACCATCATGCAGACGCAGGAACCGGTCCGCCTCCGTGTGCACCGTCCCCTCGGGCCACACGATCGTCCACGACCGCCGCCCGTCCTTCCGCTCAATCTGCTGGACCCGCAAGTCCCCGACCACCACGTGCCGTGCCACTCGTCCTCCGTACCGACTCCAGAACATGACAGACGCCCCGGACACGGTCGGTAAACAAGCCTGGGACGTGCTGGTCACAGTCCCAGACGGACATCACGGGCAGGATTACCTGCGGTCGGTGAACTCGACGATGACCGGCGATCCGTTCTCATCGAGACCGAGCGAGTCGATGCGTCCGCCGTGAACCGGGCCGGTGCTGTACTCGCTCGCCAAGAACCGGACGCCCAGCAGCATCTCCATGTTGGCCTCGACGAGGCCCTGCACATCCGACTCGACCTCAGCAAGACGCGGCATGACCTCAGTCACGCCGCTCTTCGTCGTGTGAAACAGCTTCAGGCCCGACACCTTCCCCTCCTCGGCTCAGAGATCACCAATGCCGGGAGTGGGCGGAATTGTTTCCGGAGCAACCTCCAGCCGTGTGAGGATGATGTGGGTGACGCCATGTTGTCCCGTGGGGTTCACGCTGTCCCCCGGTCCACCGGAGTGCGGCGGTTCCCCCATGCGGCCCCGGCTGCGTTGGCGCCTCGTCAGAATGAAGCGAAAGCGCAGCTCAGGAGAGGGGCGGGCCAAAATAGGCCGAGCGCCTTCTAAGCGCTTGGCCGCAGGTTCGAGTCCTACGGGGCACCCAGAACATGGCTGGTCCCCTGTCAAGGCCATGAGCCCCGGCGGTCATCGGCAGGCGTCGCGAACGGGAAGTCTGCGCCTGCTCGCCCCGTGCAGTCGGCGGCCCTCTCGGCGCCAACCCGTGACGGGTGCCAGGAAGTCGTACGCGCTACCAGGCAACACGCCGGGGCGGGAGGAACGACCATCGTGGCCCAGGTCGGAGCGGCCGGCGATTGACCGAGAGAGGGGAACTGCGGGCCCCGCCGGTACCGTGTTCCCTGTGGCCGGGAAGCTGAGCGACGCGGAACTCGATGAGCTGGTCGAGCAGGCCACCGTGGACGCCTACGACGACGAGGAGCAGCTCACGGGCCTCTACACGATGCTCTCCGAGCATCTGGCCGTCCCGTTCAAGACGGTTGTTCTCGGGGTCGAGGTCACCGTGAAGAAGGTGGACCTGCTGCCCGGCAGTCAGATCGTGGCGGTCTGTACGCGAGGCAGGCACCGGCAGGCGATCGGCATTCTCGACCTTCCGTTGCCGGACCCGGTGCCCGAGGGGGCCGAGTGGATCGAGGCGTACCGGTACTGGGGACCGTAAGCGCGCCCGGATCAATGACCGCCTGGTGGCACGGGCCGGTAGCCCTGATCGGCGAGCCAGGCTCGAGCCCGGCCGTACTGTCGTTCCGCGACGAACAACCAGTACCGCCGCAGCTGTGCCGGCGAGGTGGCCAGCATGTCCTTGAAACGGCGGAAGGCTCCTGGGCCCTGGATCGCGATGCCGAGGAACCGGGCGAGGTCCTGGTCGTCGAGGGTGGAGATGAAGTCCTCCATGTCACGGTAGGCATCGCGTGATCCGGCGCACGGGACATGGAGCCACCGCTTGGTGCCTTCCGGTTCGTCCTCGTCCCATGACTCCTCGGTGTCCGCGAGGGTGGGCCAGCACTCGCCGGTGTCCAGGTCGATGCGGCCACCGCCCCAGGTCGGGTCGCCTTCGAGCAGGCCGGAGAGTTCCTCCAGATCGACCGGCAGCGGCCTCAGCACCAAGACGGCACCGCCTCCCACCGTGTCGAGTTGTTCGGCGAGGACCTCGTCGCCGGGCCAGCTCCGTTCGCGCAGGATGGACGTGCAGGCGATCGCCGTCTTCCGGCCACCGGGCACACCCCGAAAGACGGCTGCGGTGAGTGCGTCTCCGCACTGCTGCAGCACGCTGGCGGGGTCATGCGTATGCAGCAGGGCCAGCAGGGAGGGGCCGTCCGCGGTGTGGCAGGCGGCGCGGAGCGCCTTCAGCTCGTGGTCGGTCCATGCCTCGGTCATGTCCGCGAGGCGATGCCGAGGCGCGCTGCGAGCGCCATCGTCTTCGGTGCGCCAATGCGCTGGTGAGCACGGCAGACAAGTCCTCTCCCCGACGCAGGCTGCCGATGTTCGGCCCGGAGCCGTGGCCTCATCCGGCACCGTCTGGCGAGTGGTCGCCCTGGGACGTGTGGTTCGCCGTGGCGTGCGTGGTGGACTGCGGCGGCGACTGGGACGACTTCGATGCGCGGCTGACGCGGGAGCGGTCGGACGGGGTGGTGCGCGGGGTGTATCTGGAGCCGTTGTGGAGTCATCTGCTGGATCCACGGGAGCGTCTCGCGGCGGACGGGCTCGGTGCGGCCGAGCTGGCTGGAGGCGCTGCGCATAATCCGAAGGTCGTCGCCCGGCAGCCGCTGGAGGCCCTGGCCTTCTACGCCCTGCAGCAGGGTGACGCCGCGACCGCCCGTACCGTTCTCCGGGCGGCGGACCGGCCGGGGTTCCACCGGGACCGGGTACGGCGCCGGACCATCGAACTCGACCGGGAACCCGGTGGGGAAGGACACGTATGACGCGCGCCGACGACACGAGCGAGGTGCGGGACCGGCTGCTGGGCCGGCTGCTGCCGGACGGCGGCCCGGCCAGCTCGCTTGCCCAGGAGGATGTGGAGCGGTTCTGCTGGTACGAGCTGCCCGTCAAGTGGATGGCCGAGCCCGCCGAATACCCGCACATCCTCACCGCCTTGGCCGGACTCCTCCAGGACGCCGACAGGCCCCGGACCGCGGCCGTCTGCACGTCGGGGGCCACCCGCGAGATCCTCGACGCGTGGCAGCACTCCCCCGATCAGGGGCGGGCCGCCTACCGGCGGGCGGTGGACGCTTCCCCGGTGACCCCGCCGGACACCGCCCTGCTCACCTGGGGCCGGTGATGGGCATCGACGAGGCTGTCGCCCGCAGCAACGCCTCGCGGCTGCTGGAGCAGGCGCTGGACGACGGCGCCCTGGTGCCCGGCGCCCGGGGTTACGCCGCCGCCCGCATCAAACGTCTGGAGCGCTGGCTCACCCCCCCGCATCCCGCGCACGACGGCCGTACCCCGCTGGACGCCGTCCACAGCGAGCGCCGCCGCACCTGGGCCGAGGCCCCGCCCGCCGCTCGACGCCGACTGCGCGGCACCGTAACGGATCTGCTGAGCGTGGCGCCCGAGGCACCCGCCGACACGGCCGAACCCCTGCGCTGGCTGCTGGAGTCGGTCGGCGACGGAGTGACGCTGACCCAGGCCGGCCACCTGCCGCGCGCCCTGGTCATCGAGGCTGCCGAACGCTACGACTGGTATCTGCCCGGCATGGTGCCGCGCACCGAGTACGACGTCGTCCGCCTCGCCGAACTGCACGGACTCGCCCGTGCGGCGCGGCGGCTCGCCAAGCGGCACCGCAAGCTCGCCCTGACCGCCCGTGGCCGACAGCACCTCGCCGACCCGGCCCTGTTGCAGGCCACCGCGGCCCACGTCTGGTTCGGCGACGGCGTCCGAGCCGATCTCGCCGAAGCCGCCGCCGCAGCCCTGCTCGACGGGGAGCTCACGCTCGACGACCTCACCGCCGCCGTGCACACCCTGGCCGTCGAGGCGTTCACCCCGCCGACGGCAGCGCCCCACGGCCCGACGACACCCGCCACTTCCTGTGGCAGTGGCTGCGTCCCGGCGAGGCCCTGGGTTTCCTGGCGTACCGCGACCGCCGCCGCTCCGCCCTCTCCCTCACCCCCACCGGCCGAGCCGCCGCCCTCACCGCGCTCCGAGCACGTGCCCACGCCCCGCGGCCCGCGCCCTGGGCGTGAACCCTCCATTCAGGGGCGGGCGGGACGCAGCCGAGTTTCAGCAGCGTGGTGCGGAAGGCCGGGAGATCGTCGGGAGCCACCATGAGGTGCCTCGGGCCGATCCGGGAGCACAGCGCGTCCGCCCTGCGGCCTTTCGCGATCATCACGGCCTGTGCCTCGTCCACGCACTCCAGCAGGTGGCACGTGCCCAGATCCCGTACCTTTTCGGTGCGGGAGGCGGCGTGGCCAGCAAAGCCGTGACGGTCTGCGGCAGTTCCTCTCCTGGGCTGCTCTCGGGCAGGAAGCGGCGCAGTTCCTTCAGGCCGCGGCCTGCGTGGAGGGCCTTTAGCAAGGAGGCGGTGGACAGCGTCCAGACATGGTCGGCGGACCGGGTCGCGCACACGTCGAGCAGCAGCGCCTCGGCCGGGGCCAGGCCGTCGAGTGCCACGACTTCGAAGTTCGGCAGGCCCCTGACCGGGCTCTGAGCCCCGGCAGCGGGTGCCGGACCCGGCCCGGTAAGCACCCGCGGCCAGGCGAAGGCCCTGACCGCCTCGCCTCCGTAGAAGTCACCGTCGGTGAGGATCTCGCCCAGCGCTCGGATCGTGGCCGCGGAGGGGCGCTTCGTCTTGTCGCTGCACCGCGGCCTGCCCGCGGCGGCCAGCTGCGGCACCGCCGTCGTTCCCCACCCGCCCCCCCCCGCGGCGGCGGTAGGGTCCGCCATGTGAGCGAGTACCAGTACTACGAGTTCCAGGCCCTCGACCGGCCGCTCAGCCGCGAGGAACAGGAACAGCTGCGGGCCATCTCCACCCGGGCCCGGATCACCGCGACCAGCTTCACCAACACCTACAACTGGGGTGACCTGAGCGGAAATCCGCGCCGTATGGTCGAGCGCTGCTTCGACGCACACCTGTACGTCACCAACTGGGGCACCCACCGTCTGATGCTCCGCCTGCCCAGGCAGACCCTGGCTCTGCCCACGGTGAAGCCGTACTGCCTCGACCACCACGTCGACGCCTGGACCACCCGCACCCACCTCCTGCTCGACCTCACCAGCGACGACGAAGGCGGCGACTGGGTCGAGGGCGCCGACGACTCCCTGGCCGCCCTCATCGGCGTCCGCGACGAACTCGCCACCGGCGACCTGCGCCCCCTCTACCTCGCCTGGCTCTCCGCGCTCGCCGCCTGGGAACTCGAGGACGACGACGAAGAGGAGTACCAGACCTGCCCGGAGCCGCCCGTCCCGGCCGGGCTCGACGAACTGACCGCCCCGCAGCGCGCGCTCGCGGACTTCCTGCGCGTGGACGACGACCTGCTGACCGTCGCGGCCCAGGCCAGTCCCGCCGCGCCCGGGAAACCGGCCAGGCCCACGAAGAAGGAACTCGCCCCGCTGATCGCCGCAATGCCCCAGAAGGAGAAGGACGCTCTGCTGCTGCGGCTCGCCCTCGGCCCGGAACCCGGGCTGCGCACCGAACTCCTGCACCGCCTGCACGGCGCCGACGCACCCACCACGGTCCCCGGGCGCCGCTCCGCCGCCCAACTCCTGGACGCCGCCCACACACGGCGCGCCGAACGCCGGCAGCACGCCGAACACGAACGGGCCACCGCCCGCGCCCAGCGCCTGACCGCCCTCGCGAGCGAGGCCGAATCAGCCTGGCAGAAGATCGAAGCGTACATCGCCACCAAGAAGACCAGCGCCTACGACCAGGCCGTCACCCTCCTCGCGGAACTGCGCGACGCCTACTCCCACACCGGGCAGGACACGGACTTCCACCAGCGGCTGACCCGCCTTCGCGAGGGCAATCAACGCCGCACCGGCCTCATCCACCGCCTCGACCGCCACGGCCTCCGATAGGGCCCCTCCTCCCCGGCGCCTATCGGGAGGAACTGCACGAGGGCCTCCATCCCGCCTTCCCGCCAGGCACGCCGCCAGCGTTCCACCGACCGCTCGCTCACCCGCAGATCCTTCGCGATCACCACGTTCTTCTCGTCGCGTGTGAACCGTTCGCCCGCCTCGCACCGGATCCGCTCCCGAAACTGTCGCCGCTCGGCGGTCAATCCGCCGCCCTGCGCATACCGCATGCCACCGGCCTACCGAAGGGATCAGCACCCGACAACAACCCGAAAAGATCAGTAACTCCCCATCCCTCACACCAACGCGGGGGCGAGGTCCCAGGGCAGGCCTCGGTGATGTCGCGTCTCGCCGCTTCCCTCAGCCTGCCGCCACAGGGAGCTATCCGCTCGTCCACCCGTTCGGCAGCACGCCGCGCCTGCGGGCCGGGGCACCCCTAGCATGCTGACTGTGCGCCCCATTCTCCCGAAGATCGAGGGCGGCCGACTACAGGGCCTCCTGCAGCTCGTCGAGGACGGCATCCACCTCGTCGTCGCGGCGCTCCTCGTACTGCTCGCGGGGCTCCTGACCGTCGGGGTCGTCCACGACGTCATCAGGTCGATCCAGGGGCCGTACCAGACGGTCGTTCTCTCCGCCCTGGACATCAGCCTTGTGCTGTTCATCGTGGCCGAGCTGCTCCACACCGTCCGCCTCACCATCAGGAACCAGACCCTCGACGCGGAGCCGTTCCTCGTCGTCGGCCTGATTGCCGGCATCCGCAGGGTGCTCATCGTGACGGCCGAGGCGGAGAAGTCCTTCCGGTGGAACGTCGAGGGGATCGAACTACTCGTCCTGGCGGGGCTAATCCTCGTGATGGCGACAGCGGTGTACGTGTGGCGGCGCTCGACGCGGCCGGGAGACTACTTCCCGCTCCAGGAGGCGCGGCGCTCCCCGTCGCCGACTTCGTCACCCACCCCGGTGCGCGGGCGCTGATCCGTCACCTTCCGCCGCCACGGCCGCCCGCCCCCGCTGCTCCTCGCGAGCAGAGCCGACGTCCCGCTCCAGGGGTGTGCGGCTCACGGCCGTCGCGAGGTCCTCCAAGGCCCGCTTCTGCAGTTCCGCCCCGCGCCGCACCACCGGGGTCCGGTCCCCGGCGGCGCCCTCCCACGCGTGGAGCGCCTCCTGCGCCTCCTCCGCCTCGCGCGACGTGAGCCCCCCCTGGGGCGGACTGGTTCCTGCCTTGCCCGGTCGTATGCCTCCTGCCAGGCGGCACGTGCCTCCCTGCTCGCCAGCAGTGCCCTGCGCATGTCGGCGTGATGCTCCCGGGTGGGTTCGGCGTAGTTGCGGAGCACCGCGGCCGCATAGCGGCCGTTGGCTGCGAGCCAGTCCGCAAGCCGAGCCGGCAGCCGGGGTGCCGGTCACCGCTGGTCATGGGGGTCGCCCCGGTGCGCTGTCGCGCCGGGCGGGGTCCTTGGACGTGACGACACCGAGCTCGGCAGTGGTGGTCATGCCACGCCTCCTCGTTCAGGGCCATGGGCTGTTGCCCGGAAAGGGACAGAACAGGCCGGAATGGACAGGTCCGCATGGTGTGGTCTTCTGTGCTGCGCTGCCACCTTCTGGGACACCGTTTTCACTTTCTCCATGAGGGCGACACGATGCTCTGGCACTGCGCACGTGGGGGGCGGAGCGGAGGGAAGCAAGCGATATCCGACGGCCCAGGACGCCGAGCGCTACGCACGGGCATTCGACCGCGAGGACCAGGCGGACATGGGCCGGCGAGCACCGCTGGGTCTGTTTCCCTTCGGCTGCTGCGCGCCCTGGCGTCTGCGGCGCCGAAAGGAAGCCGGTGGGGAGCCGCGTGCCGAGTCTCCGCCGCCGTGAGGGGTTGTGACGCGGGACGTCATCCATGAGTCACCGGGTGTCGAGCCTCGCCGGCCCGGCCGCGGTGCCGGACGTGTGTCCGGCACCGCGGCGTTCGCGTCTCAGCCGCTGCTCTCGGTGCTTTCACTCGTCTCGCTGATCTCGACGTGCCGCGGCTTTGCGACCTCGGCCTTGGGGACGGTGATAGTGAGCACCCCGTCCGATATCTGCGCATTGATCTTTTCGGTGTCGACCTCTCCGGGCAGCCGCAGCCGGTACTCGAAGGCTCCGGTGCGGCGGGTGCTCCGGCGCAGGACGCCTTTGCGTTCCCTCTCCTTGATCTCTCCGGTGACCACCAGCTCCTGGCCGTTGGCTTCGACGTCGATGTCCTTGCTCTTGACGCCGGGGAGTTCGATCTCGACGTGGAAGGCGTCGTCGGACTCCGAGACATCCGTCAGGGGTGTCCACGCGACTGCGGGCGCCACGCCTCCCACCGTGGATTCGATCAGTCCGCTCATCTCGCTGAGCAGTTGGTCGAACTCCGTCAGCGGATCGCGTGCCCAGCCCAGGGGCCTGTCCTGCACTGCACCACCACGGTGGCGCCGGACGGGCATGGTCATTCCCATCGCCTCCTTCTCGTGATCTCCTCGCCCGCTGGGCGTCACGCGAGCCAAGCGGACTCCTTCGGACGGGTGTACGGGGAGCTGTCGGTGCCGCCGGGCGCGGCCGTGTGGCCCAGGTAGCGGTGCACGAAGTGGATACTCATCGCGCCTTCGCCGACCGCGGAGGCCACACGCTTCACCGAGCCGCTGCGGACGTCGCCGGCGGCGAAGACGCCAGGCAGGCTGGTCTCCAACGTCAGGCAGTCACGGCCCTGGCTCTGCCACAGTTCGGGAACGGAGCACGCCTGCGCCTCCGCGCCGGTGAGCACGTAGCCGCGCGCGTCGAGGGCGAGCGCGCCGGACAGCCACTCGGTGTGAGGGTCTGCGCCGGTGAAGACGAACAGGGCCCGCACCTCGAGGTGGCGGTGCTCGCCCGTACGGTGGTCGACCACGGCGACCGCCTCCAGCGCCTTGTCGCCGAGTGCCTCGGTCATCTCGGTGTGCAACAGCACGCGCACCCGCGGGTGGCGCTCGATCTGATCGATCAGGTAGCGGGACATGTGCGCCTCGAGACTTGGCCCACGGACGAGCAGATACACCTGCGGTGCGTACCCGGCCAGGAAGAGTACGGCCTGGCCTGCGGAGTTGCCGCCACCCACCACCGCCACCGGGTCGGTACGGCACTGCTGGGCCTCGTAGACGGTCGCCGAGTAGTGGACGCTCGCGCCCTCCAACGGTTCGATGCCGGGTGCATGGAGGCGGCGGTAGCGGGCGCCGGTGGCCAGGACGACGGTACGGGCGGTGATCTCGCTGCCGTCGGCGAAGCTGACGGCGTAGTGGCCGTCCCGCGGTTCGAGCCGGGCCGCCTCCGCCGGGACACTGATCCGGGCGCCGAACTTGTCGGCTTGGAGCACGGCGCGTTCGGCGAGTTCGGCGCCGGAGATGCCGGATGGGAAGCCGAGCAGATTCTCGATGCGGGACGACGTGGCGGCCTGGCCGCCGGTGGCCATCGCCTCCACCACGGTGGTGCTCAGGCCCTCGGAGGCGGCGTACACCGCGGCAGCCAGGCCGGCGGGTCCGGAGCCTACGATGAGGACGTCGCCGTGACGGTTTCCGGCGGGTAGTGACGGCAGGCCGATGAGCCGGGCCAGTTCCGCGTTGCTGGGGTTGCGCAACAGGGTGGTGTCCCGCCAGATGACGAGTGGTGTCTCCGCCGGGCCGACGCCGAAGCGGCGCAGCAGCTCCTCGGCCTCCTCGTCGGTCTCCAGGTCGATCCAGCGGTGCGGCAGCCGGTTGCGGACGGCGAACTCGCGCAGCCGCCTGGTGTCGGGCGAGTAGCGCGAGCCGATGATGCGGAAGCCGGCGCCCTGTCCGACGAGCAGCGCGCGACGGCACAGACAGGCGCGCAGCACGATGTCCCCGATGGTGGAGTCCTGGGACACCAGGTGGCGCAACTGGTCCAAGGAAACGACGAGGACCTCGCCCGGCTCCCTGGCGACAGCGGTGTAGAAGGCCACTTGTCCGTACAGCAGGCCGAGTTCGCCGATGAAGCGACCGGGGCCGTGCACGCGCAGCACGTGCTCCTCGGGAGTGCCGTAGTCCTCGACGACGGCGACGGTACCGCTGAGGACGACGAAGAACGTCTCGCAGCGCTCTCCCTCCCGGATCAGCACGTCGTCCGAAGCCATGATCCGGCGTTGCCCGTGCTCCGCCAGACGTGCTATCTGGTCCTCCGTAAGGCGCGGATACGCGCCGTAGATGTCCGGGGTCTCCCAGAAGGCGGCCTCGTCCACTTCCTCCGGCACCGGTTCTTCGCCCGGCAGCGACTGGTCGCCGGACATCAGACGAACGCCTCGTGAACGTAGCACCAGCGCCATTCCTCGCCGGGCTGGAACGACTGCACGATCGGATGGGCGTCGGCAGCTGCGTGCCTGCGCGCGTGCTTGTTCGGCGAGGAGTCGCAGCAGCCGACGTGCCCGCAGGTCAGGCAGAGCCTCAGGTGGACCCACGGGGAGCCGAGCATCAGACACTCCTGACACCCTTCTGGGGTCAGCGGCTGGACCGGCCGGACAAGCGCGAGGTGGGGGTCTGCATGCAGGGTCATCCGGATCACCCTTTCCGGGCGGTGATCGACTGTTCCACCCACTGGCGCAGAGCGGGGGCGGGCGCCGCCCCCGCCTGCCGGGCGACCGTCTCGCCCTGGTCGAGGATCAGCAGTGTCGGTACGGCCTGGACCTCAAAACGCTGCGACAGTCGCGGGTTCTTGTCGACGTCGACCTTGACGAGTTTGATTCGGCCGGCGAGATCGGTGGCGACCTTCTCCAGTGCGGGGCTGACCATGCGGCAGGGGCCGCACCAGGTGGCCCACAGGTCGACCACGACGGGGACGTCGGCCCGCTCGGCGACCTCGGTGAAGTCGTCGTCGCCCGCGTCCACCATCCACGGTAGGGGCTGCTTGCAGCGGCCGCACTTGGGGCGGCCCTCCGCGGCCACGGGCACCCGGTTGGTGCGCCCGCAGTTGGGACAACTGACGGTCGTCGCCTGCATCGTGCTCATGCCGCCCGCGCTCCCTTCACATCCTCGGGCTGGTCGTAGGTGACCACCAGTTCCCCCGCCTCGGCGTCGACGCGGACCGTCGCGCCGTCCTGGACGTCGCCGCGCAGCAGGGCGCGTCCGACCAGTGTCTCGACCTCATGGGAGATGTAACGCCGCAGCGGCCGGGCCCCGTACACCGGGTCGTAACCCTGGTGGGCAATCAACTCACGTGCAGCATCGGTGAGTTCGACGGTGATGCGGCGTTCGGCGAGCCGGCGGCGCAGCTCGTCGAACTGCAGCTCCACGATCCGCTCGATCTGCCGCTCACCGAGCGGCTTGAACAGCACGATGTCGTCGACGCGGTTGAGGAACTCCGGGCGGAAGTGCCCGCGCAGCTCGCCCATCACCAGGGCGCGGGCGTCGGGCTTGATCTCACCCTCGGCGGTGGCGCCGTCGAGGAGGTGCTCGGAGCCGATGTTGGACGTCATGATGATCACGGTGTTGCGGAAGTCGACAGTGCGGCCCTGAGCATCGGTGATGCGGCCGTCATCGAGGATCTGCAGCAGGGTGTTGAAGACATCGGTGTGCGCCTTCTCGATCTCGTCGAACAGCACAACCGAGTACGGCTTGCGGCGTACGGCCTCGGTAAGCTGGCCGCCTTCCTCGTAGCCGACGTATCCGGGCGGTGCGCCCATGAGCCGGCTGACGGTGTGACGCTCCTGGTACTCACTCATGTCAAGGCGGACCATGTTCTCCTCGGAGTCGAACAGGGCCCGGGCGAGGGTCTTGGCCAGCTCGGTCTTCCCGACGCCGGTGGGGCCGAGGAAGATGAACGAGCCGATGGGGCGGCGTGGGTCGCGGATGCCGGAGCGGGCGCGGATGATGGCGTCGGCGACGAGCTTGACGGCCTCGTCCTGGCCGATGACCCGCTCACGCAGGATCTCGTCGAGGCGCAGCAGTTTCTCGCGTTCGCCCTCCTGGAGACGGGCGACCGGGATGCCGGTCCAGGCGGCAACGATCTCAGCGATCTCCTCCTCGGTGACGACCTCCCGCAGCAGCCGGTTCCGTCCTTGTTTGGCGGCCAGTTGCTCCTCCTCTGCGGCGAGCCGGCGCTCCAGGTCCTGAAGGCGGCCGTAGCGCAGTTCGGCGGCTCGGTTGAGGTCGTAGGCGCGTTCGGCCTCCTCCGCTTCGTGGCGGACCTTCTCCAGTTCCTGGCGCAGTTCCTGCACGCGGCGGATCGCCTGCCGTTCGGCCTCCCACTGGGCGCGTTTGGCGTCGGCCTCGCCGCGCAGGTCGGCCAGTTCCCTGCGCAGCTCCTCCAGGCGGGCTTTGCTGGCGGGGTCGGTCTCCTTGGACAGGGCCGCCTCCTCGATCTCCAGGCGGGTGACGCGACGGGTGATCTCGTCCAGTTCGGCGGGCATCGAGTCGATCTCGGTACGCAGCCGGGCGCACGCCTCGTCGACGAGGTCGATGGCCTTGTCGGGCAGGAACCGGTCGGTGATGTAGCGGTGGCTGAGGGTGGCCGCGGAGACCAGCGCGGTGTCCTGGATCTTCACGCCGTGGAAGACCTCCAGGCGTTCGCGCAGTCCGCGCAGGATGGAGATGGTGTCCTCCACGCTCGGCTCGTCGACCAGGACCTGCTGGAAGCGGCGTTCGAGAGCGGCGTCCTTCTCGATGTGCTTGCGGTACTCGTCGAGGGTGGTGGCGCCGATCATGTGGAGTTCACCGCGGGCGAGCATCGGCTTGAGCATGTTGCCCGCGTCCATGGCCCCTTCGGCGGCGCCCGCGCCGACGACGGTGTGCAGTTCGTCGACGAAGAGCAGGATGCGCCCTTGGGCGGCCTTGACCTCGCTGAGCACGGCCTTGAGTCGTTCCTCGAACTCACCGCGGTACTTGGCGCCGGCGACCAGGGAGCCCATGTCGAGGGCGAACACCGTCTTGTCGCGCAGGCCCTCGGGCACGTCGCCGCGGACGATGCGCTGGGCGAGGCCCTCGACGATGGCGGTCTTGCCGACGCCGGGGTCGCCGATGAGGACGGGGTTGTTCTTGGTCTTGCGGCTGAGGATCTGGGTGACGCGGCGGATCTCGGCGTCCCGGCCGATGACCGGGTCGAGCCTGCCGGCCCTGGCCTCGGCGACGAGATCGCGGCCGTACTTCTCCAGAGCCTCGTAGGCCACTTCGGGGTTGGCGGAGGTAACGCGCTGGTTGCCGCGGACCTGGGTGAGCGCGCTCAGGAACGAGTCCCTGGTGATGCCGGCCCGTTTGAGCAGTCGCCCGGCGGCGGTTGAAGAGCCCTCCTCGGACAGGGCGAGCAGGAGGTGCTCCACGGACACGTACTCGTCCTTGAGGCGTTTGGCCTCCCGTTCGGCGGCATCGAGCAGGCGGGCGAGGCGCTGAGTGACGAAGACCTGGCCGGGTGCCGCGCCGGGGCCGGTGACCTTCGGACGGCGGGAGAGTTCCTCGCGCACGGCAGCGCGCAGCTCCTTCGGCTCGGTGCCGGCCTGTTGCAGCAACCGCGGGATCAGACCGTCCTCCTGATCGAGAAGCGCGAGCAGCAGGTGTTCCCCGTCGACCTCGGTCTGCCCCATGCGGACGGCCGCGGTCTGGGCCTCCTGCAGGGCTTCCTGGGACTTCTGGGTGAGACTGTTCATGTCCATGGGGGTGTTTCACTCCTCCTGCCGGCGCGGCGCAGGGCGGCTTCGAGCAGGCTGATGCGGTCCAGCAGGTCCAGCACCAGGCCGATGGATGCGTAGTTGAGGCAGAGTCCGGAGCGCAGCCGCTGGATGCGGGCGAGGACCGCCGGAGCCGTGGGGTCGAACACCAGGTGCCCCGCGGCGTCGCGCTCGGCGTCGACCAGGCCGAGGGCGACGAACCGGCGGATCAGATCGGGGTGGAGGCCCGAGCGGCGGGCCACGGTGTCCAGCGAGAGCCTGGGGACAGGAACGAGCGCGTACCGGACAGCCGCCGAGGCGGTGACGTCGGCGCCCGTCCGTACCGGACGGGCGCCCACGCCGGCCCGGCCGATGCCTGCCGCTCCCGCGGGTCGGTCGTTCATCGCGTCCTCCTGGGGTCGAACGAGGAGGTGGCGGCGAGCTCCTCGAACAATTCGCGCTCCCGGTCGCCGAGGGCGGGCGGCACCATGACACGGAGTTCGGCGTACAGGTCGCCGTTCGCACCTCGCGGGTTCGGCATGCCCTCGCCGCGCAGCCGCAGCCGCCGGCCGCTGGACGAGCCCGCGGGCACCGTGACCTTGGCCGTGCCGCCGCCGGGGGTGGGCACCGGCACGGTCGCGCCCAGGGCCGCCTCCCAGGGGGCGATCGGGACCTGTACGTGCACGTCGCGGCCGTCCAGCCGGAACCGGGGGTGGGGCTGGATACGTACCCGCAGGTACAGATCGCCCGCGGGGGCGTCACCACTGCCCCGGCCGCCCTCGCCCGACAGCCGGATGCGCTGCCCGTCGGTGACACCCGGTGGCACGTCGACCTCGTATCGCCGCGGCTGCCCGGTGGGACCGGCGAGTGTGACGGTGCGACGGCCGCCTTGGTACGCCTCCTCGACGGTGAGCGGCAGTTCGGCCTCCTGGTCCGCTCCGGGGACGCCGCCTCGGGCGGCGCCGGCTCCGAACATGGAGCCGAGCAGGTCCTCGATGTCGATGCCCTCCGCGCCGAAGTCGTCGCCGAAGCCGGTGGTGTACCGGACACGGGGGCCGCCCGCGCCCGCGGTCCTCCGACCGCGGAAGCCGCCGCCCGCTCCGGCCGCGACCCGTTCGTCGAAGTCTTCGGGGATCTTGCGGAAGTCCTCGCCGAAGCGGTCGTAACGGGCCCGGGTCTTCGGGTCCGACAGGACGCTGTATACCTCGTTGAGTTCCTTGAAGCGTTCCTCCGCCCGCGGGTCCTTGTTGACGTCGGGGTGGTACTTGCGGGCGAGCTTGCGATATGCCTGCTGGATCTCGTCCTGGCTCGCGGTCCGCGACACGCCCAGCACCTCGTAGAAGTTCCGTGCCATGACCGGTCACTCCCGCTTCGCGACCGTCACGGCGGCGGGCCTGAGCTGCCGTTCGCCGTCCCCGTAGCCGGGGCGCAGCACCTCGACGACGGTTCCCGGTGGGGCGTCGGGGTCCTGGACGACGCCGACCACCTCGTGCTGGGCCGGGTCGAAGGCGACGCCGGTCTCCGCGTGCCGCGGGTAGCCGAGCAGTTCGAGGACGTTCACCGCCTGGTCGCGGACCGCCCGGACGCCCTCCACGATCGCACCCGGATCGGCGCCGGCGTGGGTCAGGGCGAGCTCGAGGTTGTCCAGGACGGGCAGGAAGGCGGCCGCCGTGCGGGAACGCTCGACCGTCCGTTCGCGCTCCAGTTCCCTGGCGTGGCGCTTGCGAAGGTTGTCGAGGTCGGCGAGCGCGCGCCGCCAGCGGTCCTCCAGTTCCTGGATCGCGGTCGTGTACTCGTCCTCGGCAGGCGTGGGTCCGGCGGCGTCGGGTCCCGGTTCGTCATTCGCCGCTTCCGGCCGGGGCGGCGGACCCGGTTGCGGCAAATCCCCACGAGGAGGGCGTACGGCGCCTTCCGGGACCGGTTCGACCGGCTCCGACGCGGCCCGGTCGGGTTCCTGGGGGCGGCTGGACATGGCGCGCCTCAGTCCTTGTCGAACTCGGCATCGATGACGTCGTCGTCACCGCCACCGCCGCTCGGGCCACCGGTCGCCGCGCCGCCCCCGGTGGCGTCCTGGCCGGGACCGCCTGTGGTAGCGGCGCCCTGATGGGCCGCCAGCCCGGCGAGCACCTGCTGGAGTTCGGAGGTCAGGGGCCGCACGCGCTCCACACCCGCCTCTTCCTTGACCGCCGCCCGGGCGTCGGACACGAGCATCTCGGCGCGTGCCTTCTCGTGCGCGGGCGCTGCGTCGCCCAGTTCGGAGAGGCGCTTCTCGACCTGGTAGGCCACGGCGTCGAGCTCGTTGCGGGCGTCGACGGCCTCGCGGAGTGCCTGGTCCTGGCCCCGGTTGCGCTCGGCCTCCTGGACCATGCGTTCGACCTCACTGCGGTCCAGGTTGGAGCTCTCGCTGATGGTGATGCCCTGTTCCTTGCCGGTGTCCCGGTCACGTGCCTTGACGTTGAGGATGCCGTTGGCGTCGATGTCGAAGGTGACCTCGATCTGCGGTTCGCCCCGCGGCGCCGGGCGGATGTCGGTGAGCTGGAACCGGCCGAGCACCCGGTTGTCGGCGGCTCGTTCGCGCTCGCCCTGGAGGACGACGATGTCGACGGCGGGCTGGTTGTCCTCGGCGGTGGAGAAGGTTTCGGTGCGGCGGACGGGGATGGTGGTGTTCCGCTCGATGATCTTCGTCATCACGCCACCGCGTGTCTCGACACCCAGCGACAGGGGTGTGACGTCGAGCAGCAGGACGTCCTTGACCTCGCCCTTGAGCACCCCAGCCTGGATCGCGGCGCCCAGGGCCACGACCTCATCGGGGTTGACGCTCATGTTGGGTTCCTTGCCGCCGGTCAGCCGACGCACGAGGGCCTGGACCGCCGGGATACGTGTGGAACCGCCGACGAGGATGACCTCGTCGATGTCGCTCTCGCCGACCTTGGCGTCGGCCATGGCCTGCTGAACCGGTCCCAGACACCGCTCCACCAGGTCGCTGGTGATCTGCTCGAACGTGGACCGCATGATCGAGTCGGTGAGATGCTTGGGGCCCGAGGCGTCGGCGGTGATGAACGGCAGGCTCACCTGCGTCTGCGTCACCGAACTGAGCTCGGTCTTGGCCTTCTCCGCCGCCTCGAACAGGCGTTGCAGCGCCTGCGGGTCCTTGCGCAGGTCGATGCCGTTCTCCTTCTGGAAGTCGTCCGCGAGGTAATCCACCAGACGCCGGTCGAAGTCGTCGCCACCCAGGTGGCTGTCGCCGGCGGTGGAGCGCACCTCCACCACGCCATCGCCGACGTCGAGGATGCTCACGTCGAAGGTGCCGCCGCCCAGGTCGAAGACGAGGACGGTCTCGTGCTGCTTCTTGTCCATGCCGTACGCGAGGGCAGCCGCGGTCGGCTCGTTGATGATCCGCAGCACCTCCAGTCCCGCGATCCGTCCGGCGTCCTTGGTGGCGGTGCGCTGAGCGTCATTGAAGTAGGCGGGCACCGTGATGACCGCCTCCGTGACCCGCTCCCCCAGCTGCTTGGAAGCGTCGTCGGCGAGTTTCCGCAGCACCTGGGCGCTGATCTCCTCAGGCGCGTACAGCTTGTCGCGTACCTTGAAGCGGGCCGCCCCGCCGTCGCCCTCGACGACGTCGTACGCCACCGCCCTGGCCTCGTCGGAGATCTCGTCGAAATGCCGGCCGATGAACCGCTTGGCCGAGTAGATGGTCCCCTTGGGGTTGAGGATCGCCTGGCGCCGGGCCAGCTGGCCCACCAGACGTTCCCCGGTGTCGGTGAAGGCCACTACGGACGGTGTCGTGCGGTTGCCCTCGCTGTTGGGCACGACGGACGGCTCGCCGCCCTCCCACACGGCGATCACCGAGTTGGTGGTGCCCAGGTCGATGCCCACTGCCTTCGCCATGAGGAACTCCTCCCGGTCCGGCGCCTGCGCCGACTTTCCGGATCACGCTTTTCAGGTACGACTGGGACCTCCGCCGGTGGTCTGCAGCGCGCCGCTCAGCCGTACAGCCTCGTCGGCGACCGCCTCGTCCACGACGACCTCGTACCGGCTCGGCTGCATCGAGCGGAGCGAGGCGAAATCCCGGCGACCGCCCTGCAGGGCGTGCGGCATCATGCCGAACGGCGCGCCCAAACGATCGCTCCCGAAGATCAGCCCGTACAGGGTGAGGAGCCGGGCGGAGACGACGGGGTCGAGCCAGTTCACAAGGCCGAACAGGCAGCCGATCAGGACACTGGGGAGCGCACCGCTCGCCGTGAAGGACGGCCCTGCCGTAGTCCACCCGGCCGATCACCTGCTCGACCACGCGCAGATCCTGGCCGATGATCGCCACGCTCTCCACGGGAAACCCGTGGTCAGAGAGGTGGTCAACGGCGCGTTCGGCTTCCTGGTACGTCTTGTACGAGGCAACCGGCCTGCGATGCTGCTCGGTCATCGCCCAGCCCTTCCTGCCGGTGCGCACGGAGGGTCTTGAACACTCCCAGGGTGGCGAGCTGAGTGGCGCCATGCCTGCCCCTGGCGAGTCAGAAATGCACGGGTCCGGTCGCCCCACGAGTACGAATGAAAGAATCCGAACATCTCGGATGAGCCGGCCTGCGAGCGGGTACCCGAAGCATCGCTCGCCTCCCTGAAGGCTCAGGGAGAACGGAGTGATCCCATGGCCAGCAGCCGGGCGCACAACCTGCACCGCCTGTACGGCCGCTACTCCGACCGGGAGGGCAGCCTTCCGCGGGGCAGCGCCGGACGGCACTCCACGGCTGTGCGGAGACAGCCCCGCCCACCCGTTCCATCCCCGGCCGACCATGCCCTCCACGAACTGATTGCGTTCTCCCGCACCCTGTTCGACACCCCGGACGAAGGTGAGATCCTGCGCCTGGCCATGGACCACATAGCCGCCGCAGGGCCATACAGCGCCGAGGCCGGATACCTCAAGGTGGACGGCGACCTGGTCCCCAGCCCGAGGGTCGGGCAGATCCATGCCCCGGCCGTGGACCGGAGGGTGCGGGAGCTGGCCGGGCAAGACGGCCCTGTGACCGTACCCGGCAGCCCCTGGGGCCGGGCCCTGGGACTGCGCGGGCTCGAGAGACTCCACGGCTACCTCGTGGTGACGTCCCGCTCCCGGCCCACCGAGGCCGAGCGATCCCTGCTCGCCACGCTCGTCCGGCACACCGCCGCTGCACTGTCAGTCGCCTTCGCGCACCGCCGCCAACGCGAGGACGCACTGGAACTGCACCGGCTCAGGGAGGAACGCACAGCCCTCCAGCGGCAGCTGATCTCCGTCGCGGCTGAGCTGGGGTACCAGCGGGCCGTTCACGCGCTCATGGCTGACGTCGCTGCCTCGGGCGGCGGCGAGGAAGCCATCACCCGCGCACTGCACGGGCTCACTGGACTCCCCGCGCTGGTCGAGGACCGCTTCGGTCGGCTGAGGTCCTGGACCGGCCCCAGCCGCCCCGACCCCTATCCGGAACCGGAACCCGTGCGCCAGGACGAAATGCTGCACGCCGTCGCCCGGGAGGTCGGGCCGGTGCGGATAAAGGACCGGCTGATCACCCTGGTCCGCCCGCACGGCGAGATCCTGGGCGTGCTGGCCCTGGTCGATGCCCGGAACGAGGCCGACGAGCACACCGTGCTCGCGCTGGAACACGCCGCCACGTCGCTCGCCCTGGAGCTGGCGCACCTGCGCAATCTGGCCGAAGTGGAGCTGAGGCTGCACCGCGAGCTGGTCGACGACCTCCTGGCAGGGACGGACGAGGCGAGCGCCTACGCCCGGTCCGAGGCAGTCGGACACGACCTGCACCGCAGTCACTACGTCGTCGTGGTGCAGTGGTCGAACCGGACTGCGGACGATTCCTTCGCGCAGACCGTGGGCCGGGCGGCCTCTGCCGTGGGCATGCGCTCGCTGCTGACCCGACGTTTCGACCACGTGGTCCTGGTCGCCGACGACAGGCCGCACGCCCGTGCGCTGTACGAGGCACTCGCCCGGGCGACCGGGACACGGTCCGGGACGATCGGGGTGAGCGCCCCTTCCGACTCCCCGGACGACATCCCCCACCGCTACCAGGAGGCGCAGCGCGCCCTGGAAGTGCGCCGCCACTCCCGCGAGCGCTACGGCACGACGTTCTTCGACGAGCTTGGCCTCTACCGCATCCTGGGACCTGGCAACGATTACCGAGAACTGGAGACGTTCGTCCACGAGTGGCTCGGGCAGCTCATCGATTACGACTCCCAGCACCACGCGGCCATGGTGGAGACCCTGTCCCGGTACTTCGACTGCGGCGGCAACTACGACGAGACCGCCGAATCCCTCGCGATCCACCGCAGCACGCTACGCTACCGGCTCCAGCGCATCCGCGACATCAGCGGCAACGACCTCGCGAACGTCGAGGACCGGCTGAACCTCCAGGTGGCGACCCGAGTGTGGAAGATCGTGATGGGCGGACACGGCTGATACACCGCTAGAACTATTGTGTGAGCGATACCGGGCGGCAGTTGGCCGGGCTGCGCTGTGACAGCGCTGCAGTGGGTGGGTAGCCCTTGCTGGTGGGCCGGGCCGGACCGGCCCAGACCGCAGACGGAATCAGCGACTGCGGGCGCGGTGGCGGCCGACGGACGGGCCGCGGGCCGGGGCGGGCGCCGACGGAAGCGCTGAGCGATCTCTGTCGTGACCCGCCGCACACAGAACCCCCGCCGGAGCATCCCGGCGGGGCTTCGTCGTCTCACGAGCTCTCACACAGGTCTCACCAACTGTGCGGACACCCCCGGACTGTGAGGCCCTGAACTCGCATTACGTGCCTGCCCTGGATCGGCTGGACGCCCCTGGACGGTCATTACGGCCTGTTCCATCCTGACCCTCCCGGAACGGCGACCGTTGGGCCGTGTGCCAGGGGGGAGCAAGGCCGTGGACGTGCTGCACGAACGCTGCGCCGGTGCGGACATCAGCAAGAAGGACGCTCGCCGCGGTCGCCTCCGACATCACGGGCGTCTCCGGCCGGGCCATGCTGGAGGCTCTCTTCGCCGGGGAACGCAACCCGCCCCCTCGCGGAGATGGCCAAGCGCGGACTCCGCAACAAGATCCCCGAACTCACCGAGGCCCTGACCGGCCGATTCCGCGAGCATCATGTGTTCCTGGCCCAGCTGTATCTGGACCAGTACGACCAGGTCACCACCGCGATCGGGCACCTGGATGCACGGATCGAGGAAGCGATGGCCCCCTTTCGCCCCGCCCTCGACCTGCTCGACACCATCCCCGGGATCAACCAGGCGGTCGCCGAGGTGATCACCACGGAGACCGGGGGCGGCATGGCCCGCAAGCACCTCGCCTCCTGGGCGGGCGTCTGTCCCGGCCACCACGAATCCGCCAGCCGAATCAAGAACATCAAGGCCCCTACCTCAAAGTGGGCGCTTTCTAGGGGTCGTCGCAACACGTGGTTGTGTTGATCAGGCCGCGAGCAGTTTATGCAGGCGCTCGGCTGGGGTTTCCCAGCCGAGCGTTTTGCGTGGGCGGCCGTTGAGTTCGGCGGCGATCGCCCGGACCGTCGCCTTCTCGCGCATCCGGTCGGCGATATAGATGCGCTCGTCCACGCTCAGATACCGAGACGACGCCGGCGGCACCGCAGGAGGAACCGGACGCACCGCCCCTCTTCGTTTCGACGGTACGTATCCGTTGCGCCAGCGTCTGCCGGTTCGCGAGTCAATCCCCACGATCCGGCAGGCTTCGTTGTTGCTGTAGCCCTGCTGCATGAGCTGGAAGTATGCAGCCCGCTCCGCAGTGAGCCTCTTCGCCCCTGCGGCTTCCGGTTCTCCCGGATCTTGAAGTCCATCGCACCCTTGAGCTGGGGTGTTGCGACGATCACTGGATTCCAAGGATGGTCCGCGGCCTCCCCCTCGCCGAGACCACCCCGAGGCCGTTGATCACGGTCGTGCAGTTCGTCGCCTCGCCCTTCCGCCAGCACCATCCACGCCTTGTGGACACCGTCCGGGTGGAGGGCGGATGGCTGCACAGCCACCACCTTCTGGCCGACGGCCTCCACGCCCATGGCTGATGGAACGGACGGATCTCAGTCCTCCACGGCCCGCCGTACGCGCCGGGAGGGACCGAACTGGTACAGGTCGAGGATGTCCGGCGGCTCGGCGAGCCCCAGACCGCCGGCCCGCACCCAGGCCACGATGTCGGCCGTCGCGTCGGGGTCGTTGACCAGCCCGAGCCAGACCGGCCGCCCACCCGCGGCCGGGGAGGGCTGGACGACGATGACGTTGGCCTGTTCGCAGGCGTCGAGGCAGTTCACCGCCCGGACCTGGGCCCTCGGGCCCAGCGCGGCCTTCAGTGTGGCCTTCAGTGTGGCGAGTTGGGCCGCGTGGTCGACGCCGGGATCTTGGCCGTGCCGCAGCAGCAGCCCCGGCAGACGGTGACCGTGCACCGGGGCGCCGCCTGCGCCCTGGGTGCCTTGCGGCGGCTCACTCGGCGGCCCGCTTCCAGGCCGCCTCGCGCAGCAGCCGCAGTCCGTTCAGCCCGACGATGACGGTGGAGCCCTCGTGACCCGCGACGCCCAGCGGCAGAGGCAGGTGGCCGACCAGGTCCCAGACGACCAGGCCGGCGATGAACACTCCGGCGATGACGAGGTTCTGGACGACCAGGCTGCGGGCCCGGTGGGACAGGGAGACCACGGTGGGGACCGTGGCGAGTTCGTCGCGGACGATGACCGCGTCGGCGGTCTCCAGGGCCAGGTCGGAGCCTGCCCGGCCCATGGCGACGCCGGTGTGGGCGACGGCCAGCGCGGGTGCGTCGTTGACGCCGTCGCCGACCACCATCGCCCTGCGGCCGGCGGCTTCCAGTTCCCTGACCGCGTTCACCTTGTGCTCGGGCAGCAGCCCGGCCCGTACGTCCTCGATGCCGACCTCGGCGGCGAGGTGGGCGGCGGCGCGCGGGTTGTCGCCGGTCAGCAGCAGGGGCGGCGTCCCCGTCAGGGAGGTCAGCGCCGCGACGGCCGCAGCGGCGTCGGGGCGCAGCCGGTCGGCGATGCCGAGTACGCCCGCCGGCGCTCCGTCCACCGTGACCAGGACGGCGGTCCGGCCTCCGTCCTCCAGTTCGCCGGCGAGCACCTCGGTCTGCGCCGAGTCGGCGTCTGCGGCCTCGCCGAGCAGCCGGGCCGGGGCTCCGACGGCGACCACGCGCCCCTCGACGGTGGCCCGCACGCCGATCCCGGGCGTGGAGGCGAAGTCCTCCGCCACCGGCAGGGCGAGCCCGCGCTCGCGCGCCGCGTCCACGACGGCCCGCCCCAGCGGATGCTCGCTCGAGTGCTCCGCCGCGGCGGCGAGGATCAGCAACTGGCCCGCGTCGAGTCCGGAACCGGTCACTGGACGGATGTCGGTCACCCGCGGGGTGCCCTCGGTCAGCGTGCCGGTCTTGTCGAACGCCACCGCGCCGACCTGTCCCAGCCGCTCCATCACCACCGCCGACTTCACCAGCACGCCGTGCCGCCCGGCGTTGGCCATGGCCGACAGCAGGGGCGGCATGGTGGCCAGCACGACCGCGCACGGCGAGGCGACGATCATGAAGGTCATGGCCCGCAGCAGCGAGCCGGTGAGGTTCGCGCCGAAGGCGAGCGGCACCAGGAACACGGCGAGGGTCGCCGCCACCATGCCCAGCGAGTAGCGCTGCTCGACCTTCTCGATGAACAGCTGGGTGGGCGCCTTGGTCCGGGACGCCTCCTCCACCAGGCGCACGATGCGGGCGATCACCGTGTCGGAGGCGTCGCGCTCGACCCGAACCCTCAGTGCACCGGTGCCGTTGAGGGTGCCAGCGAAGACCTCGTCGCCCTTCTCCTTGGCCACGGGCAGCGGTTCGCCGGTGATGGTCGCCTGGTCCACGTCGCTGGCCCCGTCGAGCACCCGGCCGTCGGCGCCGACGCGTTCACCGGGTCGCACGAGGATGGTGTCGCCCACAACCAGGCCCTCGACCGGGACCGATGTCTCGCCGCCGTCGGCGTCGACGCGGGTGGCGGTGGCCGGCGCCAGGTCGAGCAGCCCGCGCACGGAGTCGGCCGTGCGGGCGGTGGCCAACGCCTCCAGCGCGCCGGAGGTGGCGAAGATGACGATCAGCAGCGCGCCGTCCATCGCCTGCCCGATGGCCGCCGCGCCGAGTGCGGCCACGACCATGAGCAGGTCGACGTCGAGGGTCTTCTCCCGCAGCGCCCGCAGACCCGCCCAGCCCGGCTCCCAGCCGCCGGCCGCGTAGGTCAGTGCGTACAGCGGGCCCCACGCCCAGGCCGGGGCGCCGGTCAGCTGCAGCGGCAGCGCGAGCAGGAAGAAGACGGTGGCCACGGCTGCCCAGCGCGCCTCGGGGAGCGCGAAGACCCGGGTACGGCGATAGGGCGCACCCCCGTCGTGCGGGAGCGCGGCGCGGTCGGCGGCCGTGGCGGGCGCGAGTGTGGAGGTCATCGGAGCGCAGGTCCTTCGCGACGGCATGACGTGATCGCGGGCAGCCGGACTCCGGCGCCGCTACGTCCACCCTACAGAACTACATGAAGAGCCGTTCATGTGTTCATGGGTTCCGCTCCGTAGGATGAGGGCCATGGGCCACGGAGCTGACGCCAAGACCACCGCCACCGCGCGCGAGCGCCTCGAAACCGTGGGCGCGGCCGACGTGGCCGCCACCCTCCAGGCCCTGGCCACCCCCTCCCGGCTGCGGATCCTGGCCCGCCTGCAGGAGGGCCCGTGCGCGGCGACGGAACTCGCCGACGCCGTGGGCATGGAGCAGTCGGCCTGCTCCCACCAGCTGCGCCTGCTGCGCAACCTCGGCCTGGTCACCGGCGAGCGCCGGGGCCGGTCGGTCATCTACGCCCTCTACGACAACCACGTCGCCGAGCTGCTGGAGCAGGCCCTCTACCACGTGGAGCACCTGCGCCTCGGCCTGCGCGACGCCCCGGCACAGGCCCCGGCGACGGCGGCCGGCGCCCGCTGAGTCATCCCTGGCACAGCCACCGCACCTGCCCTCAGCGTGAATCCGTCCATCGGATCGGAGGCCCGCCAGGTGGCGGGGCCCGCACCGGCCAGGTGGCAGGGACGTTCCGAACTCCTGGCGGATGGTCACGGCAGGAGCGTGCGCAGACCCTGGAGCACGTGACGTGGAATGTGTCGACCGCTCGCGTGCTCCGCGCCGTGGAACCGGTGGCGCTGACAGCCATGCGGCTGCCGCCGGAAAACACGCCACCACGGCATGCCGGGCCAAAGAGGAGGACAGCCGCATGACGATCCGCCTGACGCTTCTGTGCACGCACCCAGCAGACACGGCCTTCGGTGACACCCCGCTCGGCGAGCGCGAGCTCCGGGGCGCGGGCGCCGCCGTGGCATCGCTTCCCGCGCACTCGTCGGCCATGAGATCGCCCTCGTCCACCTCAGCGCTGACCGCCGCAGTCCTCGGGCTGAAGGCCGCAGTGGAACCCGCACTGCGCGACATCGACTACGGCACCTGGCACGGCCGCACAGTGGACGACATCGCCGCCGCGGACCCGTACGGATACAGCGCCTGGCTCACCGACCCGGATGCCGCGCCGCACGGAGGCGAAACCGTACGCGAACTCTGCCACCGTGTCGCGCACTGGCTCAGCATCCTGCCCCCGGACACGGGCCGCGCGCTGGCCATCGCCGAACCAGCCGTAGTGCAGGCACTGCTCGTCCATGCTCTGTCCGCACCGGTCCAAGCCTTCTGGACGCTCCGGATACCGCCCCTGCACACCGTCTCCCTCACGTGGCACGACGGCGCCTGGAGTGCCCAGTCGGCTGACACGTCTTCCACCCGCGGCCCTGGCCGGCATCCGACTCTGCCCATCACCGCACTCACCGCGCCCCGGCGCACGGTCAGCGACCGCGGCACCCATCTCTGCGGAGAAAGAGCGGCCTGACCCAGGCCGGCCAATACGGGGACGCGTCCGGCAACACTGCTGTCCGGACAGTCCGCTGGAGTGAGACAGGCAGTGATGCGCTGCCCAGCGGCTCGCGCCGCATCCCGAACGCCGAGCGCCTGCCCCGCCAGGGCCGGCGTAGCCGGGGCCGGTGCTGGAGCAGCCGCGTCACCTCATCCCAGTGCCTGGACCGGCTCGGCCGCGAGGTACCCGGCGCGGTACAGCAGTGACACGAGCCCCGCGCAGACGAGTCCAGTGCCGGCCAAAGCGGCCCACGGCAGCCATCGCACAGCTGTATCGAACAGCGCGCCGACGGCCAGGTTACCGAGGGAGATCGCCACGCCCGAGGCTGTGTTGTAGGCGCCGTAGTACGTCGCAACGAGCCGGCCGCCGGAGAGCCGTACGACGGTGTCCATCTCGAAGGGGTAGAGCAACAGGCAGTGCACACAGGTGCCGGTGGCAAAACCAGCGCAGGACCAGCACGGCTTGGCGGAACGGGCCCAGCGCCCGCGGGCCGCGCGGGGTGCCGATCTTCCGGCGGTGGGCGGGCGAGGAAGACCACCACCGGGCGGGGGGCGTCGAGCATGGCAACATAGGGGACCAGCGTGAAGCCTCTGGTGTCGCAGGACGATCTTGTGAGAGAGAACCGTCCGCCGAGTAGCCGAGGGGAATTTCACCCCTCGGCTCTCACAGAACCGTGCGTAACAGTCGCCCGTTACACGGCTCTTGTC
>NZ_QFDQ01000089.1 GCF_003270085.1 Streptomyces triticisoli | reverse complement strand
CCCGTCGCCACCTGCGAGGACGCGAGCAGGTGGCGACGGGCCGCGCGACCGTTGCTCAGCCGACCATCGGCAGAGCCCTGCGCGGAGGAACCGCGTCCAGCAGCTCCCGCGCCACCGGTTCCCCGCTGTCCGCGTCGACGAAGCTGACGCGGACCACGGGGTCGCCGGGGGTGTCGCGGCCGGCGGTGGCGTCCAGGGCGAAGACCACGGACACCGGCCGTGCGCTCTCCCCCGTCCCGTACACGCCCGAGTACAGCAGGATGCGCCAGCCGCCGTCCTCCCAGTGGTCCAGCAGACCCGACCGGACCACCGGGGAGGCGGTCTGCCAGGCGAGGGAGTGCTCCAGCAGCTCGACGCTGGCGGCGACCGGCACGCGGTCCCCCGCCTCGCCGCCGAAGAGCGGATGCCCGAAGACACGCAGCCTCAGCCGGCGCAGGGGAAGCAGCCACCACCGGTCGAGGTCGACCGAGAGCGCCGCCAGTACGACCGCGGCGACGGACAGGAACGCGAGCGAGCCGCCGGGCCGTTCGGTGATCGTGGACCACCAGGTGCCGTGCGCCACCGCCGCCGTCGCGCCGCCCGCGAGCACCACCGCGGCGCGCACGAACGCGCGCCAGGTGATCGGGGTGTCCTCGCTCGCCGAACAGCCGCAGGAGGACTCCGGCGCCAGCGCCCGGCCGTAACCGAGATAGCCGAGGAACCCGGCTCCGAGAACGGCGGTGGCCGCGCCCGGAACCGGGTTCGCCGGCACGGCCAGCAGCCCTGCGGCGAGCAGGAGTTCCCCGGCACCGACACCGCGCAGCACCAGCGCCGCCCGTTCGCTGCTGCGCAGCATCCGGGCCAGCGCCGTCCTGGGCGCCTGGCGCACGGTGTCACGGCTGAAGAGCTTGACCGAGCCGGTCCACCCCAGCAGGCCCGCGAGGACCAGAGGCACGAGGCCTGTTGTCAGTGAGAGCATTCTTCCCCGCCCCTTCTCCCTCCTCGGATCCGGCCGTCAGTGCCCGACGGAGATACGGACGACGTCCACCGAGTCGTCGGACGGTCGCCAGGCCCCGAGCACCTGGGCGCTCTGTCCGATGCGCAGCCGGGACAGGTCCGAGGTGAGCGCGCGGCCCGCGTAGGAGGCGTTCGTCGTGTCCGGGAGGACGTGGCCGACGAACTCGTGCTGCCCGTGGGAGAGGTGCAGCCGGTTCTTCGCGATGCCTCGGATCGTGGTGTCGAGGTTCACGATGTTCACCCACACCGCGTCGGCGGCGACGGTGCCGTCCGGCATCGGGACGCCACGGGCGTAGAGCCCGTCACCGACCTCGATCTCGGCGGCGGTGGTGGGCCGGACCTTCCACACGCTGGTGGCGTTGGTCATCTGGACCCGGGCGTGGTCGCCGTAGGATCCCGCGACCTGAAGGACGCTGCCGGTGATGCCGGTGATCCGGCCCTCCACGAAGGAGGACTTGGGGATCGCCGGGTCGAGCGACGGCTCGGATGCGAAGGCCGCGTCGGCGTCGATGCCGCCGAGGGCGGTCGCGCCGACGATGGTGGCGCCGCTGAGGGCGGCCGTGGTGAGGAAGCGCCGGCGGCCCAGGCCGCCGCTGTCGTTCTGGCGGTACGTCATGCCGTACTCCTCCTCACTCGTAGATGTAGACCGGCAGCTTGCCGGAGCTGAGGTTGCCGATGGCCGAGAAGGCGGCCGGGGTCAGGTCCAGGACGCGGTTGGTGCGGCACACGCCGTTGCAGCAGGTGGCCTCGCCGCACCAGCTCTTGGTGCGCGGTCCGCAGTCGGTGATCGTGATGCAGACGGTGGCGCCGGAGCACTGGTGTCTGACGTTCATCACGGCGCCGCAGCCGCGTCTGGGGATGTTCTCGCCGCACAGGTCGGGCCGGGTGATGTCCCAGCACGCCTGGGACGCGTTGGGCCAGGCGCCGTGATTCGCGCTGGACCGGCAGTTGCCGCAGGCGCCGCCGCCCGCGCTGCCGCACGGACCCCACGCGGATCCGCAACAGAACCAGCTTGTCTCACCTGCCCACAGGCTTTTCGATCCACAAGCCATCGTGCCGCCTCCCTTTGCCGTCGAATGTCGCGCTCATGACAAATCACTGCGAGGGTCGTGCGCACAGAGCACCCCCATGATGCGTCCGTCTACGCGCGTTGGCCAGAAGGCAGTTGAAGATTCACCGGTCTGAACCACCGACAGAACCGGTCCCTCGGCGAGGCGAGGGACCGGTTCTCGGCGTTCCTACCCGTGGTGCGCGTCGGCCCGCGTCCCGGCCCGGCCGCGGGACGAGCCGTTCGGCCCGTTCGGCCACAGGCGGGGCTTGCGCTTGGCGGCCAGGTCCTCGATCCAGCCGACGGCGAGTACGGCCAGGCCTATCAGGGGCCAGATGAGCACGAACTGCCAGAGGACGTACGTCGTGCTCAACCACGAGCTCGCGGTCCCGCTCCGCATGAAGGGGAGACCGTAGACCTGGTCGATGATCGGCACCGTCGCCATGATGAGCAGGTTGTGCCAGAGGTAGATCGTCACCGCGCGGTTGTTGGAGAGGGTGACGAGCTTGTCCCACCTGGCCAGCCGGCCCGGAAGCTTCTGCCAGGACGGGGAGTACTGCAGCAGGATCACCACGATGCCGAACGACCAGGTCGCCTGCGCGAGCGGGATGTCGTTCAGGTTCCAGCCGCCGGGGCCGAGGTGGCCGGAGGCCCACCACAGGCCGAACGCCATCAACGCGGAGGCGCCGGACACCGCCGCATAGCGCGGGATCTGCTTCAGCATGCCGTTGTGGTGGGCGAAGCCGAGCACCCAGCAGCTGCCGTACACGGCGAAGTCCTGGACCGCGTCGCCCGTCTCGCCGGGGATGGTCACCAGCCCGGTGCCGACCACGGCGGTCAGCGCCAGCGGGAACAGCAGGGTCGGCCACGGCGCCCTGCGGAACGCCCACAGCAGCAGCGGGGACGCCACCACGAACCACAGGTACGCCCGCAGGTACCACAGCGGGCCGGCCGCCTGCTCCGCCCAGGTGCTCTCCAGCAGCCCGGCCCCGGAGCCGATGCTCACCGGGTACGGCGGAGCGCCGACCGGCACGAGGTAGTTGAACACACTGACCATGGACCAGAAGCCGCCGCCCGTGTCCGGGCCCTTCGCCGGGTTCCAGCCCTGAAGGAACAGAAGGCCCATCACCAGCGCGCCGAACACCCACAGCGGGGGCAGCAGCCGGCGCACCCTGCTCCTGATCACGGAGAGGGCGGGGCGCTCGAGCGACCGTGCCATGAGGGAACCCGCCAGGGCGAACATCACGCCCATGGACGGGAACAGCACCGTCAGCCACGCCCAGCCGAAGAGGTGGTACGCCACCACGCGCACCAGGGCGACGGAGCGCAGCAGGTCCAGGTAACGGTCACGGCCGGGGCGCGCGGGCTTCTCCGCCTCGCCCGTCGTCCCACCGGACGCCCCGCCGGCCGTTTCGGCCGTCACCGTCTTCTGGGCGGGGATCCTCACCTCGCCCGGGCCCCGGTCCTGGCTCTGGCCCCGGTCCCCGTACGGCCACACCGCCGTGCCCGCGTAAGTGTCCCCGTACGGCTCCCCGTCCCCGTACGGCCAAGGCGCCGGCCCCGGTTCCGGGCGGGGGCCCGGGGCGCTCCCCGGTGCCGCGGGCATGCCCAGCGGCGGCGTGCCGTCCGCCCTCCCGTACTCGTGTGCCGTCATCCGACGGGCCTCCGTTCACTGCCGCTGTCCGCCGTCCGCTGTTGCGGGAACGCACCCGGCGCCTCCACCACACCCGTGCGCCGCAGCTTCTGCCAGCGCAGCCGGCCGCCGGTGAGGGCCGTGGTCCAGGAGCGGAGCAGGACGACGTACATCAGTTGCCGGTAGAGGATCTGCTGGAGCGGCAGCGAGACGAGGTGCGTCATCCGCTCGCGGTCCAGCCGGAAAGCGTACGCGGCGCAGATCGCCTGTACCGCCAGCACGCCGAGCCAGGCGCCGATCGTCTTCTGGGTGGGGCCGAACACCAGCCCGTACAGCAGGAAGACGTCGATCAGCGGGGCCAGCAGCGGCGCCACCACCATGAACAGGGAGACGAGCGGCAGACCGACCCGGCCGAAGCGACCCGAAGGGCCCCGCTCCACGACGGCCCGGCGGTGCTTCCAGATCGCCTGCATGGTGCCGTACGACCAGCGGTAGCGCTGGGACCACAGCTGCTGCACGGACTCCGGGGCCTCGGTCCACGCGCGCGCGTTCTCCGCGTACACCACCCGCCAGCCGTCGCGGTGCAGCGCCATGGTGACGTCGGTGTCCTCGGCGAGCGTGTCGTCGCTCATGCCGCCCACCCGCTCCAGCGCGCTGCGCCGGAAGGCGCCGACGGCTCCGGGGATCGTCGGCATGCAGCCGAGGATGTCGTACATCCGGCGGTCGAGGTTGAAGCCCATCACGTACTCGATGTGCTGCCAGGCCCCGATGAGCGAGTCCTTGTTGCCGACCTTGGCGTTGCCGGCGACCGCGCCGACGCGCGGGTCGGCGAAGGGCTGCACCAGCTCACGGACGGTGGACGGCTCGAAGACGGTGTCGCCGTCCATCATCACGACGATGTCGTGACGGGCGTTGGCCAGGCCCCGGTTGAGGGCGGCCGGCTTGCCCGCGTTGAGCTGCCGGATGACCCGTACGCCCGGCAGGTTCAGGTCCTCGACGATGCGGGCGGTGCCGTCGCTGGAGCCGTCGTCGATGACGAGCACCTCGATCGGGTGATCGCCGACGACGAGGGAGCGCACCGTGTTCTCGATGCACTTGGCCTCGTTGTACGCCGGGACCAGGACCGTGACCGGCTCGGTGACCGGGGCGTTCGGGCCCCAGCGGAAGTTCTTCCGGCGCACCCGGCGGGCGTGCGCGCCGGAGAGCAGCAGCATCAGGCCGAAGCGGGCGAGGACGAGGGAGCCGATGATCGCGAGGCCGACGACCAGTACGCCGGTGACCTTGTCCGAGGCCTGGACGAGGAAGACCCAGGCCCGGCCCTTCCACAGCTCGGCACCGGTGACCGGGGTGTGTGCGCTGGGCGCGCCGAGGGCCTCGGTGAGGTTCTGGAACTTGTAGCCCTTGGCCTGGAGGTCGGGCAGGAACCGGTCGAGCGCGTCGACGGTCTGCTGCCGGTCGCCACCCGAGTCGTGCATCAGGACGATGGCGCCCTCGCCGTTCTTCGGGGTGGCCCTGCGGATGATCTCGTCGACACCCGGCTTCTTCCAGTCCTCGCTGTCGGTGTTGTTCAGCACCGTGAGGTAGCCGCGGGAGCCGACGTACTCGACGACCGGCCAGGACGCGTTGTCCAACGAGCTGGGGAAGGACGAGTACGGCGGCCGGAACAGCGACGTACGGATGCCGGCGGCGCCCTCCAGCGCCATCTGGTTCTGGGACAGCTGCCAGTCGAGGCCGCTCTCCGACTTGTAGGAGAGGTCGGGGTGGTTGAAGGTGTGCAGCCCGATCTCATGGCCCTCGCGCACCATGCGCTTGACCAGGTCCGGGTACTGCGAGGCCATGGTGCCGGTGATGAAGAACACCGCGTGCGCGTCGTGCTCCTTGAGCACGTCGAGGACCTTGGGGGTCCACATGGGGTCGGGGCCGTCGTCGAAGGTGAGGACGAGCCGCTGCCTGGGCACGCTCAGGCCGGCGTTCTTGCCGCCCCGGGTGTCGATGACCGGGCCGCCCTCGATGATCTCGTCGGGCACCCGGTCGGCGGCCGTCTCGGACCGGATGCGGTAGTCGGCGAGGATCTCGCTGTGCACATAGCCGCGCAGCATCAGCATCGCGGTGACCGCGAGCAGCAGCGTCGCGGGCAGCAGCCAGCGCATGGGCAGGCGGACGCGGCGCGCGTTGACGGGGGCCGCGGCACGGCGGGAACGCCCGTCGGCTCGGCTGGAACGGCGACGGTTGGAGCGCGAAGCCATCAGAGGACGTTCTCCGGGGACTGGGCGGGTGCGGCGCCGGGCTGGGCCATGGCCGGCTCGCCGGAGGCGAACGGGGTCTGGGGGGCGGCCGGGCCGGCGTTGGTGTTGGTGCCGTTGCCGCCGGAGTCACCACCACCGGCTCCGCCGGTCGGGTCCGGGTCCGGGTCCGGGCCCGGACCCGGGTCGGTCGCGGGCGGGTCGGGCGGCGCCGGGTTGGTCGCCGAGGGCGAGCTGTTGCCCCCGGGACCGGCGGGCGGGGCGGGGCGGTCCGTCGTGCCCTTCTTCGTGCTGGACACGGACGGTGTCGGCGGGGTCGAGGCGCCGGGCGTCGTGCCGGGTTGGGCCGACGTTCCCGGGACGACGGTGGCGCCCGGGGACGGGGTCGCACCGGTGCTCGGGGCGCTGGGGTCGGCGTTGACCTCGGGCAGGCCACCGGTGTCCGCGGACGGGTCGGCGGACTCCGACGGGAGCGGGGACTCCTTGACCTTGCTCGCCGGTGTGTCGTCCGCGCCCGGGAGCGGCACCCAGGGGGCGGCCGCGTTGCCGGACAGCAGGGTGACGACGATGACGACCGCGTAGACGGCGCAGGCGAGGCCGACGGCCATGCCGAGGCGGCGGAAGCGGCGGCTGCGGCGGCCGGACTCGTCGACGAAGACGGGCCTGTCGGCCTCCTTGCCGCCGACGGTACCGGCCGGTCCGACGGACGGGCCGCCCAGCTCTATGGCGTCGAGCTGAATGGTGACCTCGTGCGGGTCGTGGGTGCCACGGGTCCCGTCGGTCTGCCAGGGGTCGTCGACCTGTACCCGCAGGGGGCCGGTGCCGGCGAGGCCGAACGGCTCCGTATCCGCGCGTGTCGACGATTCCGGTGCCGAGCCGAGCGGGCCGAGTGAGCCGAGCGGGTCGACCGGGCCGACCGAATCGACCGGGCCGAGCGCCTGCTCGGGCAGCACCTGCGTCTCCGCCTCGGCCACCGGCCCGGCGGGGCGGCCCTTGTCGAACCAGGAGCCCGGCGCCGGGTCCGGGGCGGCGCCCGCGCCCACCCCCGGCCGGTGGCCCTGTTCCTCTCCCGGACGGGCGTCCGGCCAGGCCGCCGTACGCCCACCGGTTTCCGGCCATCCCATCCGGTCACCCGGTGCCGACGGCACGCCGGAGCGTTGGCCGGATTCCGGTTCCGCGCCGGGCGCGTCACCGGAGTCGAACGATCTGCTCGGGTTCATGGCCCCGGCCGTCTCGCGGAGACCTCCGGACGCGGAATCGGACCCACCCGGTTGGGCGTCATCCCGCCATTTGTCGACGCGCACGTACTTCCCCCCCAAGGGGCATCACTACCAGTAGGGGCGTACGGAGCCGGGCCTACGTACCAGTTGCCGAGCCGGGCCCCCACCCAGCGCGAGCGCCCCTTTAGCACAGTGCTCCCGGGTCCCCGAATGTATCGCATGCGGTCATGCCGTGGAGTTCCGTCTCAGACGTGGGCTCCCATCACTTGCGCGTCCAGGGCCGGAATCCAGCCATCCGCCGGCCGCCGAAGCCACCTTTCCTCGCCCGCCAGTTCGGTCACAGAACGTCTGAGTGCATCCAACCCGGGATGCACCAGCCCTTTTCGCCACATCAGTGACACGGGAGAGAGCGGAACGGGGTCGACCAGGGGCCGCAGAACCGTCTGCGGCATGGCCGGAAAATCCACCACGGTCAGGACCGGCGTGCGGTGTTTGGCCATGATCCGCCGGAACTCCGCCACGCCGATCGCGAGGGGCGCGGGCGGTGCGACCTCGATACCGCGCTCCTCGAACAGGCGATGCGCGAGGTCGGTCCACTCCAGCGTGCGCGGGTTGCCCGCGCCCGCGTACACGCGCTCCCCCGCCAGCGCGTCGAGCGGCACCTCGGCCAGACGCGCGAGCCGGTGGTCCTCGGGCAGGATGACGGCCATCCGCTCGTACCGCACAGGCTGGTGCAGCAGCCGACCGCGTACCGCGGGGTCTAGCCCGGCGAACCGTCCGAACGACGCGTCGAGCCGACCGGCCAGCAACTCGGCGGCGGCACCGGTCAGACCGCTTTCAAAACGGGTCATCAGTTCGAGATCGGGGACGAGTGCGCGCGCCCGGTCCAGCACCCGCTCCCCGAACAGCCCCGGGCTGTTGACATCGACGAACAGCGGCCGCTCCGGCTCACCTCGTCCGAAGGCGTCGAGCAGCTCCCGCTGCGCCTGGAGCACCCGGCGGGCGTACGGCAGCAGCCGGGCACCCTCGGCGGTCAGCGCGACCTGCCGGGTGCTCCGTACGAACAACACGGCACCCAACTCGCGTTCGAGCCGCCGGATGTCCCGGCTGAGCGCCTGCTGGGCGACGTACAGCCGGGCGGCGGCACGGGTGAAGTGCAGCTCCTCGGCGACGGCGACGAAGGCGCGGAGCAGCCGGGGGGGCGATTCCCTCCGCGCATCCCTTCACGAAGTCGGACGGTCCAGGTTCGGCGGGCACGAGCCGAACTTACAACGTGGGTGCGTCAATCGCGCCGGATCAGGTGTTGGACCGCGGACCGGCGGCCGAACGACGGTGACTCCATGCCGAATCCCTCCACGCCGGATCCCTCCACGCCGGATCCCTCCATGCCGAATCCCTCCACCCCGGTCTCCGCCCGCTCACCCCTCCTCATCCCCTACCGGCGCCTGTTCACCCCGTACCGCCGCCTGTTCGTCCTCCCCGGCACCCGCGCCTTCACCGCGGGGAACCTGATGGCCCGGCTGCCGATGGGCATGTTCGGCGTGAGCGCGGTCGTGATGATCGCCGGTGCGCGCGGCTCGTACGCACTCGCCGGCGCCGTCACCGCGACCGGCCTCGCGGCGACCGCGGTGACCGCACCCTGGATCGCCCGGCTGGTGGACCGGTACGGGCAGGCCCGGATCGCCGTGCCCGCCACCGTCTGCGCGGTCCTGGGCAGCCTGGCCCTGGTGCTGTGCGTGCGCTACGACGCCCCCGACTGGACCCTGTTCGCCGCCTACGCCGCCACCGCGACCACCCCGAACACCGGCGGGATGTCCCGCGCCCGCTGGACACACCTGCTGACGTCGGACCCCGCGGCCCTGCACACCGCGAACTCCTTCGAACAGGCCGCCGACGAGCTGTGCTTCATGCTCGGCCCGGTCCTCGCGGCCTTCCTCACCGGGACGTTCTTCCCGGAGGCGGGCACGCTGGTCGGCGCGGTGCTGCTGCTCACGGGAATACTCCTGTTCGCCGCCCAGCGCTCGACCGAGCCGCCGCCGAGGCCGCGCACGCCCGCGCGTGCGCCGCTGCGCGCCCCCGGTATGCCGACGCAACTCGCCGTGTGCCTCGCCATGGGCGCGGTGTTCGGCGCGATGGAGGTCGTCACCGTGGCGTTCGCGGACGACCGGGGCCACCGGTCGGCGGCGGGCGTGGCGCTCGGGCTGCAGGCGGCCGGTTCGTGCGTGGCCGGGCTGGTGTACGGGGTGATGAAACCCGGGGGCCCGGCGGGGCGGCGCCTGCCGTGGTGCGTGGCCGCGATGACGGCACTCATGACCCTGCCGCTGCTGGCCGCCACCCTGACCGGCTCCCTGCTCGTACTGTCCGCCGCGCTGCTCGTCGCCGGTACGGCGACCGCCCCCACCATGGTCACCAACATGGCCCTGGTCCAGCAGCGCTCCCCCGAGGGCCGCCTCAACGAGGGCATGACCCTCGCGGTGACCGGCCTGCTCGGCGGCATCGCCTGCGGCAGCGCGACCGGTGGCTGGGTGGTCGAACACGTGTCGGCGACGGCCGGTTACGGGGTGCCGGTGGTGGCGGCGGCGCTCGCGCTGCTGATCTCCCTCGCCGCCGCAGGTCAGCGGCGGACGACCCAGGCGAGGGGGCGTCGCCCGCAGATGTCCGACCCGTACCAGCCGTCCTCGTCCGTGCAGTCCAGCGAGGGGTGGTACATGAGGCGGTGTCCCAAGTAGTGCACGCGGCGGTGCACGCCGTACGCCATCTCGTAGACGGCGACCAGGGGCCAGAAGAAGAGCAGGGCGACCCACAGGATGGCCAGGGCGACGAGGAGGTGCCGGTTGAAGTCGAGGTCGTCCGCGTCCTGGCCGAGTTCCGCGCGGAGGTTGCCGGGCGTGCAGCGGGTGGCGGTGAGGAACGCCATGCCGAGCGCGAGGTAGGCCAGGGTTCCAAGGAGCAGTGCGGATGTGTTCAACCGTTCCTCCCGCGTTATGTGATGCCAGTCGGGCACCCGATGTGGTTCCATGAGGGGGAGGCCCCCGCCCAGACCGGACATCCAAGCGGGGACCCTTCATCGGTAGGCGGTTACCGACCGGGAGTCCTCAATCTTGCTGAGGACTGCCGGTCACCGTCCGTTGAACCACCTCCACAGCTCCCGGATCACCGCGGCAATCCGCTTGCGCAGAGGCTTCTTCTTCGGCTTTTCCTTCCGATGGCGCCCCATCAGCGCCCTCCCTCCAGACGGGGCAGCCAAGATCCCGGTGACTGCCGCCTTCAGGCTCGGGCCGGGCCCCGAAGGCGTGGGGCCCGGAACGTCCTTGGAAGGAGGGCGCGTTCAGTGCGCCCGCTGATCATATCTACACAACTACTGCAATAGCCGTACTACTTCACTCTTAGTGGATTTGTACGAATTGGCTGTGCGCGCGCATCGAGGCGCGCACTTCGGCGGCACGGGCGTGCACCGCTGCGGGCTGCATTTGGTTCGGCTGTTCGGGAGACGTGGTTCCGCCCGTGCTGCGGCAGGCGCGGCAGAGGCCGCCGGGCAGGGCTTCCGGGCGGCCGGGGACGCGGTAGTCGGTGCACTCCATGAGGGTGCAGGGTGCGGCGGGTGGCGCGGTGGGGAAGGGCGGCTCGGGCGGCAGTTTTTCGATGAGCCTGCGCTGGACGAATCCCCTGGGCGAGCGCACCTGTTCGGGGAGGCCGGCGACGAGCACCTGCGTCAGGCGCTCGGGGGTCACCCCGCGCTCCAGCCACTGGGCGGCCGGCCCCTCCAGCACCGTGCAGTCGGCGGAGGAGAGGGCGAGGCGCGGGTCGTGGAGGCCGAGGCGGGCGAGCGTGTCGTACGCGAGGGAGGGGTGGGCCTCACCGCGCGGCGCGGGTGTGGGTGCGGGTGCCTCTTCGGCCGGTGCGCTGTGCGGCACTTCCGGCGTCACCTCAGGCGTCACGCCACTCGTGTCGCCCCCGAGCAGCCGGGCCCACCACTCGTCGTCCCGTGCGGTGCGGGACCAGTACGTGTGGAACACCCACCGCGTGCCGGTCGCGGCGCCGTCGTCCGGTGCGACACGGCGGCGGACGCGGCGCAGGTGCCCGGCCTCGCCGAGTTCGTTGAGCGCGGAGCGTACGGCCTGCTGCCCGTAGAGCGGCTGCGCCTTGGCGAGGGTCTTCGCGTCCATCGCCGCGTTCTCGCCGAGCCGGTCGATGAAGCTCGCGAGGTACGCCGCGCGGGCGGGAAGGTGGGCGAAGTCGTCGGCCCCGGACGGCAACTGGTCCGGCGCGGAACGCTTGCCGTAGCCGGGCTTGGCCATGGGATGTACTGCGCGGGAGGGCAGGGCCGCGTTAGAGTTTTCGTAAGCCACGAGATCGTCCTATCCGATCTTGAGGTGAGACCCCGGCGGGTGCTGCTAACACCCGGCCGGGGTTGTTTCTTGTCGCGAACGCTAGAGGGTCGCGACGGCGCGTCGCGACCTGATCACAAAAAGTCACATGCGGGGGTGTGTACGGCCGTTGGCGCGCGGGAAGGGCGGGAGGGTGGATTGAGTCCTACCGGCCCATTCCTTGAAAAAGGCGCTCGGATCTCGCGACCCGAAGCCCGAGGCTCAAGCTTCGCGGGAGGCGTACGCGAGGAACGCGGCCCAGGCGTCGGCGGGCACCACGAAGCGAGGGCTCCGAGCCCCGGGCTTCGAGTCACGGACGTGGACGGTGCGGGGCGGACGGCGACGCCGCCCTCATCCCACCGAACGGCGGAGAACCACACGCACGGGCCTTCGCTCACTGCTGATCGATGTCGGCTTCGGGCTGCTCTTCCTTGTCCGCCGCACCCGTCGCCGCCGACGTTTCCAGTCGGACCCCATGGCGCACGCACCAGATCGCCACCAGCGACCCCAGCATGGCGGGCAGGAACCACACGAGCGTCCACGGCCCGCCGAGCACCGCGCCCGCCACGGCTGATCCGTACACCAGTACGGCCAAGGCGTAAACCGCGGCCAACTCCGCCCTCGCTCGCCCCTCCGTAGTCCGCCGCCCCGCCATCGAAACCGTGCTCTCCCCATACTCCTGTGCGCGCCTGTCGCGCCGCGCCCTGTGGTCAGCGGGCGCAAGTCGGTCGACTTTGATCCCAGCACGCGGCGCGGGACCCAGGAAGTGAGATCTTCACGTCTCTACAGCCAGCCGTGGCGTTCAGCGATGCGGACGGCGTCGACGAGGGTGCGTGCGTGGAGCTTGCCGACAGCGGAGGAGAGCCGGTTGCGCACCGTGCCCACGCTCAGGAAGAGTTCGGCGGCGATCTCGCGGGCGTGCGCACCCGAGGACGCCAGCCGCAACACCTCGGTCTCCCGCTCGGTCAGGGGGCTGGCCTCGTCGATCCGGCCGCCCCGCATCCGCGGGTCGATCACTCGCCCGCCGGCTGCGACCCGGCGAATCGCGTCCGCGGTCTCGGCGGGGGTCGCGCTCTTGAGGAGATAGCCGGAGGCTCCCGCGCCCATGGCACGGCCCAGATGCCCGGGCCGGTCCAGCGCCGTGAGCATCAAGGTGCGGCAGTCAGGCAGCCGTTCGGCGATCGCGGCGGCGACGGCGATGCCGTCCATGCCGGGCAGATCGATGTCGACGAGGGCCACATCGGGCCGAAGCCGCTCGGCCTCGGCCAGCGCGGCCTCGCCGTCGGCGGCCTGGCCGACGACCTGTATCCCCAACTCGCCCGAGAGCAGCGCCACCAGCCCGGACCGCACGACGGCGTGGTCCTCGACCACCAGCACTCCGATCACCCGCTGATTATCCCCAGCAGGCTGGACCGGGATCGCCACCGGTCCAGCCGACGCACCGTGGGACCCGCTCGCCCCACGCACAGCACCAGGTGCCCGGCACCGCCATCACTTCTCGAGCCGGGCTTTACTGAGCACGACACCGAGAATCATGACGGCGAAGACCACCGCTCCCTTGTAAGGGAAATCATGTGCCAGAACGCCGAGTTGGATGAGGACGTGGAGGAGCACCACTCCCAAGGCGCACCACCCCAGGCCGTGAAGCAACAGCCTGAGAGACACCTCACGCACGGAAGACCTCGTTTCCTCGTTCACACGGAACACGCATGACGGGCTCCCTACCGGGATCCGTTGTCACCGCCGGCACTTGCCGCCGGGGCTCCCCCTGTGATTCCTCTTTGCGCCGCGAACTCTCTGGAGATGCCTTTGAACACATGAAGTATTGGTGCCGTTTCCTCTCCCGGCGCAGCCCGTACCCCAGTCACCGGAATTCGCCGGTTGAATCCGGCCGAACTGCGAGGCGGCAGATCATGTGTACCTTTCTTCGGCTGTCATCTCCGAAAGGGTCTTCGGGACCTCTTCGATGCTCCAGTCCTTGCCGCCGTCGGCCAGTCCGTGCGACGTGTAGGCACCGAAGGGATCGCTGTGTGTGAGGATTTCGTGTGCCGCTTGAGCCGCGCTGTTCAACTCTGCGGCACAGTCGGACATGTCGAGCTCCCTCAGTCTCTGGTCGACGTATGCGAACCAGGCCCTCCGGTCCGACACCACGAAATCCCAGCGGCCTGTGATGCTGATGCGCTCCGCCGCGTCCGGAATTTCTTCGACATCGCTTTCGCCGTCTACATACTCCTCGTCACCGAATACGTCGGAGAACGGACTGCCCCAGCCCGAGGAATCGAACGTCTCGCTGGAGTAGCGCACCGCCGCGAGCCGCACCTTTTCGATGACGTCAACGGCCCGCTCGGGCGAGACGTCCTGCCCGGACATGACCTCCGCATGCTCGGTCAGAGCTGCCACGAGATCGTTCAACGCGTCGGTAATACTCATGGTGTTCTGCTGTCTCTCGTCTGTTTCTGTATGAGTGATGAGGCCGGAGGGCCCGGTCGAAGGAAACGGCCGGGCCCTCCTCAACACTGTCCCGTCACCAGTTGTAGTGGCGGGTGTGCGAGATTCTTCCTTGTTTGTTGAAGTAATCGACATGGACGTGGTTGCCCGACGAGCACACGCCACGGTACCGGCAGCGCCCGCCCACGCGGGCGTCGCGCTTGGCGGCATCTATGGCGGCTTGCTTCGACTTGTACTTCGTCGGCGTGCGCAGGTCACTCCACCCCCGCTTCTTGGGGATCCGACGAGCGCAGTTGTGGACGAGCGCCGACTGGCCGTCGGCTGCCACGAAGTAGGTGTGGCTTCCGGCGACGGTCAGGTTGTAGACGGTGCGGATCTCCTGTGTGCGGCTGGTGGCGGTGATCGTGGGGACCGGCCCTCGCGGGTTCATCAAGCGTTCCCCAGGGCGCAACTCGGACGCGTCGACCCAGCCTCGGCCCTGAGCGTAGAAGGGGTGGCCAGCCGTAGCTGTGATCTTCTGGGAACGCCCGTCGCCGTCGGCGTCCACGGACAGGGTGACCAGGTCCTTGGTCCCGTCACCGATGATGACATCAGCAACGGGGGAAACGGTGAGCTCGCCCGTCACCTCGTCCGCCGCGAACACGTGATCACCGATCTTCACCTCGCTGATGGGCTTGGTGCTCCCATCGGCCATGACGATCGGGGTCTCGGGAAGGAAGGAGTTGCGGCGGCAGGTGCGTGCGATGGTCCGTGCGGCGCGGATGGCCCGGTAGCCGCGGTAGGCGCGGTAGCCCCAGGCGGCGGCCCCGAGGCCGGGGATGAAGCCGGCTGCAGTGAGAGCAATGTCCCACTTGTTGCGCCAGGCCCAGCTCTTGGTCTTCTTGAACGCCTTCTTCCAGCTCCACTTGCCGTCGAGGTCGGTGCAGTTGACAGGGTCGGCGGTGCAGTACTCGTAGGCGTTGGCGTTGCCGCCCTGGACGGGGTCGACGGACAGGAAGCGGCCGGTGGCCGGGTTGTACTGGCGTACGCCCATGAGGGTGTAGCCGGCGACGGTCTCGCTGGAGCGCTGCTTGCCGCCGAGCCAGCCGTAGCGGACGGCGTTCTGGTTGCTGCGCGGGTTGCCGTACTCGTCGGTGTCCAGGACGATCGGGGACTCTCCCGCGTTGAGGGGGAGCTGCAGGGCAATGTCGCCGTGGATGTCGCTGAACTGGAGCACGGTGTCGCCAGTGGCGCTGGTGATCGCACCGAGGTCTCCGGAGAGGGAATCCACGTTGCGGGTCAGGGCACCGGTGGCGGTGTTCTCGATGATCCAGCGGGGGTTGTCGTTGTCGCCGTCGTAGTGGTTGCGCTTGTTCTCCGTCGGCGACCAGGTGCCCCCGCTGTTGGTCTCCACCGTCCAGGAGCGGAAGCGCAGGTTGGCGTCGAGCTGCCAGGTCTGGCGCTTGTTGTTCGCGGTCTGCTGGTGGGCGAGGTCGTTGGCGTAGTAGCCGACGCTCACCCCGCCGGGCAGGGCGGTGGTGCGGCCGAACGCGTCGTAGGCGTAGCCGCTGTCGGTGATGCGGTCGGCGCTGTCGTAGGTGTGGGTCTTGGCAGTGCCTCCGGTGAGGGGACAGTCCTGGCCGGGAGCCGAGGCAGCAGTGGTCACCGAGGTGCGGTTGCTGTGCTTGTCGAAACCGTAGACCCGGCGGGTACAGACGGTCTCCACGGTGTCCTCGACGGTGGTGAGGCGGCCGATCGCGTCGTAGTGGTAGGTCTGGTCGGACCATCCGGCGTGCGTGATGGTCTGGCCGTGGACGGACTCGGTGACCGCGTCGGACATCACGACGGTTCCGTCGCTGTCACGGGTATAGGTACGGTCGACCGGAGAGCCGGTGGTGTCCTCGGTGACGGTGAGGGTGTAGCCGCCGGGCAGCTTCTCGGTGGCCACCGAGCCGTCGGCGTCGTAGGTGGCGAAGAGGGAGCCGGCGACCGAGTCGGTGGTTTTCGTGGCCAGGCCGCGCGGCTCGGCGGTGTGATCGTAGGTGTAGGTGACGGTGGACGGGACTGTATCGGTGATCTTGACCGGGCGGTCGAGCAGGTCGTACTCGGTGCTGGTCCTTCCGCCGTCGGCGTCGGTGTAGGAGATGAGGCGGCCGAGCTTGTCGTGGACCCGGGTGATGGTTCCGCCGGTGGCGGAAACGGTCCTTGCCTCCTTGCCGGTGGCCGGATCGTACTCGGTGGTGACCTCCGGCACCGCCTGTCCTACCCCGCCGGTGACCTTCACCGTGGTCGGGCGACCGGCGTTGTCGTAGGACGTGGTGGTAGTGCGGGTGACGCCGTTGGCAGTCTCGGTGTTCCTGGCCGAGTTGCCCCACCAGTCGTACTCGGTGATGGTGGTCGGCAGCTGCGCCGGGTGGGAGCCACCGCCGGTGATCGCTCCGCCCGGTCCGACCGAGCAGACCAAGTCGGCCCACTCGGGCCGCCCGGCGCAGGTGCCGGTGCCGGTGGCGGACCAGTAGGTGGTGACGACCGTGCCGGCGTCCGTTCCGGTGCTGCCGGTGTTCATGGTCTTGACGACCCGGCCCTGGGCGTCGTACTCGGTCTTGGTGGTGATGGCCAAGCCGCCCGGGTCCTGAATGGACTGGGTCGGCAGGCCTCTGGCCCAGTCGTACGCTGTCTGGGCGGTCCGGGTCTCCGCTTGGACGGACGGGTACTCGCGCACCTGCGCACCCTTGGTGACCTTGGTGACCTGATCCCTGACCTTGGCGGTGCCGTCGGTCGGCCGCCCGGCGTCGTACTCGTTGATCGTCCAGCTGCGGGCGGTCACCGAGGCACCCGCAGGCACCATGGTGGTGGTGCCAGACTTCAGGTCTGCGGTGAGTTCGACCCGGCGCAGCGGGCCGAACTCCTCCAGTTCCCGGGTCCCGGCCTCGTTGTAGACGGACCGGGTGGCCAGCAGGTCCGCGCGCTCCACCGCAGTCAGCTGGGCGATGCCCAGGTCGGCCTGGACAGCCCGGTCGCCGGCCGTCAGTCCGAGGGCGACGGCCCGGTTGGCGGCCGACAGCTCACGGACGGTGTTGCCGAAGCGGTCGTATTCGGTGGTGGTGATGTGTCCGCCCGGAGTGGCGGAGTTTACCTCGCGGCCGGATACGCCCAGGTAGTGCACCTCGGCCCGCCGGTAGGCGGCCGCGGTCAGCGAGCCGCCGGAGTGCGAGGACGGCACAGCGTCGGCCGGGAGGACCGCGGTCGCGTCCGTCGGCGCGTCGAGCTGACCCCAGGCCTTCACGTCCGACGCGCCCATCTTGTTCGGGGCGACGGTGCCGGTCAGCGGCACGTCGTAGACGAGGCTGGTGGTGGCCGTGCCCTCCTCGACATCGGCGGTGCCCTGTTTCAGTCCCGCGCGGGTGGCCTTGAGCAGCATGCCGTCACCAGCGGTGGCGGCGTTGCCCGCCTTGCCGTAGGTGAAGGTCCAGGGCAGTTCGCCGGGCGGGGTGAACCTGATGACACGCCCCGCGCTGTCGTAGTCGTACTTTGTCTTGAGCGCGGGAGAGATGCGCGGGTTCCAGGTCTCGCGCAGCCGTCCCTGCGTGTCGTATGCATACGACTGGATGGACAGGACCTTGGAGCTGGCCGCGCCGGGCTCGGTGGCCCACAGGCGGATGGCCTTGACCCGGCCCACCACATCACCGAACTCGGTATCCGTGGCCGTGGTGGTCAGCGGGTACAGGTACTCCAGGACCCGGCAGCCCTTGGTCGCCGGATCGGCGGCGCAGTCCGCGGTGGTCACGGCCGAGGTGGGCGCGATGACCCATTTGGGCCGGGCGACGGCATTGCCGTTGTAGGTGGTCTTCTGTGAGATCACCGTGGTGGTGGAGTTGGACAGCCCGTCCAGCAGGGTGCTGGAGACCTGCCAGGTCGGCACGGCCGGGTCGGGTTTGGTGAACTCGGTGACCGTGCCCTCGGTGTCGGAGAGCGTGAAGCTGCCGCCCACGCTGCCCTTGAGAGTCAGGTCCTCTGAACCCGGCTCCGGAATCCAGCCCGTCCTGGCCGCGTTCGCGGTGAAGTGCGTCTCCTCACCATCGGAGCCGACCACGGCCACGGCCGTGTCCGAGATCTTTCGGATGTGGGAGTAGTCGGAGTCCGTCAGCTCGGCGGTGGTGCCCGACACCCACTCCTTGCCGAAGATCGGCGCCTGTCCTTCCTGGGTGGCGCCCTTGTCCGGAATGCGGGAGGAGGCGGTACGGGTGACGGACATGTCGAACGCGGAGGCGTCCGTGGCCGACAGGGTGAAGTCGCCGGTCAGCATGTTCACCGTGCCGGGGCCCACACCCTGGCTCGCGGCGCCGTCGGCATTGCGGTCGACGACGACGGTCAGCGGCTCGGTGCTGCCGGAGGCGTTGCCCGGGCCGGTGAAGTCGGCCTTGACCTGGACGGTGCCGTCGGGGTCGACGGTGTCGGTGGCGTTCCAGACGAGCGGGACGTTCTTGCCGCCTGTCAGCGTCACGGGCCAGGCGGTCAGCGGGGCGCCGCCGGAGGTGACGTGGCCGGTGGGGATCTTTACCCACTCGTCGGCCTCGGAGCGGCGCCAGGAAAAGGACACCGCGTCGTACTTGGTGCCGTCGGCCTCCGCGACGAGGGGCAGGCGGCGGGCGGTGCGTTCGCCGTCGTTGGGCTGGACGAACCCGCCGGGGCCGGCGTGGAAGGTGTACTCGGCCGCCTCGGACTTGTTGTCGGCCTTGTCCACGGCCCGCACCTGCAGGGTGTGGGTGCCGTCCTTGGGCGGGGCGATGGAGATCGCCTTGTTCGCACTGGAGCCGCTGGTGGTCACCTTGGTCCAGGCGACGCCGTCCAGCGACCACTCCAGCCAGTTGTGGTCACCGCCGGCGGGCGGGGTGACGGTGAAGGTGCCGGCCTGGCCGGTGCCCTTCACCCACTGACCGGTGGGATAGTCCGTGGACGTGATCTTCGTCGGGGCGGACGGCGCCTTGGTGTCGACCGTGAACGTCTTCCAGGCCGACCAGCCGGTGTTGTAGTGCGTGCCGTCGTAGGGGCTGGTGCGGAACTTGTACGTCTTGCCGTCCGCGAGCACACCGGCCGGCACGGTCACGGACGTGACCTTCCCGGAGTTCACCCACGGCGACACCAGGACGTTGCCGACCTGGGTGTCGGTGGCGTTGTCGTAGATCTGGAAAGTGCCGTTGACCTTGTCACCGTTCGCGTCGACGAAGGTGTCCCGCAGGGTCGGGGTGGTGGTGTTGACGACGTAGTCGCCGCCGTAGGAGAAGTACGGCGGGCCGGCCTCCTGCTTGGTGCCGGTGCGCGGCCGGTAGTTGTAGGTGACCACCAGCTTCGGCGGGTTCGTGGCGGCGTTGGCGGAGCGGACCTGCTTCCACTGGGCGGTGGAGGCCGACGGGGCGCGCAGGCCCATGTGGGAGCGGGTGTTCTTCGCGGACGCCCACTTCTGGACGAGGCTCGTCACATCGGCGTTGATCCAGCCGTCGCCGCCGCAGTTGTCGCGGCCCTTGGTCTCGGTGGAGCTCGCGTACTGCTGAACCCAGGTCGGCTGGGTGCCCCACCGGGTGGAGGTGGAGGGGGCGCCGGTCTCCCAGACGGTCCAGGCGGCGCCGGCGCAGTCGGTGTTGCCCGAGTGGGTGTTGTACAGGCTGAGCTTGGCGCTGGAGACGAGGGCGTCCCGGACGGGCGTGGTGTCCCAGGTGATGAAGGACCGGGCGTAGCGGCTGGAGCCGTCGGGGTTGGTGGTGCCCGGGTTGCCGAGCCAGAGCTCGGTGCCGGTCGACTTGTCGGTGGTCTCGCCCTCCTGGACGTAGGTGTCGAAGACGTTGGACAGCGAGGAGGTGGACGGGTCGATGGTGACCGGGTACTTGGTGTCCGGGTCGGTGAGGAAGTCCGCGTCCGGAGTGATCACCAGGTCGACGGAGGCGCCCTTCTGGACCACCTTCATGCCGACCCTGGCCGTGCGGGTGTGCTCGCCGGAGCGCTCGTCGACGGTGGCGTCCCACATCACCGGCGCGGGCATGACGGCCCGTTTCTTGTTCTTCTTGTCGGTGAACAGCACGCTGCCGTCAGCGAGTTGCTTCGCCTTCAGGCCCTTGGCCTTCAGCGGCAGCGTGTAGGAGTAGTCTCCGGTCTCGGGGCGCTGCTTGAGCTCGACGTACTGCTCGAAGCCGGTCCGGGTGGCCTCCACGACCACGTCCGCGCCGGGGACGGCGTTGACGTACTCCGCCCGGGTGCCGTCCAGCTTCGGCTGGGGCAGGCCGCCCTTCCACTGCAGGGTGATCTGCTGATCGCCCTCGCCCAAGGTCACCAGGTCGGTGGCCTTTGCCTGCTGAGCGGCCTTCAGCGACTTCGCCGGGGTCCCGGACTTGCCCGCCAGGCGCAGCCCGCCCGGGTGCCCTATGGGCTCGACCGTCCCGTCGGCCTCCCGGACGAGGTCCAGGTCGACCTCGCGCCACTCTCCCGTGGCCTCGTCCGTGAACCGAACGGGCCCGGCGGTGAGCTCCGTGGTGAGCGAGCCGTCCTTGTTCACCCAGGTCGTGGAGGTCTCGGTACGTTCGGACAGCGCCTCGACCCGCTTGCCGTACAGCCGGGCCGCGACCTTCGCCGAAGGGATGTCCGCGGCGGTATCGGGTCCCTTGGGTGTACTCTTGCCCGCTGTCTGCTGGGTCTCCTCCCGGTTGAGTGCCACCGCCTGGCCGGTGGTGGCGACCACTACTGCCGTCTCCGCCGCAAGCACCATCGCGGTCAGGGCCGCGATCCGGGGCAGCAGCCGTCTGCGTCTCCGCAAGACGACGGCCGACCCCTCCCACTCGTCGGTGGGTCGTATTCGTTCTGACACGTTCAGTAACCCCTTGTTGTTGTGGGCATGAAGCAGTCGTGATCAAAACAGGGACGCCGCAGCCGAGGAAGTGAGGAGTTCACGAGTTGCGAAGACCTTGTGAAGCGACCGAAGGCGCAGGTCAAAGCCCCGCGGGACGCTCAAGCGGCTCCGATCACCACCTGGGCGGGGTCATAATCGACTGAAGATGATCAAGGTAGAAGCGGGTCGAGGAAGCGGAGCGGGACAGTGAGCGGCGTGACGGCTCCGCCAGGAACGAGGGTCGCGTTCGGCGCGTTGGTCGTGCTGGTGGTCGGTTCACTGGGGCTGGTGGCGCTGGATGTCGCCGCGTCGCCGTTCCACAGGCGCACCGTCGCCGCCGGTCTGACCGTGTTGGTGCTGACACCCGCTGTTCTGCTCGGCCAGTACGCACCCCCGCCCTACCGGCTGCCGTACCGCTGGAGATGGGGTCTGCTGCTGGTGCAGGCCGCGCTCACCTACATGCCGTTGGTGGTCTTCCAGCACCGGTGGTTCACTCTGCTCGGCTTTCTGGCCGGCGCCGTGCTGCTCAGCTTGCCTCCCACCAACTCCGTTCCTGCCGCTCTGGCCGTCATCGCCAGCGGGCCGCTGCTCATCCACATGGGTGTGGTCGACAGCAGTCGCGGTTCACTGGCCGTTCTGCTCGGTGCGGCGATCACGGCGAGCACCGTCTTCGCGGTCGTCCATCTCGCTCTGCTTTCCTCCCGGTTGTACGGCAGCAAGGAACAGACGGCCCGGCTCGCCGAGCAGCGTGCCCGAGCGCGGATGCGCCGGGACCTGCACGATCTGGTGGGCTCGTCACTGGTCGCCATCGTGGTGCGGGCGGAGCACGCCCTGCGGGCGGGCGCTCTCGCCGAATCCGCCCGGGCGGCACTCACCGAGGTCATCGAGCTGGCCCGGCGGGCGCAGGAGGACGTGCGGCGCATCAGCATCTCCGAGGCGACCTTCTCGCTGGCCGATGAGTTCGCCCATGTGCAGCGACTGCTGACCGCTTCCGGGATAGGGGTTCACGCCTCGCTGCCACCGCGTCTCGAACTGAACGACGCGGTGGCGGAGTGTCTGCGGTCGGTGCTCCATGAGACGGTGGGCAACGTGCTGGAACACAGCCGTGCCAAGTTCTGCGAGATCGAACTGCGCACCGGCGCGGACGACGTCCGGCTGACTGTCCGCAACGACGGTGTCGCCGCCGGCTCGGCGCCATCCTCCGCCCCGACGTCCGGGCGCCGCGGCACGGGCCTCGCCGGGCTCAGGGGCCGGGTCGTCGCGCTCGGCGGAACACTGCACGCCGGGCCGGAGGACCACAACTTCTCCGTGACGGCGGTTCTGCCACTGGGCTGACGTGGCCGCACGTCGCCCCCGGGGCTCAGGCCTCGCGGGCGGCGTATACGAGGAACGCGCTCCAGGCGTCGGCAGGCACCGCGAAGCGGGGACTCCGAGTGCCCAGCTTCGAGTCACGGACGTGGACGGTGCGGGGGCAGACGGCGACTTCGAGGCATTCACCGCCGCCGGTGCTGCTGTAGCTGGACTTGAACCACATCAGCTCGGTGGACATAGCTCCTCCGCCAACTTCTCGATGAAGCGCGCCGACTCGTCAGGACTGAGCGCCTTCCGAAGAATCATCGCATGGCGCTGGACAACAGTACTGACCTTATCCGGGTCGGCGTACAGCCTCGCCGTCGCTTGCCCCTCCTCGTAAACCAGGGTGTCGTGGTCAGCCGTCTCCAGCAGCACGAAGGGTCCATCGAGCTCAGGGCCGGCCCCCGCGAACGTCAGCACCTGAATCGTCACGTTGCGGGCCCTGCCGACCTCCACCAGTCGGCGTAGTTGCTCCCGATGCGCCTCTACACCACCCACCTGGTTGCGCAACGCGAGTTCGCCGATGACGAAGTTGAAGGCCTTGGAGCGCTGCTCAAGCAACGACTGTCTCTCCAGGCGTCCCGCGACCCGCTCTTCGAGCGTCTCGTCATCCAGCGGAGGAAAGTGCGTGTGGAGGTAAGCCCTGATCGTCTCCTCGCTCTGCAACAGCCCTGGGATCAAAAGCGGTTGGTAAGAACTCAGCACGACTGCCTCAGCCTCGTACTGCATGTAGTCCTCGACGTACGACAGATAGCGCTCCGGCTTCAGGAACTCGTGCCCCGCCAGCAACTTCCCTCGCGCCCCGCACAGTTGGTCCGCGGTCTGCAACAACCTGAGCGTCGGCCGGCGCCGCCCGCACTCCATCGACTTGACGTACTCGTAGTCGTACCCGGCCTCGTCGGCCAGGGCCTGTCGGCTGACCTGTGCCTCCTCGCGCCACAACTTGATCTGCCCACCGCAGTAACGCCAGTTCTGCTGCGCCTGCTGCGACTCCCCGGAAGCCACGCGCCCTCACCCGCCTCCCGCACCGACGCACCGCGCGTACAAGCACGCTGCGTACCCGACCCGTTACTCCCGAGGCTAAACACAGGCCACCACTCTTATCCCGCCCAACGACGGAGAATCACACGCAAGGAACCACCCCCATGCCGACACCGCCCCACCACTCCCCCACCGCACTCCCCCAGGACATCGAATTCCGCCTCCCCCGCCACGCCCGCAGTGTGGGCCGCGCCCGTGCGCTCCTGCGCGAACAGGCAACGTCCTGGAAACTCCCCGACGAGGTGACGGAGACGGCGGTACTCCTGCTCAGTGAGCTGATGACGAACGCCTACCGTCATGCCAAGGTCTCCCCCGGCCGCGAGATCCGGGCACGCTGCGTCCTGGACGGCAACGGCCGCCTCCGTATCTCGGTCACGGACGCGAACAACGCCCTGCCCACGCCCCGCGAGGCGGCGTCGGAGGACGAGTCCGGCCGGGGCCTCGCCCTGGTGGAGACCCTGGCGGACGACTGGGGCGCCGAACCCCGCCCCGGCGGCATCGGCAAGACGGTCTGGTTCGAGCTCCGTAACGGTCAGTGCTCGATGTACAATACTTCCCCTGAATGATGAGCTGTTATGTACATCCGGGAGGGCCCGGTGTCACTCACCCACATCGATATCGACGACGAAGCCCTGGACACGGCGAAGCGCCTGGGCGGGCACCGGACCAAGACGGCCGCCGTCGCGGCGGCGCTTGAGATGTACAACAAGCGTCTGACTCGCGACGCCGCCTATGACAAGTACTTCGAGATGGCCCGGGGCTGGGACGTCGAGGCGGCCGAAGAGGCACATCGAGCGGACAAGGACGCGGCACGCCGGTGATGCGCTACCTGCTCGACTCGTCGGCGCTGTGGCGCCTGCTCCGGAACCGCGACCTGCATGAAGCATGGCGGCCGGTGGTCGCGGACGGCTACGTGCTCTCGTGCTCTCCACAGCGGGCCGAGTTCCTTCGGTCCGCACGCGATGCCAAGGAGTACAGGGCGTTCAGCGACATGTTCGCCGATCTCTACGACGACGTTCCCGTGCCCAAGAGCGCGTGCCTGTGGATCGGTGCTCTTCAACAACGGGCGGCAGATCAAGGGGCACACAGGGCTCTGTCTGTCGTCGACCTCCAGATCTGTGCGACGGCGGCCCACCATGGGCTCGTCGTCCTCCATGACGACGCCGATTTCGTGACGGCGGCCCGGTTCGCGGTGGAACTGAGCCAGCACAATGTCCATGACGGTCCTCGCGCCTGACTGACCGCACCCGATGTGTCCAGCCAGGCGTACGACGAGAAAGGCCCCGCCGCTCGGGAGCGACGGGGCCTTGCCCACATGGGATGAGTGGAGATGGCGGGAATCGAACCCGCGTCCAACGGTGCGGAACCAGGGCTTCTCCGTGTGCAGTCCGCTTCGCTTTTCTCAGCCCCGGAGATCATGCGGACAAGTCTCCGACGGGCTCAGTCACTGTTTGGTTTCCCTCTTCACCCCGTGACCGGGATCAAGGTTTAGTCCCCTAGTCGATGCCAGGATCCGGGTCGGGAACTTCCCCGGGCTGACACTCCCTTTAGTAGGAGGCTCGCTCGCGCTGCCTATCAGGCAGCGAGGGCGAAGGCCTGCTGGGAGGAATCGCGCTTGGTGTTGGCGATTATTTTTTTCGGCCTGTGGTTTACGAGATCATGGCCGCTTCCTCGACACGCTTCCCCTGCTTCGACAGCCGCTGTCGAAACCGATCATCCCCATGTTGATTTTTCAAACCCCTCCAGGAGGGGCCTCGTGCACCGGCCTCGCGGTGCTGGTGCCATCGTACGTGACCAACGCCCGCCGATGCCACCGTATTCCCGCCGGTCACCCGGTCGCGGTACCGGGTTCAACCCCGTCGGGTGCCGGAACATTCCCGGCAGGCCGCACCGGGCCCTACGCCCGCTGCCGGCGCCGTACCGCCGCCATCGCGCGGTCGGCCTCGCGGCGGTCCTGCTTCTCGCGCAGCGTCTGCCGCTTGTCGTACTCCTTCTTGCCCTTCGCCAGCGCGATCTCGATCTTGGCCCGGCCGTCCTTGAAGTACAGGGCCAGCGGCACGATCGTGTGGCCCGTCTCCTGGGACTTCGCCTCCAGCTTGTCGATCTCCTCGCGGTGCAGCAGCAGCTTCCGCTTGCGGCGGGCGCTGTGGTTGGTCCAGGTGCCCTGGCTGTACTCGGGCACGTGCACGTTGTGCAGCCACGCCTCGTTTCCGTCCAGCTGCACGAAGCCGTCGGCCAGCGAGGCCCGTCCCTGACGCAGCGACTTCACCTCTGTCCCCATGAGCACCAGACCGGCCTCGTAGGTGTCGAGGATGTGGTAGTCGTGCCGCGCCTTCTTGTTCTGCGCGATCAGCTTGCGCCCTTTTTCCTTAGCCATAGTGCAGCCCATTTTCGCACTATGGAGGGGGTGGTCGGGAAGCGTATAAAGCGTGCCTGCCGCGCCTGCCGTGTCCGCCGTGCCTGGCCGTGCCTACGACGGGTCGCCCAGGCCCGTCAGGACCGTCTCGGCCCGGTTCATCGCGTCCCTGCCCGCGTCCAGGTCCGGGGTGATGCCCCGGCCGTCCACGCCGTGGCCGCCGGGGGTGCGGTAGTGCCCGACCGTGAGCTCGGCGACGGAGCCGTCGGGCAGCCGGCTCGGCATCTGCACCGAGCCCTTGCCGAAGGTGCGCGAGCCCACGACGACCGCACGGCCGCGGTCCTGCAGGGCCCCGGTGAGCAGCTCGGCCGCGCTCATCGTGCCGCCGTCGACGAGCGCGACCAGGGGTCTGGCGGTGTCGCCGCCGGGGGCGGCGTGCAGGGCGCGCTGCTCGCCGTCGACGTCGTAGGTGGCGACCAGGCCGCCGTCGAGGAAGGCGGAGGCGGTGGTGACGGCCTCGGTGACCAGGCCGCCGGAGTTGCCGCGCAGGTCCAGGACGATCCCGGAGGCGGGCGGGGAGTGACGTACGGCGGTACGGACCTCGTCGCCCACGCCCTTGGTGAAGGCGGCGATCCTGATCACGGTCACGTGGTCGGCCGGCCGCCGTACCGTGACCGGCTCCGTGGACAGGCGGGCCCGGCGCAGGGTCGCGCTCCACGCGCGCGTGCCGCGCTGCAGGCCCAGGGTGACGGCGGTGCCGGCGGGCGCGTCGTCGGTGTCGCCGCGCAGTAAGGAGACGACCTCGGTGACCGGCAGGCCGTCCACCTTCTCGGCGTCGACGCTGCGCAGCCGGTCGCCCGCGCGGATTCCGGCGGCGGCCGCGGGCGAGCCCGCCCGCACCCGCGTCACCTCGATACGGCCGTCCCGCTCGCGCCGCGCGCACAGGCCGACGCCGGTGTACTGGCCGTCCAGGGCCTCCTGGAACTCCTCGTACTCACGGTGGGAGTAGACGGCGCCCCAACGGTCACCGCTGCGGCTGACGGCGCGTTCGGCGGCCTGCAGGGGGGACGTGCCGTCGGCCATGGCCTCGGCCGCCGCCCGGCTCACCTCCGCCTCGTGCCGGCCGCCCGCGGCAGCAGCGGCGGTAGCGGCCGAACCGGCCTGCTCCGCCTCGGACTTCCTCTCGTCGTGGCCGGGCAGGGAGCCCGTCGCCGCACCGGCCACCAGCACACCGACGAAGACGAAGGTCAGGGCGGCCCCGGCACGGCCGCGGCGGGGCTGACGGAACAGGTCACGACCTGACATGGCGGTGAGTCTAGACAACGCCTCGCGGCCGTACGGCCGGTTGGCCGTACGGTCCCCTTGGCATGCGTCACACCTTCAGGTACTTGCGCAGCGCGAAGAAGGCTGCCAACGCGGGCATCAGCAGACTCGTCGCGAGGATGAGCGGCAACTTCGTCAGGACCGCGTCCCAGCCGATGAAGTTGATCAGGTTCAGCTTCTGCGACAGGGCGAGACCGTTGTCGATGATGAAGTACCGCGCGAGCACCAGGAATCCACAGGCGACCGTGCCGCCGATCAGTCCGGCGACCGCCGCCTCCATGATGAACGGCGCCTGGATGTAGAAGCCGGAGGCGCCCACCAGGCGCATGATCCCCGTCTCGCGCCGGCGGCTGAACGCCGACACGCGCACGGTGTTGACGATCAGCATCAGCGCCACGACGAGCATCAGCGACATCACCGCGCGCGCGGCCCAGTTCATGCCGTTCAGCAGTCCGAAGAGGTTGTCCAGGATGCCCTTCTGGTCCTGCACGGACTGCACGCCGTCACGGCCGTTGAAGGCGCTCGCGATGACCTTGTACTGCTCCGGGTTCTTCAGCTTGATCCGGTACGACTCCTGCATCTGGTCCGGCGTGATGGTGCCGGCCAGCGGGGAGTCCCCGAACTGCTCCTTGTAGTGCTTGTACGCCTCGTCCTGCGTCTCGTGGGTGACCTTCTGGACCACCGACATCTTGCCCAGGTCGGCGCGGATCGCCTTCTTCTGGTCCTCGGTGACCGCACCCTTGGCACAGTTGGGGTCGTTCTGGGCGTTGCTCTTGTTGCAGAGGAAGATCGAGACGTTGATCTTGTCATACCAGTAGCCCTTCATCTGGTTGACCTGGTCGCTCATCAGGAGCGACCCGCCGAACAGGGCCAGCGACAGGGCGACGGAGACGATGACGGCGAAGGTCATCGTCAGGTTGCGGCGGAGACCCACACCGATCTCCGACAGGACGAACTGGGCGCGCATGGCGTCTGGTCAAGCCTTTCCGTCGTGGACTTCGCTCAGTGCTGGTAGCCGTAGACGCCGCGCGCCTGGTCGCGCACGAGGCGACCCTTCTCCAGCTCGATGACGCGCTTGCGCATCTGGTCCACGATGTTCTGGTCGTGGGTCGCCATCAACACGGTGGTACCCGTCCGGTTGATGCGGTCGAGCAGCTTCATGATGCCGACGGAGGTCTGCGGGTCGAGGTTGCCGGTGGGCTCGTCGGCGATCAGCAGCAGGGGCCGGTTGACGAAGGCACGCGCGATGGCGACGCGCTGCTGCTCACCACCGGACAGCTCGCCCGGCCTGCGGTCCTCCTTGCCGCCGAGCCCGACGAGGTCGAGCACCTGCGGCACGGACTTGCGGATCTCGCCGCGCGACTTGCCGATGACCTCCTGCGCGAAGGCGACGTTCTCGGCGACCGTCTTGTTCGGCAGGAGGCGGAAGTCCTGGAACACCGTTCCCAGCTGGCGGCGCATCTGCGGCACCTTCCAGTTGGACAGGCGCGCGAGGTCCTTGCCCAGGACGTGCACCTGGCCGTGGCTGCACCGCTCCTCGCGGAGGATCAGCCGCAGGAAGGTGGACTTTCCGGAGCCGGAGGACCCCACGAGGAACACGAACTCGCCCTTCTCCACTTCCAGGGATACATCCCTGAGGGCTGGGCGGGTCTGCTTGGGGTAGACCTTGGAGACATTGTCGAATCGGATCACGGATGCACCACGGGTCGCCGGGGGTAGATGAGCGTGACCTTACGCGAACCGGGTAGGAGCGCGCAGTCGCCGGTCAGGGTTGGGGGTGGGTTGGGTGGGGGTTGTGCATTTTTGTACGGTGACTGCCCTCGGACAGCACTCCGCGCGCCGGTCGGGGGAACCTGGCATGGTGGACGGGGGAACACTCGCGCGTCCGTGAGCGTTGTACAAGTAAGAACCCGTGGTGCAAGGAGGGCGAGCGCATGACGTACGACCGGCTGGTGTGCGCGAACTGTGCGGCGCCCGTGACCGAGGGCCGGTGCCCCGTCTGCCGTGCGAGCCGCGAGCGGCTGCAGCAGGAGAACTTCTTCGCGGGGCTGAACCCGATGGCGCTGATCGCGCTGCTGGCGGTGCTGATCGCCGCGGTGGCGCTGCTGGCGCACCAGACGGCGTAGGGCGCGCGCACTGATTCGTACGAAGGGGCCCGGAGCTTGCCGCTCCGGGCCCCTTCGGTGTTCAGGGCGCACGTACGGTGCGTACGGTCGCCGCTACTGCTACTGCTGTCGGTACCGCTGACGCTGCCGTCAGGCGGCCGCGGCGCCGCGGCCGGCCATCAGGCGCGGCAGGAAGCGGAAGCCGACACCGCCGGCGATCATCGTCGCGGCGCCGACCAGCAGGAACGTGGTCTGGGCGGCACCGGTCTCGGCGAGCTCCTTGCCGTTGCCCTGGGGCGTGGCGTTCGAGGCGGAGCCGGTGTCGGTGAGCGCCGAGGAGCCCTCCTGCTGCGGGATGGTGTTGTTGCCACCGCCGTTGGGGGTGGTGCCACCGGTGGTGTCGCCACCGCCACCGCCGTTGCCGCCACCGCCGTTGCCACCGCCGCCGGGGTTGCCCGGATCGGGGTTGCCGTTGCCCGGATCGGGGTTGCCCTTGCCCGGGTCCGGGTTGCCGTTACCCGGGTCCGGGTTGCCGTTACCCGGGTCCGGGTTCGGGTCGGGGTTCGGGTCGGGGTTCGGGTCCGGGTCGGGGTCCGGGTCCGGGTCCGGGTCCGGGTCGGGGTTCGGGTCCGGGTCGGGGTTCGGGTCCGGGTCGGGGCAGAGCGGGTCGGCGCCGATGCTGCAGCTCGGGTCCGGCTCGACCGGGTCCGCGGAAGCGACGCCCGCCACCATCAGCGAAGCACCCGCGGCGATCACGGCACCGGCAGCTATGCGCGCGACGTGGATCCGCGTCTTCTTTGTCATGTAGTTGCTACCCCCAGTAGCTGATCGTTATTGAGGCCGCGCTCGGGGCAGTGATCGACGGAGGTAGCTGAAAGATGGAGCCCCCCGGTTCACATGCGCCCCGCAGAACGCATGCCGCGCTTCACCCTTCCCACAATTCAAAGCAACGTCAAGGCCGTTGCGCACGCGATGTCCGGGTACGGGCCCTTTGCCGGAGAGCGGCACCGCAAGTGTGACGCAAAACGCACGCAGCCGAGCATGAAAAAGGCAACTGCCGCACCCGTGACGGCAGTTGCCTTGCCGACAAAGCGTCCGCTTCGTCTTACTCGCCCTACTGCTCCCTCTGCTTGCGCCAGCGAATGCCGGCCTCCAGGAAGCCGTCGATCTCGCCGTTGAACACGGCATCGGGGTTGCCGACTTCGAACTCGGTGCGCAGGTCTTTGACCATCTGGTACGGGTGCAGGACGTACGAACGCATCTGGTTTCCCCAGGAGTTGCCGCCGTCGCCCTTGAGCGCGTCCATCTTGGCCTGCTCCTCCTGACGACGTCGCTCGAGCAGCTTGGCCTGGAGGACGTTCATCGCCGTGGCCTTGTTCTGGATCTGCGAGCGCTCGTTCTGGCAGGAGACCACGATGCCGGTGGGGATGTGGGTGATCCGCACGGCGGAGTCGGTGGTGTTGACGCCCTGGCCGCCGGGCCCGGAGGACCGGTAGACGTCGATGCGCAGGTCGGACTCGTCGATGTCGACGTGGTCGGACTGCTCGACGACGGGCAGGACCTCGACGCCGGCGAAGGAGGTCTGGCGGCGTCCCTGGTTGTCGAAGGGCGAGATCCGGACGAGCCGGTGGGTGCCCTGCTCGACGGAGAGGGTGCCGTAGGCGTACGGCACCTGCACGGCGAAGGTGGTCGACTTGATGCCGGCCTCCTCGGCGTACGACGTCTCGTAGACCTCGGTCTTGTAGCCGTGCTGCTCGGCCCAGCGCAGGTACATGCGCTGCAGCCGCTCGGCGAAGTCGGCGGCGTCGACGCCGCCGGCCTCGGCGCGGATGTTGACGAGCGCCTCACGGGCGTCGTACTCGCCGCTCAGGAGGGTCCGGACCTCCATCTCGTCCAGTGCCTTCCTGACCGCTTCGAGCTCGGCCTCGGCCTCGACACGGGTATCGGTGTCGTCCTCGGCCTCGGCGAGCTCGAAGAGCACACCCAGGTCGTCGATCCTGCCGCGCAGGGCCTCGGCCTTCCTGACCTCGGCCTGGAGGTGGGAGAGCCTACTGGTGATCTTCTGCGCCTCGTCCGGGTTGTCCCACAGGGAGGGCGCGGCTGCCTGCTCCTCGAGCACGGCGATGTCTGCCCTCATCTTGTCGAGGTCCAGAACGGACTCGATCGACTCCATGGTCGAGGAGAGGGACTTGAGCTCTTCGGATACATCGACGACTGCCACGCCCTCCAGCGTAACGGCTTCACCGACCGAGGAACGCCGGGCGGGCGGCCTCCGGGGGCCGGCTTTGCCCACTCGTCCACCCAACTCGGCCTCTTGAGAGGCGGGAGCGAGGGGAAGGTCCGAGGCGGGCGGGAGCAGATCGCCCTTGATACAGGGGGCCAGGCCCCGCCGGGACCGGGGGCGGAGCCCCAGGTCGGCTCTTTCTCCCTGCCGAGACCGGCAGGAGGGTGGGAAACCGGGGGAGCAGGGGGCGAAGCCGCCAGGGTGCAGAGGTCAAGCCCCGCAGGGGGCTCAGGGAGCGAAGCCCCGCCGGGGTACAGGGGCAGAGCCCCGCCGGGTCTGGGGGCGGACCCCAGGGACGGAACCTCTCCTCCCACCGAGACGGGCGGGCCCGGCGGGCCAAGCCGGGGCGCAGCCCCGAAACGGGGCCTGGGGCAGAGCCCCAGGGACGGAGACGCCCCGCCCCACGAAGACGTCAAGGCGTAGGCGGCGCCGACGGTCAGCGCGGTGATCGCGGCCTCGCCGATGCCGATGAGGACGTGCACGCCGACCATGGCGGTGGCGACCTTG
>NZ_QFDQ01000009.1 GCF_003270085.1 Streptomyces triticisoli | reverse complement strand
GAACCCGGAAGCTAAGCCTCACCGCGCCGATGGTACTGCAGGGGGGACCCTGTGGGAGAGTAGGACGCCGCCGAACAAATATTAAAGAAAACCCCGCACCGTGAGGTGCGGGGTTTTCTGCATTTCCGGGGGCAGTATTTCGGGTGATCGGGGTGGTACCCCGGTACTACGGTGGCCGGTATGACTACCACGGCCCTCGGGAACTATGTGATCAGGTCGGTGCGCGCCGATGAGTGGCCCGCCGTGAAGGCGTTGCGGTTGCTTGCGCTGCAGGACCCCGTGGCGCACCTCGCCTTCCTGGAGACGTACGACGATGCCGTCGCCAAGCCGGATTCCTACTGGCAGGAGCGGACGGCCGGGGCCGCCGTGGGTGCGACCGGCGCGCAGCAGTTCATCGTGGAGGGGCCGGACGGTGAGTGGGTCGGAAGCCTGACCGTGCTCGTGGAGGAGGCCGGCACGGCGGACTGGGCCGGTTTTCCGGTCGAGCGGCGGCAAGGGCACGTCGTCGGCGTGTACGTGCGGCCCGAGCACCGTGGGTGCGGGCTGACCGAGGTGCTGTTCGACGAGGCCCTTCAGTGGGCCTGGGGGATCGGCGCGGAGCGGGTGCGGCTGATTGTGCACGAGGACAACGGCCGGGCCCTGCGCTTCTACGGCAGAGTCGGTTTCCAGCCGAGCGGGATCACCGTGCCGCTGCCGGGCCACTCGGGCGAGTCCGAGCTGGAGTACGTGCTCGAGCGCCCCCGAGTCGTCTGAGTCGTCATGTCGGGAGATGGTCGTGCGGCCAGCGGGCGCGGGCCTGTTCGCGGGAGCGGAGCAGGGCCAGTGTCGGCATGCCGTGGTCCGCTCCGGTGGCCAGCAGCTCGGGGAGCCGGGGCAGCGGGGCGACGGCGGCCACATCGTCCAGGACGAGCGTGAGTGGTGGGTCGAGCCGACCGGAGGATGACCGTTCGGCCATGCGCCGGCCGTGCTCGACCACGCTTGAGGCGAGTGCCGTCAGAAGGGGCATCGCACCCGGGTTGGTGCGGGGATCCTCGATGGATTCCCCCACCACGTAAAGCGTTCCCCCTTCGCTGATGAAGGAATCCAAGGCGAGCGCATCAGTTCGGTTGGGAATGCAGGCGTCGCGGACGTTCACCGTGAACAGTGAGGCCAGTGCGCGGCTGGTCAACTCCTGGGCGATGTCACGGCGCTCGGGGTGCGAGGTGAGTGCCGCCTCCAGCTCGCCGGCCGATCCGGAGGCGGCCTTGGGATTCGTGCGCAGGGCCCGTACCGCCTCCTGGACCTGTGTGCCCTGCGCCCAGCGGTGGACGTGGCGGACGGTGCGGCCGTCGACGGCGGCGGCGTGGAGGAAGCTGCGCAGGAGGGTTTCCGCGGTGTCGGCCATCGCCTGGTCGATCTTGGCGGTGGGGCGGACCGGGGCGAGCAGCGCCGTGGCTCTCGACGCCGCCGTTGCCTTGTCCTCGCAGCCCGCGGTGGGGGACCAGTGGAGGCGGGCCGGGGTGTCGCACAGGTGGGCGGGGTCGTAGAGGAGGACCGGGCCCAGTTTGGCGCGGGGGTCCTTCGTGTCCTGCCAGAGGGCGGGGTGGGAGGTGAGGACGAGGGCCGGGCCCGCCGCGTCCCGGACGACCTGGGCGGCTGTGGCCCGGCGGCTCTCCCTCGGGGCGACGAGGACCTTCTGCCACCCGCTGATCCGTTCGGGCTCCGCCGGGTCCTGGGGCTCTCCCAGCGGCATCAGCGGTGCCTCTGCCCGCCGCGTCTCCACGAGCGGCTGTTCGGGTTCCGTGGCCGTCCGCCGGCCGGGCACCTTGTGCCGTACCGGTGTCGGCTCCGGCGTTTTCCGAGGCGCGGGTTCCGGCTCCGGTGCCGCCGCCCGTTCCCGGGCCGCCGCTGCGGCCGCCGCTGCCTCCATCCGGCTGCGCAGCCGTACGGCTCTCCACCGGGCCACCGTGCCCATCACGAACACGGTCAGCACGAACAGCACCATCAGCTGGCCGATGAACAGCCCCCAGAACAGCCCGTACCCCGACAGCTGCCCCGGAGGCGTGTCCGGCCAGGCGCCGGGCATGTCGTGCGGGTCACCCATGAGGTGGCGCATCGCCGGCGGCGTACGGGTGAACGCGAGCCCGGACGGCCAGGAGCCGTGGGCGAACAGGCCGGCGAGTCCGGTGGCCGTCCACACCAGCAGGGTCATGCCGAGCAGGAAGGCGAGGATGCCCACCAGCAGGCCGTCGGGGATGCCACCCTGGCCGACCCGGCCGCCCTGTGGGACCTGCCTGTGGTCGCGGTCGTCCGGTCTCACGCGTGCGTCTCCCTAGGCGACCGTCGACTCGGAGGAGCCGTCCAGGTCGGCGATGTGCTGTTCCATGAAGGCCGCCGCGCGCTCCTCCGCCTCCCGTTCGGCGGCGCGCAGCACGTCGTCGGAGACGAGGTCGCTGGAGGACTCCGTCATGGCGCGGTCGGTGAAGACCAGGGGGCGTTCGGTCTCGGTGACCAGGTGTTTGACCACCTGGACATTGCCGTTGACGTCCCACACGGCGATACCGGGGGTCAGGGTCGGGATGATCTCGACCGCCCACCTGGGCAGGCCGAGCACCCGGCCGGTCGCCCGTGCCTCGTCGGCCTTCTGGGCGTAGATCGTCCTGGTCGACGCCATCTTCAGGATCGCGGCCGCTTCCTTGGCCGCTGCTCCGTCGACGACGTCCGACAGGTGGTGCACCACCGCCACGAAGGACAGACCCAGCCGGCGCCCGAACTTCAGCAGCCGCTGGAACAGCTGGGCCACGAACGGGCTGTTGATGATGTGCCAGGCCTCCTCGACCAGGAAGATGCGCTTCTTGCGGTCGGGGCGGATCCAGGTGTGCTCCAGCCATACGCCGACGATCGCCATGAGGATGGGCATGGCGATGGAGTTGCGGTCGATGTGGGACAGGTCGAAGACGATCAGCGGGGCGTCCAGGTCGATGCCGACGGTCGTCGGCCCGTCGAACATGCCGCGCAGGTCGCCGTCGACCAGGCGGTCCAGGACCAGGGCCACGTCCAGGCCCCAGGCGCGTACGTCGTCTATGGCGACGTTCATCGCCTCGGCGGACTCCGGTTCCGGGTGCCGTAGTTGCTCGACGATGTCGGAGAGCACCGGCTGGCGTTCGACGATCGTCTCGTTGACGTAGGCGTGCGCGACCTTCAGGGCGAAGCCGGAGCGTTCGTCGAGGCCGCGGCCCATCGCGACCTCGATGATGGTCCGCAACAGGGCGAGCTGCCCGGTCGTGGTGATCGCCGGGTCCAGGGGGTTGAGGCGGATGCCGTGGTCCAGGGCGGCCATCGGGTCGAGCCGGATGGGAGTTATCCCCAGCTCCTCCGCGATCAGGTTCCACTCGCCGACGCCGTCCTCGCCCTGGGCGTCCAGGACGACGACCTGGCGGTCGCGGAAGCGGAGCTGGCGCAGGACGTAGGTCTTCTCCAGGGCCGACTTGCCGTTGCCGGACTCGCCGAGGACCAGCCAGTGGGGGGCGGGGAGCTGCTGGCCGTACAGCTGGAAGGGGTCGTAGATGTAGCCCTTCCCGGAGTACACCTCGCGGCCGATGATGACGCCCGAGTCGCCGAGGCCGGGTGCGGCGGTGGGCAGGTAGACCGCCTGGGCCTGGCCCGTGGACGTTCTCACCGGCAGCCGGGTCGTCTCGACCTTCCCGAACAGGAAGGAGGTGAAGGCGTCCGTGAGGGCGGTCAGCGGGTCCCGCATCAGAGCATCAGCCCCTACCTTCGGATTCCGGTGGCGAACGGGAGGGTGTTCACGAAGGCGCGGTGGTGCTCGCGGTCGCACCACTCCAGCTTCAGGTAGGACTTTCCGGCCGAGGCGCGGATGGTGCGTTTGTCGCGGGCCAGGGCCTCGGGGGAGCGGGAGGAGACGGTGATCCAGCCGACGAGGTTGACGCCGGCGGCGCCGCTGGCGAGGTCCTCGCCGCGCTGGTCGAGTCGGTGGTGGGCCTGTACGTCGCGCGGGTCGACGGTGCGGTTCATCTTGGCGGAGCGGCTGGCCTCGGCGGCGTCGTTGGTCTTCTCGGTCAGCATGCGTTCGATGGCGACCTCGGTGGGTTCGAGGTCCATGGTGACGGCGACCGTGCGGATGACGTCGGGGGTGTGGACGAGCAGGGGCGCGAGGAAGTTGACGCCGACCGGGGTCATGGGCCACTCCTTGACCCAGGCGGTGGCGTGGCACCAGGGTTCGCGGGTGGCGGACTCGCGGGTCTTGGCCTGCAGGTAGGTCGGCTGCCTGGCGTCCAGCTCGGCCGGCCAGGCGTTGCGCCTGGTCATCGCCTGGATGTGGTCGATGGGGTGGTCCGGGTCGTACATGGAGTGGATCAGCGAGGCCAGCCGTCCCTGGCCGAGCGGCTGCCGTACGCGGATGTCGGCTTCCTGGAGCCGGGAGCAGATGTCGGTCAGCTCGCGGGCCATGACGACCGCGAGGCCGGCGTCCCGGTCCAGTTTGCGGCCCGCCAGGGGCCGGGCGGCCCGTGCCATGGCCTGGGCCTCGGCGGCGAGGTCGCGGTTGTAGGTCATGCAGGCGACGAGGTAGGCGCGGTGCTGCTCGCTGCTGGTGGAGACCATGGACTGCAGTTGGTCGTACGATCGCTGCAGCCAGGCCGGTGTCCGGTCGTTCCCGCGTACGGCGACGTCCTTGGCGTGGGCGTCGGGGTCGGCGGGCAGGGTGCGGGCGAGCATCTGCAGGCGGGTGACGAAGCCGTCGCCGTTGGCCACGTGCTTGAGCAGGGTGCCGAAGCGGTCGACGAGGGCTTCCTGGTCCTCGGAGTCGCGCAGGCCGACGCCGGGGCCCTCGATCTCGATGGCGGCGGTGACCGTCTTGCGGTCGGCGTGCAGCAGTACGGCGATCTCGTCCGGCCCGAACGGCGCGGCGAGCCAGGTGATGCGGCCGATGCCGGGCGGTGGTCCGATCTCGATCTCGCGTCCGTCCAGGCGGGTGCCGGCCTCCATCGCGCCGGAGCGGTAGACGGCGCCTTTCTTGACCGTACGCTTGTAGGAGCGGCTGATCTCGAACCACTTGTAGAACGTGCGGTGCCGGTACGGCACGTAGACCGCGGCGAGCGCGAGCAGTGGGAAGCCGGTCAGCAGCACGATGCGCAGGGACAGCACGGGGACGACGAGCCCGCACATCATGCCGATGAACGCGCCAGCGATGATCAGGGCGATCTCGCCGGTCTCGCGGTTGCGGCCGATGATCGCGTTCGGCCGGGCGCGGCCGATCAGATACGTACGGCGGGGCGTGATCGTGTGGGACACGTGGGAATCGGTCGTCAACGCCCTTCACCTCCCGTGCGGTTGGTACTGCTGTTGCGGGTCCTGCCTGCGTGCGGGGTGGTCACCGGGCTGGGTGCGCGGGGAGCGGGTGCGGGGACGGAGCCACCGCCGCCGTCCGGGGCGCGTGTGCTGTGTGCGGCGACGCCACCGGAGGCGGGGTTGGCCTGGCGTGGGGCGGAGGAGTGGCCGCCGCCGTTGCTGTCGGCCCGGGTGCTGTGGGTCTTGATGCCCTGGGCGACCAGGGTCGCCGGGGAGCTGATGACGGCCGCGGCCTTGCCCTCGGCGCTCCGCATGATGCGGTTGTTGCGGCCGGCCGCGATCTCGTCGCCGAAGCCGGGGACGAAGCGGTAGATCATCGCGCTGGCGAAGATGGCGAGCAGGATGATGGCGAGGCCGGAGACGACGGCGGAGAAGGCACCGGGTCCGTTGTCGCCGGAGGACAGGGCGCCGGCGAGTCCGAGCACGATCACGATGACCGGTTTGACCAGGATCACGGCGATCATGACTCCGGCCCAGCGGCGGACGTGCCCCCACAGGTTCTTGTCGACCAGTCCGGCGTAGACGACGGTGCCGAGCAGTGCGCCGACGTAGAGCAGGGCGGCGCGGAGGACCAGCTCCAGCCAGAGCACGCCGGCGGCGAGGATGGTGACGAGGGAGACGACGATCAGCATGATCGGGCCGCCACCGATGTTCTCGCCCTTGCTCAGCGCGGCGGAGAACGTGCCGAAGAACGTGTCCGCCTGGTCGCCGGTCGCTTTGGCGAGCACGTCGGAGACGCCGTCGGTGGCCGATACGACCGTGTAGAGGATCAGGGGGGTGAAGGCGGAGGCTAGCACGGTCAGCCAGAGGAAGCCGACCGCCTCCGAGAGCGCGGTGGCCAGCGGCACGCCGCGCACCGCCCGCTTGGCCACGGCCAGCAGCCAGAGCAGGAGGGTGAGGATCGTCGACGCGGCGAACACGACGGCGTACTGCTGCAGGAACTTCTGGTTGGTGAAGTCGACGTTCGCCGTCTCCTGCACGGCCTTGCTGAGCTTGGTGACGGTCCAGGAGGCGGCGTCGGCACAGCCTTTGGCGAGGGAGGAGAGGGGGTCGAGGGCGGAGGTGGGATCGTTGTACGTCGAGTCGTCGCCGCTCCTGCTGTTGCCACGCTCGCAGTACTGCCTGGCCCTGCCGACGATGAGGTCGCAGTTGTTCCCGCTCTGCGTCGGCGTGGGCGTCGGGCTGGGCGTGGGCGCGGCGGCGGCGCGGGTGGCCAGCAGCACGGCCGACGTCTGCACGGCTGCCACGACTCCGGTGAGCCCCAGCAGGCGCTGCTTGCTACCGGGCATACGTGAACCCTCCGTACTCTTCGGTGGCCTTGCGGATCTCGTCGGAGGTGGCGGCCCTGTCGTCACCGGGGACCGGGGCGGGGCCGTCCTTCTGCGCGTCGGAGACGATCTTCCAGTCGTCTCCCGACCACTGCAGATCGAACGTCCACGTCTTCCAGGAGGAGGTGACCGGGTCGGTCGAGGTCTGGGCGGACATGCCGATGAGCCCCACGTACCAGACCTCGACCTCGGCGCTGTTGTCGCTGTACTGCCGCACGGTGGTGCCGATGGGCACCACGCGTGAGACGAACGTGCTGTCGGCGGGCGGGTTGCCGTTGGCGTCCAGGCCCATCTTCTTGAGGAAGTCGGCCGAGTAGGCCTGGTCCATGGGCCCCTGGAGTCTGGCCGCCGCGTCGGGGGTGTAGAGGAGGTCGAGGATGGCGTGCCGACTGTCCTTCTTGAACATGCCGGTGGAGCCGAGCGTCACGGCGTAGTTCGCGGCAGCGCTCTGCACCCCCTGTTCGTCGTGTGCGAACCCTGACGGGATGCCGTCCGTCTTCGTCTGCACCGGCAGTGTTCCGCTCGCCGCGGTCGCTGCCGCCTTCGGCTTGTTGCCGTCGCCGTTGCTGTCCGCCGAGGAGGGTCCGTCGCCGCCCGAGCGGTTCGCGAAGGCGATCGCGGCGATGAGGAGGACGACCACGGCGACCACCGTGATCAGACTGCGTGAGGACGAGCGGCTGCCGCGCCGGGCGCCGCCGTAGGGGTCGCCGGCCCGGTCCGGGAGCCGGGTACGGGTCTGTCCGCCCTGGTACGGCCCGTCGTCGGCGCGCGCCGGGTCGCCGTACCCGTGCTCGTCTCCGTGGCTCATGCCCCGTACGCCCCCTCGACCTCGTACCGGAACGCGTAGAAGTACGACGGTAGCCGTGCTGGTTCCCGCGTGGACGCGGTGTGGTGACTCGACATCAGGGAAACGCAACCTCAGCCGGTGGGCACGGTGGGTGGGTGGGGGCAGCGGGGGCACCGGGCGCGCCCGGAGGGTCTGGATCACGGCGCGGACGGAGCACCGTGCGCGGCATGCGCGGGTGTGCGCCGGTTACACGGCCATGCCGTACACGATGGTGAAGAGCGTGCCGAGCGAGCCGATGATGAACACCCCTGTCAGACCGGCGATGATCAGCCCCTTGCCCTGTTCGGCGCTGAACGTGTCGCGCAGGGCCGTGGCGCCGATGCGCTGCTTGGCGGCGCCCCAGATGGCGATGCCGAGGCAGAGCAGAATGGCGACGGCCATCACCACCTCGATCATCACCTTGGCCTCGTTGCCCAGGCTGCCGAAGGGGCCCCAGTCCGGAGCGATCCCGCCGATGATGGTGTTGATGTCTCCCTTGTCGGCCGCAAAGAGCATGTAAGTCACCGCCCCTGTTGGGTAGTTCCATGTCCCCTGTCCTCGCGCAGAGGTCAGGCTCATTCTCGCCGACAATCACGCCGGCGATGTCGACTTGGCGCTATTGACTTATGAGTTTGGTACGCATTGTCACTCTGTGTATCACGGCAGGTCACGCCGGGCAATGAAGTCCGAGCGGAACCTGTCGTGTGGTTCCGTCGTTGACGTTCTCCGCTGTCCACCATGGTTTTTGACGGCCAGTCGGGTGTGTGGCCGTTCCGATGGTCTCACGACGACGGGCCGCGGTCCCGCTGTCCGTTCGGCGTGGGCGGGCGCGGGGCGGTGGTGCCCAGTACGGTGGGCCCGGTGAAACGCACCGTGTTCACCGTTCTGGCGCTGCTGGCCGTCACCTCGGCCTCCGTCGCGGCGGCCGACGACGGGCCCGGCCCGCTGGGGGTGACCGCCGTGGCTCCGAAGTCCCCGCAGAGCGCCCGGGTCGGGGTGCTGGCCGGTGCGGACAAGGCCGGTGACCTCACGGGCAACCACTTCTGCACGGCCTCCGTGGTGCACAGCCCGAACCGGGACCTGATCCTGACCGCCGCCCACTGTCTGAGCGGCGGCGGCGACCTGGTGTTCGTGCCGGGCTACCGGGACGGGCGGGCGCCGTACGGCGTGTGGAAGGTCAAGAGGCGTTTCCTGCCCGACGGCTGGGTCAAGGGCCAGGACGAGGGCAGCGACATGGCTTTCGCCGTGCTCGCCCCGCAGGGCGGCAAGGGCGTCGAGGACGCCGTCGGCGCCAACCGCTTCGTCACGGGGGCGGCGACCGGGGCGGCCGTGGTCACCGTCACCGGCTATCCGGACGTGCGCGAGGCGCCCATCAGCTGCACCAACAGGCCGCACGCCCACAGCGGTGGTCAGCAGCGCATCGACTGCCCTGAGTTCACCGGCGGCACCAGCGGCAGCCCGTGGGTCGGCGGTGACCAGCAGGTCGTCGGGGTGCTCGGCGGGCACGAGCAGGGGGGTGCGACGGCGGACACGTCGTACAGCGTGGTCTTCGGGGCCGCGGCGGCGAAGCTCTACAAGGACGCGGTGGTTGGTCGTTGACCCGCTGACCCGCTGACCCGCTGACCCGCTGACCCGCTGACCCGCTGACCGGCCGACCCGTACCCGGTCCGGGGCGGGGTCGCACGGAGGGGGGCCGCCGTGCTGCCCTGCGCCCTGTGTGTGATCACTCCCAAAGCGCAGTGGGCGCCCCTAAACTGTCGGCGGCGGACTCCCGGGCGTCGAGGGGCGGTTGACGGTGCGTAAGGCATGGATCGTTGCGATCATCGCCGTCGGCACCTCGTTCAGCTTCGTCGCGCTGCTCGTCGTCGGCGTGTACGTCGTCGCCGGGAACCTCGCGGGCGGGGTGGGCGGCGGATCCGTGGGACTCGCCAGGGGCGCGGTGCCGGCCGCGTACCACTCCCTCGTGCAGAAGTGGGGCAATCTCTGCCCCGCCATCAACCCCGCGCTGCTGGCCGCCCAGCTGTACCAGGAGAGCGGGTTCAACCCGAACGCCCAGAGCCCCGCCGCGGCGCAGGGGATCGCCCAGTTCATCCCGGGCACCTGGGCCACGCACGGCATCGACGGCAACGGTGACGGCAAGCGCGACGTCTGGGACCCGGACGACGCGATTCCGTCGGCCGCGTCCTACGACTGCGAACTCGCCCGGTACGTCAAGGACGTGCCCGGGAACCCGACGCACAACATGCTCGCGGCCTACAACGCGGGCGCGTACGCCGTCATCAAGTACCGGGGCGTGCCGCCGTACGCGGAGACCCGGAACTACGTGAAGACCATCACGACCCTGGAGAAGAGCTTCGCCGCGCCCGTCAGGCGCGTCGACCCCTCCAAGCAGGCCGCCGCGGCCATCTCCTATGCGCAGAGCAAGCTCGGCACGCCCTATCTGTGGGGTGGGAACGGCACCGCCGACCAGGGCGGACGGTTCGACTGCTCGGGGCTGACCAAGGCGGCGTACGAGAGTGTGGGGATCACCCTGCCGCGGGTCGCCAACGACCAGTACAACGCCGGTCCGCACCCCGAGCGGGACGAGCTGCTGCCGGGCGATCTGGTGTTCTTCTCCGACGACCCGACCGATTCACGGGCCATCCGGCACGTGGGCATCTACGTCGGCGGCGGGTACATGATCAACGCGCCGAGGCCGGGTGCGGTGATCCGGTTCGACCCCATCGACACGCCGGACTACTTCGGGGCCACCAGGGTCACCGAGGATGGCGCGAAAGCACTCCCCACCTCCGTGTGAACCGCCTGTGAACCTGCCCCCTGAGCTGCGGCGATGAGTCTCTCTTCGATAACGTCTGCGTGATCATTCGGTGGAGTGCGGAACGTATCGATCGGGGTCGTGCGTTGCTGATGGCGTAGCGGATCTGCAACCACGGGGGTGGCCAGGAGGGGTGCACACGGGGTGCGCCCGGAACGATACGACGAAGGGGCCGCAGCGTCATGGCTGGACTCGCCGAATCCGGGGCGAACCCCGACGTCGACCTGCTCTACGACATCAACGGCCTGGCCAAGGACGCGCCGCGCTGGTTCGACCGGATCATGGAGTACGTCGGTGAGTACGGGCTGCTGCTCGCCATGGTGCTGCTCGTGGTGTGGTGCTGGTGGTCCGTGCGGCGCCGGGGCGGCGCGGAGGCGGCGTCGTCCGTCGCCGCGCTGGTGTGGGTGCCGCTCGCGGCGGGCCTCGCGGTGCTGGTGAACGTGCCGATACGGGGGTTCGTGCAGCGGCCCCGGCCGTTCCTGGACCATCAGGGGCTGGAGGTCCTGGTGTCCGGGAAGACCGACTACTCGTTCGTGAGCGACCATGCGGCGATCACCATGGCGATGGGGGTCGCGCTGTTCGTCGCCAACCGGCGGTTCGGGCTGGTGGGCATAGGGCTGGCGCTGCTCGAAGGGTTCTGCCGGGTGTACATGGGCGTGCACTATCCGACGGACGTCGTGGGCGGGCTCGCGCTGGGCACGGCTGTCGCGCTGCTGCTGTCTCCGCTCGCCATGGCGCTGCTCACGCCGCTGCTGAGAGCGGTCGAGGGGTCGGCGTGGGGCGGGTGGCTGGTGTCCGCGCGGGGGGTTCGGGCGGGGCGGGACGAGGCGGGGGAGGTCGGCCGCCGGGGTGCCGAGGAGCCGTTGCCGGCGGAGGACCGGGACCTGGCTGCTTGACAGGTGGTCCTGGGCTGCGGCCGGCGCGGGGACGGGTCTGCTTGCCCGCGCTTGCGGGGTGCCTCCCCCAAGCTCTTCGAGCAGGGGGTACCCCCCCATCCCACCCTCCCCCAAGCTCTCGGCTGCGCTCGAGCAGGGGGACCCCCATCGCCCTGGAGGTCCCCCGCGTTCAGCACTGGGGGAGGCACGAGACTGCCCGCAGCTACGGCGGTACGACCGCGTGCAGTTGTGTAGCTGCTTCGGCGTGGATGTCGGAACCTCCACGTGTTCTTCCCGTGAGCATTCCGTGACCTCACCGCACTTTCGGCAGGGGTTCACCCCTCGTTCACTTCCGGCCATCGGCGGCTTCACCTGTTCTGCCTAACTTCGGTCTTGTTCGGTGCTGATGCGCATCTCGGCGCATCGGCGTCGCCCACACTTCGCACGCCGCCGATCAGGACGGCGGCTCCTGGAAGGAACTCAAGTGAAGCTTCAGCGCAAGAACCGGCGGGCACTCGCTCTCGGCGCTCTCGCCGTCTCCGGCGCCCTGGCCCTCACGGCGTGCGGTTCTGACGACACCGGCGAGAGGAGCAATGCCGGCGGCGGCAGCACCAGTGCCTCCAACAGCTCCATCAAGTGTGACGACGTCAAGGGCCAGCAGCTGCTCGCGGACGGCTCCTCGGCGCAGAAGAACGCGATCGACGCCTGGGTGAAGCAGTTCAGCCAGGCCTGTGGTGTGCAGATCAACTACAAGGGCGGCGGCTCCGGCGCCGGCATCACGGCGTTCACCCAGGGACAGGTCGCCTTCGCCGGCTCCGACTCCGCGCTGAAGCCCGAGGAGGTCACCGCCTCCCAGAAGATCTGCACCGGCGGCCAGGCCATCGACCTGCCGATGGTCGGCGGCCCGATCGCGGTCGGCTACAACCTCCCCGGAGTCGACGACCTGGTCCTGGACGCTCCGACCCTGGCCAAGATCTTCGACAGCAGGATCAAGAGCTGGGACGACCCGGCGATCAAGAAGCTCAACCCCGACGCCAAGCTGCCCAGCCTCAAGATCCAGGCCTTCCACCGCTCGGACGAGTCCGGCACCACCGACAACTTCACCAAGTACCTGAAGGCCGCCGCGCCGAACGACTGGAAGTACTCCGGCGGCAAGGCCTGGCAGGCCCAGGGCGGCCAGGCCGCTCCGCAGTCCTCCGGTCTGGCCCAGCAGGTGAAGCAGACCAACGGCGCCATCGGTTACTTCGAGCTGTCGTACGCCAAGGACATGTCCACGGTCGCCATCGACACGGGCGCCTCCGACCCGGTCAAGGCCACCGTCGAGAACGCCTCCAAGGCCATCGCGGACGCCAAGGTCGTCGGCACCGGCAAGGACCTGGCGCTGGATCTGAACTACAAGACCAAGGCCGAGGGCGCCTACCCGATGGTCCTGGTCACGTACGAGATCGTCTGCGACAAGGGCAACAAGAGCGACACCCTGCCGGCCACCAAGGCGTTCCTGAACTACATCGCCAGTGAGGACGGCCAGAGCCTGCTCGCCCAGAACGACTACGCCCCGATGCCCGACGAGATCATCGGCAAGGTCCGCACCACCATCGAAGGCCTGAGCTGATCCCCGTGCGGCCCGGTCCCCCCGCGGGGCCCGGGTCGCACTGTCCGGTGCACCGCCGCCAGGAGCCGTACGACGCGTACGGCTCCGCAGACCGGAGAACTCGATGGACATATCCACGCACAAGACGCACGCGGGCGCTCCCGCGCCCACTCCACAGCCGGCCGCGACCCGCACGACCCAGCGCAAGCACGCCGCCCGTGGCGCCGCCCGTGGCGCAGCCCGCGGCACCACCCGCCCCGGAGACCGGATCTTCCTCGGCCTCTCCCGGGGGGCCGGCATCCTGCTGCTGCTGACCATGGCCGCGATCGCGGTCTTCCTCACCTACCGCGCGTCCCTGGCCATCAGCCAGGACCACGGCAACTTCCTGACCACCTTCGAGTGGAACACCAACCAGCAGCAGCCGGTCTTCGGCATCGCCGTGCTGGCCTTCGGCACGGTGGTCTCCTCGATCATCGCCATGGTCGTCGCGGTCCCCGTCGCGGTCGCCATCGCGCTCTTCCTCACGCACTACGCGCCGCGCCGGCTGAGCGGTCCCATCTCCTATGTGATCGACCTGCTCGCCGCCGTGCCGTCCATCGTGTACGGCCTGTGGGGCGCGCTGATCCTCGTTCCGCACATGAACGGCCTGTTCGGCTGGCTCAACGACTACCTCGGCTGGACCGGCGTCTTCTCCTGGGAGGGCGGCGCCCCCCGCTCGATGCTCACCGTCGGCATCCTGCTGGCGATCATGATCCTGCCGATCATCACCAACGTCAGCCGCGAGGTCTTCCGCCAGGTGCCGCGCATGCACGAGGAGGCGGCCCTGGCCCTCGGCGCCACGCGCTGGGAGGTCATCCGCATGTCGGTGCTGCCCTTCGGCCGCTCCGGAGTGATCTCCGCCTCGATGCTCGGTCTCGGCCGTGCGCTCGGCGAGACGATGGCGGTCGCCACCGTGCTCTCCCCGAGCTTCCTCATCAAGGCCAGCCTGCTCGACCCGGGCGGCGGCACCTTCGCCCAGAACATCGCCAGCAAGTTCAGCGAGGCGACGGAGTTCGGCCGTGACGCGCTGATCGCCTCCGGTCTGGTCCTGTTCGTCATCACCCTGCTGGTCAACGGCGCGGCCCGCCTGATCATCGCCCGCCGCAAGGAGTACTCGGGGGCCAACGCATGAGCACCGCAGCCATCGCCGACAAGCGCTCGAGCAGCCTGCGCGGCGCGAGCCTGCCCAAGTGGTCCCCGTACGCCATCGCCCTCGGCTCGCTCGCCCTGGCGATCCTCATCGGCACGCTCGGCGGCCTGCACAGCCGTATCCAGTGGGGGCTGATCGCGGGGATCCTCTTCATCCTCGGCACGTACGGCATCTCCGCCCGCGTCGAGGGCCGGCGGCAGGCCAAGGACCGGGTCGCCACCAGCCTCGTCTGGGTCGCCTTCCTGCTCGCCGTGGTGCCGCTGGTCTCCCTGGTCTGGACCACCGCCCAGCGCGGCGTGAAGGTCCTGGACGTCTACTTCCTGACCCACTCGATGGGCGTGGTCGCCGACACCGAGCCGGGCGGCGGCATCTACCACGCCATCATCGGCACCCTGCAGCAGGTCGGCCTCGCCACCCTGATCGGCGCGCCGATCGGTGTGCTCACCGCGATCTACCTGGTGGAGTACGGGCGCGGCAGGCTGGCGCAGGCCATCACCTTCTTCGTCGACGTGATGACCGGCATCCCGTCGATCGTCGCGGGCCTGTTCATCCTCAGCCTGATGCTGATCTTCAAGCTGCAGCCCTTCGGCTTCGCCGGTTCGCTGGCCCTGGCCATCCTGATGATGCCGGTCGTGGTCCGCTCCACGGAGGAGATGCTCAAGCTCGTGCCGAACGAGCTGCGTGAGGCGTCCCTCGCCCTGGGCGTGCCGAAGTGGCGGACGATCCTGAAGGTGGTCCTGCCGACCTCGATCGGCGGCATCACCACCGGCATCGTGCTGTCCGTCGCCCGGATCGCCGGTGAGACCGCTCCCGTGCTGCTGCTGGTGTTCGGCAACCCCTTCATCAACAACAACCCCTTCGAGGGGGCGCAGGCCTCGCTGCCGCTGTACATCTACCAGCAGTACGCCAACAGCGCGGGCTCCGGCGCGGCGTACGACCGTGCGTGGGCGGCCTCGCTCACCCTGATCGCCTTCGTGATGATCCTCAACCTGGGGGCCCGCGGCATCGCCCGCTGGAAGGCCCCACGCTGACAATGTGCGGCTACCGCCGCGTGGCCGGTCGCTGACCGCGACCAACAGCGACCGAAGACTGGAAGTGAAGAAGTAGTCATGGCCAAGCGAATAGACGTGAGCGGGCTCACCGCCTACTACGGTGCCCACAAGGCGATCGAGGACATCTCGATGACGGTCGAGCCGCGCTCGGTGACGGCGTTCATCGGCCCCTCCGGCTGCGGCAAGTCGACGTTCCTGCGCACGCTCAACCGTATGCACGAGGTCACCCCGGGCGGCCGGGTCGAGGGCAAGGTGCTGCTGGACTCCGAGGACCTGTACGGCGCCGGGGTGGACCCGGTGGCCGTGCGCCGCGAGGTGGGGATGGTCTTCCAGCGGCCGAACCCGTTCCCCACCATGTCGATCTTCGACAATGTGGCGGCGGGCCTGCGGCTGAACGGCAACTACAAGAAGAGCGAGCTCGCCGACATCGTCGAGAAGTCGCTCAGGGGAGCCAACCTCTGGAACGAGGTCAAGGACCGGCTGAACAAGCCGGGCGCCGGCCTGTCCGGCGGTCAGCAGCAGCGGCTGTGCATCGCCCGCGCCATCGCGGTCGAGCCGAAGGTGCTGCTCATGGACGAGCCCTGCTCCGCCCTGGACCCGATCTCGACCCTCGCCATCGAGGACCTGATGGGCAAGCTGAAGGAACAGTTCACGATCGTCATCGTGACGCACAACATGCAGCAGGCGGCGCGCGTCTCGGACCGTACGGCCTTCTTCAACCTGGCCGGGATGGGGCAGCCGGGCCGGCTGGTCGAGCTCGACGACACCGAGCGGATCTTCTCCAACCCGTCCGTGCAGGCGACCGAGGACTACATCTCGGGCCGCTTCGGCTGACTCGCGGCCGGTGTCCGGACCCCTCGCGGTGCTGCATGGCGGTGCCACCGTGAGGACGCATAAGGGCCCGCCTCCGGCTTCCGGGGGCGGGCCCGCGTTTTGTCGGGCGGAGTTCACTCGGCGACTTCGGTGCGTTCCCACCACCGGTAGACGGTGACCTGTCCCTCCTTGCTGTCCTCGTGGCGCGAGGTGACCTTGTAGTGCTCGTATCCCCCGAGGTGCGGGATCTTCAGTTCCTGTCCCGGAGGGACCACCGGCACAACGGTGCCCGCGAGGTCCTCCGGCCCGCCTTCGAGGAGTGCCTTGCCAGTCATACTTCCAGTGTCGCCACACCGGGCCCGGCGGCTACAGGAACGCCAGGTGGATCAGCCAGAAGGCGCAACCGGCCACGAGCGCCGCGGCCGGCATGGTGATGAACCAGCCGAGCACGATGTTCTTCGCCACGCCCCAGCGGACCGCGTTCACCCGCTTCGTCGCGCCCACGCCCATGATCGCCGAGGTGATCACATGGGTGGTGGAGATCGGCGCCTTGAAGAGGTACGCCGTGGCGAACATGATCGACGCGCCGGTCGTCTCGGCGGCGAAGCCCTGCGGCGGGTCCAGTTCGATGATCTTGCGGCCCAGGGTGCGCATGATGCGCCAGCCGCCCGCGTAGGTGCCCAGTGACAGCATGAGGGCGGAGGCCAGCTTCACCCACACCGGGATCGGGTCGCCGTAGTCCTCCACGTCGGCGATGACCAGCGCCATCACCACCACACCCATGGTCTTCTGGGCGTCCTGCAGACCGTGCCCGAGCGCCATGCCGGCCGCGGACACCGTCTGCGCTATGCGGAAGCCGCGCTTGGCCTTGTGCGGGTTGGCCCGGCGGAAGATCCACATGATCGCCGTCATCACCAGGTAGCCGGCGATCAGGCCGATGATCGGCGACAGGAACATCGGGGTGACGATCTTGTCCAGTACGCCGGACCAGTACACCGTCGTACCGCCCGCCAGTGCCGCGCCGACCATGCCGCCGAACAGGGCGTGCGAGGAGGACGAGGGCAGGCCGAAGTACCAGGTGATCAGGTTCCAGACGATGGCCCCGAGCAGGGCCGAGAAGAGGATGGCCATCCCCTTGCCGCCCTCGGGGGTCTGGATCAGACCCTCACTGACGGTCTTGGCGACCCCGCTGCCCAGGAAGGCGCCGAGGAGGTTCATCACCGCGGCCATCAACAGGGCGGCCCGTGGGGTGAGCGCGCGGGTCGACACCGATGTCGCGATGGCGTTGGCCGAGTCGTGGAAGCCGTTGGTGTAGGCGAAGCCGAGGGCGACCATGATGGTCAGGATCAGCGCGAAGGTGTCCATCGACGCCTCAGGACTCCTTGACCGCGATGGTCTCCACGGTGTTCGCCACGTGCTCGAAGGCGTCCGCGGCCTCTTCCAGTACGTCCACGATCTGCTTGAGCTTGAGCACCTCGATGGCGTCGTACTTGCCGTTGAACAGGTGCGCGAGGAGCTTGCGGTGGATCTGGTCCGCCTGGTTCTCCAGGCGGTTCACCTCGATCCAGTACTCGGTGAGGTTCTCCATGGTCCGCAGGTGCGGCATGGCCTCGGCCGTCAGCTCCGCGGCTCTGGCCAGGACCTCGATCTGCTGTTCTATGCCCTTGGGCAGTTCCTCGACGTTGTAGAGGACGACCAGGTCGACGGCCTCCTCCATGAAGTCCATGATGTCGTCGAGGGAGGAGGCGAGGGCATAGATGTCCTCGCGGTCGAAGGGCGTGATGAAGGAGGAGTTCAGCTGGTGGAAGATCGCGTGGGTGGCGTCGTCGCCTGCGTGTTCCGCGGCCCGCATACGCTCTGCGATCTCGACCCGGGCGGGACCGTCCGCTCCGAGCAGTTCCATCAGGAGTTTCGAGCCCGTGACGATGTTGTCCGCGGACGCGGCGAACATGTCGTAGAAGCTCGTCTCCCTGGGGGTCAGACGAAAGCGCACGTGGGGTCCTCAGGGTCCTTTGGTTTCGGTCAGGGTGATGCTAAGGGCATCATCCGGCCACGGCTAAGGGGCCGTCCCCAGTGTCGCCCATCGGGCATGGTGCTCCGCACGGGGGCATGCCAAAGGTTCTGGTGCCCCGCGAAGTTCGTTACGATATACCCGGCAGGGGTATGTCTTTGTGTTTCTGTTCCATACGGTCCGAAAGGGAGGACGCGATGACGACCACCGAGGCCGGCGCGCCGGCGCCCTCCGGAAGCAGCGGGCTCCAGGCGGGCAGCGGGCACGAGACCGTCACGCACGGTTACCACAAGCAGAAGGACGAGCACGTCAAGCGGCTGCGCCGGATCGAGGGCCAGGTCCGCGGGCTGCAGCGGATGGTCGACGAGGACGTCTACTGCATCGACATACTCACCCAGGTGTCCGCCTCCACCAAGGCCCTGCAGTCCTTCGCCCTGCAGTTGCTGGAGGAACACCTGCGGCACTGCGTCGCCGACGCGGCCCTCAAGGGCGGCGCGGAGATCGACGCGAAGGTGGAGGAGGCCACGAAGGCGATCGGGCGGCTGCTGCGGACGTGAGGCTCACCTGCCGCTGCCGGCATCGCGTTCCTCGGCCACCCGCAGCACCTCGTCGATGCTCTCCGGACTGAGCCGCTCCTCTGCCGCCGAGGCCGCGATGATCAGGTCTCCGCACAGCTCTATCTCGGCGAGGGCCACGTGGTCCTGAACCGCCCTGATGCGAACCGGAGCCACGTGCATCACCTCTTCTCCGCCGTTGCCGGTCCGCCAATGCGCCGGTCTGCCGTTGCCGGCTTCCCAGGGTAGGGAGCGGTCCACGCGCCGCGCATGGCACGGAAGGGCTAGTCCGCCGGTCATTCCTGGCCGTTTTGCGTCTGCTTCTCGGCGATCCGGCCGGTGTAGATGTCCTGCGCCCGCGGCAGCGTCACGGTCACCGGGGTCCCGAAGGCGTACAGCACCGTGGTCGAGTGGACGGCCACGGTGCGGCTGCTCCGCTGCCCGTTGACGAAGGCGAAGCGCTGGCGGATCTTCCGGACGCGTCCCTGGTCGTCGAGGTAGACGTCGAACGGAACCGTGGCCGTGGCGAACCCTTTCGCCGCCGCCCTCAGCGTCGCCTGGACCGCCGTCCCACCGGCCGCCGAGGCGCTCTTCGCGGCCAGGGCCAGATCGGCGGTGCCCCGGTAGTGCCGTACCGCGACCCCGGCGACCTCGGTCCTGCCGACGAACGCCGCCGTGCGCGTGCCGCGCAGGACTTCGGCGGCGGTGTACGGGTCGGTGGCGCCGCCGGTGACCAGGTTGCCGTCGACGAGCGTGGCCGTGTCGATCCGCACCCACTTGTCGGCGGGCACGCCGGCCCCCCGGTTCTTCATGAACAGGGCGCCGGGCGCGAGGAGTTCGGTGATCGGCACGTGCTCGGCGGCCCCGGTGGGGTCCTGCGGCAGCACCAGTGTCAGCCGCCCGCGCTGCCCGCGGAAGTCGTAGGCCCCCTCGCCGCGGATCGTCACACGGGTCCCGCCGGCGGCCATCTCCATCGACGTACGGGTCCGCGCGCTGCCCGCCTCCAGCAGCACGTCCGGCGCCCGGCGCAGGGTCCGCACCGGATCGGCGGGGGCGCGCGCGTCCTCGGCGGCGGCGTTGCCGCCGGCGCATCCCGTGGCACACGTGCAGACCAGGAGCCCCGCCGCGAGGACCGCGCCACCCGCCCTCACTCGCACGGGGGCGACTCCCAGCCGCTGCCGCTCCGTCATCGCCTGTCTACCCCCAGCCGCTGTGTCCGTCACGGGCCCCTGTCGTCCGGTTAACGACGAGTAGGTGGCCCCGTCACGCGCCCACGGGAGCGACAGGTGGGCGTAACTTGCCGTTCACCTGGCATGGGTACGTTCGTCGTCGTGGCGCACTATGAGGGGCTTGCCCCCACCTTGGAGGCCCGCCGGCACGGCGCGACGACCGTCGAACAGGGCCGCTTCTGCCTGGCCCGCTGCACCTGCGGCTGGCGCGGCCCCGCCCGCAGAGCCCGCAGCCTGGCCCGCACGGACGCGGAGGGACACGCGCGCGGCACGCACTAGGTGGGGTGGGCGGTCGTCGGTGGTTCGTCGGTCAGCTCGTCGAGCAGTTCGCGGTCGCTGAACCGGGTCAGCCGGGTACGGGCCGCGGCCGGGGGGAGCCACAGGATGCGGTCCACCTCCTTGGTGGGCGTGAAGCTGCCCGCGGTGGCCTCGGCGGCCCAGTAGCGCACCTGTTTGGGCCGGCCGTCCGCCATGTACGTCACCGTGCTCAGCTCGGCGCCGGGGACGGCGCTGTGGCCCGTCTCCTCCGCGACCTCGCGCAGGGCGCCCGCGAGCGGGTCCTCGCCGGGGTCGAGCTTGCCCTTGGGGTGGGACCAGTCGTCGTACTTCGGCCGGTGCACCAGGCAGACTTCGAGGGTGCCGGCCGACGGTGAGCGGCGCCACAGCACGCAGCCGGCCGCCAGGACGGGTGTGTCGTTCGGGGAAGTCAACGGTCTCTCACCACCTGTCAGTTGGCGCCGACGGTCTGCTTCTGCCACGACTGCTGGAAGGCGAACCTGGCCGCCTCCACCTCGTGCCGCTGGTCGGCGTGGAGCACGCCGAGCGCGTACGCCGTCGCCGGGGCGATGCGCGGGGTGCGGGCCGCCGCTGCCGCCGCGGCCGCCGCCTCCGAGGCGTCGCGGTGCCGGTCGAGGGCCTGTCCGGCGGCGAGCAGGCGTACGTCCACGGGTGTGTCCGGACCATGCACGACCTCACGGGCGTAGCGGTGCAGGCGCAGCAGCAGGCGGACCTGGTGCCAGGGGGCGTCCTGCGGGTGGGGGGACGGGTCCGGGGACAGGCCGTGGGTCAGGGCCTCCGCGTTGTAGGGGCTGCCGGCGGTGACGAGGGGGAGCGCGGCGACGGCGTCCTTCAAGCGTTCCTCGGCGGCGGTGGCCAGGGGGATCAGGTCCGTGGTGGCGGCGGTGGGGGTGAGGGGGACGTCGCTGGCGAGTACGGCGACCTTGTCCGCCACGGCGTGGAAGCGGGAGGAGCCCAGGGCCTGGAGGGCCGTCGAGTGGGCCCGGGTGCGGGCGAGGGTCAACTGGCGGTCGAGCAGGGCGGCCGCTTTGGCCGCGCCCACGGTGAGGCTGCCGCGGTCCGCGCCACGACCGCCCGCGGCTTGTCGGGGCGACAGCCTGTCCAGGGCCAGCAACAGCCGTTCCAGGCGGGCCTGGTAGGCGTGCTCACGGGCCAGGGTGCCGGAGAGCCAGGCCAGTTCCGGGCGCAGTTCCTCCGACCAGGTCTCCTCCAGCAGGGGGCGGAAGGTGTGCAGGCTGCCGCTGATCCGGCGGGCGGAGCGGCGCAGGGCGTACGCCGCGTCGTCGGACTCCTGGGTGCCGTTCCCCGCGCCGCCGCCGCTCTCGCGGTGCAGCCGCAGCGCGCGGAGGAACTCCGTGGCCCAGGCGCGCAGATAGCCCGCGAGGGCTTCGGCGGGGACAACTCCGGCCATGGGGCCCGCGGGGTTCGTGGGGTCCACCGGGTCCGCGGGGGCCGCCGGGTCCGTCGGGTGGTCAGGGTGTCGCTGTGCCACGCCGGCGCCTCCGGGCGTCTATGAGCATCTCCTGGATGTTGCGCAGGGGCAGGCCGTCCGGGTCGGTCGCGTGCCGGGTCCAGTCGCCGTCCGGGCCGAGGTGCCAGGAGGAGGTGGTGTCGGACATGCCGGTCTCCAGCAGCCGGTTGAGGGCTGCCCGGTGGGCCGGGTCGGTGACCCGGACCAGGGCCTCGATACGGCGGTCGAGGTTGCGGTGCATCATGTCGGCGCTGCCGATCCACACCTCGGGCTCCCCGCCGTTGCCGAAGACGAAGACGCGGGAGTGCTCCAGGAAGCGGCCGAGGATCGAGCGGACGCGGATGTTCTCCGACAGGCCGGGCACGCCGGGGCGCAGGGCGCAGATACCGCGCACCCACACGTCGACCGGCACCCCCGCCCGGGACGCGCCGTAGAGGGCGTCGACGACCGCCTCGTCGACCATCGAGTTGACCTTGATGCGGATGAAGGCGGGGCGCCCGGCTCGGTGGTGCTGGGCCTCCTTCTCGATCCGCGAGACAAGCCCGTCGCGCAGGGACTTGGGGGCGACGAGCAGCCGCCGGTAGGTCTCGCGGCGGGAGTAGCCGGAGAGGCGGTTGAACAGGTCGGAGAGGTCGGCGCCGACCTGCGGGTCGGCGGTGAGCAGGCCGAGGTCCTCGTAGAGGCGGGCGGTCTTGGGGTGGTAGTTGCCGGTGCCGACATGGCTGTAGCGCCGTAGCGTGTCGTCGCCCTCCTGACGCACCACCAGGGACAGCTTGCAGTGGGTCTTCAGCCCGACCAGGCCGTAGACGACGTGGCAGCCGGCCTCCTCCAGCTTGCGCGCCCACTTGATGTTGGCGTGCTCGTCGAAACGGGCCTTGATCTCGACCAGGACGAGGACCTGCTTGCCGGACTCGGCGGCGTCGATGAGCGCGTCGACGATGGGGGAGTCGCCCGAGGTCCGGTACAGGGTCTGCTTGATGGCGAGGACGTCCGGGTCGGCGGCGGCCTGCTCCAGGAAGGCCTGGACGGAGGTGGAGAAGGAGTCGTAGGGGTGGTGCAGCAGCACGTCCCGGCTGCGCAGGGCCGTGAATATGTCGGGCGGCGAGGCGGACTCCACCTCCGCCAGGTCGCGGTGGGTGCCGGCGACGAACTTCGGGTACTTCAGCTCGGGCCGGTCCAGGCTGTGGATGCGGAACAGGCCGGTGAGGTCGAGCGGGCCGGGCAGCGGGTACACCTCGGCCTCGGAGATCTTCAGCTCGCGTACCAGCAGGTCGAGCACCTCCCGGTCGATGGACTCCTCGACCTCCAGGCGCACCGGCGGCCCGAAGCGGCGCCGCATGAGCTCCTTCTCCAGGGCCTGGAGCAGGTTCTCGGCGTCGTCCTCCTCGACTTCCAGGTCCTCGTTGCGGGTGAGCCGGAAGGTGTGGTGCTCCAGGACCTCCATGCCCGGGAACAGCTCCTCCAGGTGGGCGGCGATGACGTCCTCCAGAGGGACGTAGCGGCCCGGGGAGCTCTCCAGGAAGCGGTTCAGCAGCGGCGGCACCTTGACGCGGGCGAAGTGGCGGTGGCCGGTGACCGGGTTGCGTACGACGACGGCCAGGTTCAGGGACAGGCCGGAGATGTACGGGAAGGGGTGCGCGGGGTCGACGGCCAGCGGGGTCAGCACGGGGAAGATGCGGTGCCTGAAGAGCGTGAACAGGCGGGCCTGCTCCTTCTCCGTGAGCTCGCTCCAGCGGACCAGGTGGATGCCCTCCTCCGCGAGGGCGGGGGCGACGTCCTCGTGGTAGCAGGCGGCGTGCCGGGCCATGAGCTCGCGCGAGCGCGCCCAGATCATCTCCAGCACCTCGCGCGGCTGCAGCCCGGAGGCGGACCGGGTGGCGACTCCGGTGGCGATACGGCGTTTGAGGCCGGCGACCCGGACCATGAAGAACTCGTCCAGGTTGCTGGCGAAGATCGCGAGGAAGTTCGCCCGCTCCAGCAGGGGGGTGTCCGGGTCCTCGGCGAGTTCCAGGACCCGCTCGTTGAAGGCGAGCCAGCTGCGTTCCCGGTCCAGGAAGCGGCCCTGCGGCAACTGTTCGCCCTCGACTCGTGACTCCACGTAGCCGTCGAGGTCGGCGTCGATGTCCGGTGCCAGGCCGGAGACCGCGGTCGCCACGGTGGGCGGGCGGTGCGCGGCGATGGAGCCCACGGAAGGCTGCGGGTTCTGCAGGGGGCCGTGGCCCGCCGGGCCCCCCACGAAGGTCGCGGAGAACGGGTGGTGCGGCTGCGCTGCCTGGGCGTCTTGCTGGCTCATGTCCCCATTCTTCCGCGCGTGGCGCGGGACAGTCGCGTCGGAGAGCACGGGCGGGAGCACGACGGCGCGCCCCTTGGGGGGCGGCGCGGGCTCGGGCACGGCAGGCTTCATTGGCCGAGCGTCGCAAGCCTGTCTGAATCAACGGTTACGGAGACATGACGTGCGGGACACCGGGAGGCGGCCCGCGGGGATCACCGGCGTCCGTCGGCGTCCGTCGGGGGTCGGGCCGTCGGAGGTCAGGTTTCCGTGCGGTACATGAGGTCGGTCTCGTACGTCGTGAAGCCCAGCCGCTCGTAGACCGAGACGGCCGCCTTGTTGTCGGCGTCGACGTAGAGCATCGCGGTCGGCAGGCCCTCGGCGGCCAGGTGGCGCAGGCCGATCAGGGCGAGGGCCTTGCCGAGGCCGCCGCCCTGGGTGCCGGGGCGGACCCCGAGGACGTACACCTCGCCCAGCCGCTCCTCCTGGTGGACCTTGGTCCAGTGGAAGCCGACCAGCCGTCCGTCGCGCCCGTTCTCGCGCTCGCTCTCGCGCTCGGCGAGGAAGAACCCCCGCGGGTCGAACCACGGTTCGGCCTTGCGGTCGTCGAGGTCCTGCTGGGTGAGGGAGCCCTGCTCGGGGTGGTGGGCGAACGCCTCCGCGTTCACGGCGAGCCAGGCGGCGTCGTCCTGCCCCGGCACGAAGGTCCGTACCGTCACCCCCTCGGGCAGCGCCGGCTCCGGCAGCTCGAAGCCCGTCAACGGCCGCCGCATCTGCCGCAGTTCGCGGAACAGGGTCAGCCCGAGGCCCTGCGCGAGATGCCGGGCGGCGGAGTGCCCGCCGTGCGCCCACACCCGCAGCCGCTTGCCCGAGGCGGCGAGCAGCGCCGTACCCAGCGCCCGCCCGTGCCCGTACCCGCGGTGTGCCGGATGCACGACCAGCTCGGCGGCCGGCGCCTCCACCGGGTCGGTGTCCTCCAGCTGCGCGTACCCGACCAGCTCCCCGTCGACGCTCAGCAGCAGGTGCGACACGCCCGGCCGGGCACCCCCACGCAACTGCAACCGCCCCTGCTCGGACACCGCCTGCTGCCCGTCATGGCGAGCAGCCGCCGCCAACAGCCCGAGCACGGCTTCGGCCTCGTCCGGCGAGAGCTCGGAACGGGTCTCGAGGGAGCGGGTGATCGCTGCGGGGTCGTCGCTGGTCATGGGTACGAGACTAACTTGCCCGCACTGTCACGTCCGGGCCGTTCACCTACGCCCGGCTTCCGGCCTGGTCCAGGGCCGCCTGCCCGTTACCGGGACTCTTGCAGAAAGCCCCGGCGTTCACGCCGGGGATGAACGCATCTCTGGACTGCCCTGGCCCGTAGGTCACAGCGGCCGTTGTTGCTGCTCGATGTAGGTGCGGATGATCGACAATGGCGCTCCGCCGCACGAGGCGGAGAGGTACGAGGGCGACCACAGATGCCCGTGCATGATGGCTTGGTTGACCCGGCCGGTGAACTCCTGCCGTATCCGGCGAGCGGAGACACCCTTGAGGGAGTTGACCAGCCTGGAGACGGCGACCTTGGGCGGGTAGTGCACCAGCAGGTGCACGTGATCCTTCTCGCCGTTGAACTCCTTCAGCTCCGCCTCGAAGTCCTCGCACACCTTGCGCATGATCTCTTCGCAGCGCGTCGCGACCGAAAGGAAGCGCACGCGGCCGGGCTGCCGTACGTGAAATCAGCGGACCTGTCCCGGCTGCGCATCACCCAGGCCAAGCGCACCGAGGAGCGCGCCTGGCTCGCCGAGGTGTCGGCGGTCGTCCTGCAGCAGTCCCTGCGGGACCTGGATGCCGCCTACCAGAACTTCTTCGACAGCCTCAAGGGCAAGCGGCAGGGCCGCAAGGTGGGCCCGCCCCGCTACAAGTCGAAGAAGGACACCCGGCAGTCGGGACCTCGCGGTGTCCGGCCTGGGCCGCACCCGGCTCGCCAAGTCCGTGCACGACGCGGGATGGTCCGCGTTCGTGGCCATGCTTCAGTACAAGGCGGCTCTGCACGGGCGCACCTTCGCCAAGGTGGGCCGGGCCTTCCCCTCCTCGCAAGTCTGCTCGGCCTGCGGCTTCCGGGACGGCCCCAAGCCCTTGCACGTCCGTGAGTGGACGTGCGGCGAGTGCGGCACCGTGCACGACCGCGACCACAACGCAGCCCGCAACGTCCTGTTCGAAGGACGCCGAATCGTCGCCGCCGGACGGGCGGAGACGCCAAACGCCTGTGGAGCGCCGGTAAGACGGGCACACGTGCCCGCACAGCGCGGTGAAGCAGGAAGCCCCGGAAGGGTCGGACGACCCAGGCAGGAATCCCCGCCCTTCAGGGCGGGGAGCACGTCAAGAGCTGAAAGGTAAGGCTGCGCCTCCTTTCGAGAGTAGGGCCGTATGCCGACGCTTGAGTGCGAAACGTAATTGCTCGTGCACGAAGGGTGGACCGGCCGTGCTGACAGGAACGACCACCTCGGGAGAAGGCGTGGCGCCCAACGCCCGCACTTTGCGGCACAGTTCGCCTCCACACCCCGGGGCGCACGGCTGGTCCGGCGCGCTGCCGTGCGGTGCGTGGAGGAGTGGGGGCATTCGCCGGAGTCGGACGCGTCGTGCACGGTGGCGCTCGTCGTCGGTGAGCTGGCGGCGAACGCCGTGCGGCACGGCCGGGTGCCCGGCCACGACTTCGCGCTGAGCCTCGCCCTGGACGCGACGGCCGACGTGATCCGCATCGAGGTGGCGGACGCCGCCTCGGCCAAACGGCCACCGGCGACCGCGCCCTCCTCCCACCCCGACGGGGAGTCGGGCCGCGGCCTGCTGCTGGTGGACGTCCTGGCCGTGCGCTGGGGCTGGGCACCTCGCCGGCCCGTGGGCAAAGTGGTCTGGGCGGAGGTCTCGGCCGATGTGTCACCTGCTCCGAATGCCCCGGAAGGCACGTGACGGGCTCCGTCGCACGAGGAGAGCAGGCGGGTCCGTGGTTCCCGCGGGCGGGTCACGAGTCGGCCGGGGGATCCTCCGGCAGGTGTGCCTCCAGCGCGTCCGGGCGGTAGTCGGGGAGAGCCGACCGGGCAGCCGCCTCGTGGCGCACCCGCAGGAACTCCAGATGCCGCTCGTACTGGTCGAGGCTGTCGGCGATGAGCTGTTCCTTGGTGTAGCCCATCACGTTGTAGCCCTGGTTGCCCTCGGCGAGCTGGACCTCGAAGCGCACGTAGGTGTCGTGGGTGCTGACCGACCTGGTGGCGAACCCGGGGGTCAGCAGCTCCACGGGCCAGACCCGGTAGATGAATTCGTCGCTCGGGCCGATCGGTACTCGGAAGCCGGCGTGGGGGAGGCCGGTGTCCTCGTCGACTCCTTCCAGGAGCTCCGCTTCCGCCCCTTGTTCCCGCAGCGCCTGGACGATCTCCTGGAAGGCGGGGCGGCACACGGTGTCGACGAATCCGGTGGCCGCCCGCCGACCGGGGAACGCCATCGTCCGCGCCAGCCGGTGCCGCCAGTTCCGTGCCCCCAACGGACCCTGCAGCGCGGTACGCCCGGAGAGCGATGACGGCAGCGTGGTGGTCAGCACCTGCGCCCGCATCCGTTCGGTGCGCAGCGCCAGATAGAGCCCCGCCATGATCAAGAACATGACGAAGGAGAAGGGCAGGCCCATGATGATGGTGGCGTTGGTGAGCGCGTGCACGCCGCCCACGATGAGCATGGCGAGGGTCAGCAGCCCTGTCGCCACCGCCCAGAAGATGCGCAGCCACGGGGTCGCGTCGGTCACCGGGGTGGGCAGATCCGCGCTGAGGTTGCCCATGACCAGGGCCCCGGAGTCCGCGGAGGTGACGTACAGCAGCAGCCCGACGAACGTCGCGAGCCCGGCGCTGAACAGCGCACCCGGATACTGTTCCAGCAGGCTGTAGAAGCCCTGCTCGGGGTGGTTCATGGCCGTCTGGCCGAACCCGGTGTTCCCGTCGCGCACCAGGAACAGGGCGCTGTTGCCGAAGACCGACAGGAAGAGGCCGGTGAAGAGGAGCGGGATGATCAGCGTCGCCGCGATGAACTCCCGCAGGGTGCGGCCGCGGGAGATGCGGGCCAGGAAGAGCCCGACGAACGGCGCCCAGGCGATCCACCACGCCCAGAAGAAGAGCGTCCACGCGTCCAGCCACTCGGTGGGCCTGGCCTGCTCGTAGGCGAAGGTGTGCAGGGTCATCCACGGGAAGCGGCTGACGTAGTCCCCGACGTTCTGGACCAGGGCGTTGAGCAACCGGAACGGTTCGCCCACGGCCAGGATGTAGAGCATCAGCAGGGCGGCGAGGAGGACGTTCAGCTGCGACAGCCGACGGATGCCCTTGTCCACGCCGGAGACCGCGGACACCATGGCCATCAGCACCGCCACGACGGTCAGGCCGATCTGTGCGGAGAGCCCCTCCGGGACGCCGAAGAGGACCTTCAGTCCGTAGTTCAGCTGCACCACGCCGATACCGAGCGTCACGGAGATGCCGAACACGGTGCCGAGGATGGCCGCCAGGTCGACGGTGTCACCGATCCGTCCGTGGATCCGGCGGCCGATGAGCGGATAGAGCGCGGAGCGGATCGCGAGCGGCAGCCGGTACCGGAAGGAGAAGTAGGCGAGCGCCATGCCCATCAGCGCGTACATGGCCCAGCCGGTGATGCCGTAGTGGAACAGCGTCCACACCACGGCCTGCCGGGCGGCCGCGGTCGTCCTCGGGTCGCCCTCCGGCGGCGCGAGGTAGTGGCTGACGGGACCGGTGACCGAGAAGAACATCAGGTCGATGCCGATGCCCGCCGCGAAGAGCATCGCCCCCCACGTGAAGAGACCGTAGTCGGGCGTGGAGTGCTTGGGCCCCAGCTTGATCGTGCCGTACCTGGAGACGCCGATGAAGACGACGAACGCCAGGTACAGGGTCGCGGCGAGGAAGTAGTACCAGCCGAACCACGAGGAGATCCTGGTGACCGCCACCCCGATGACCGATTCCGCACCGGAGGGCGTGATGATCGCCCAGATCGAGATCACGAGGATCACCGCGGCCGACCCGAAGAAGACCACGGGTTTGAGCCTGCCCGTGCCCGCCGTCCCGGCTTCCGTCACCGACTCCTTCGGTGCTGCTCCGGCACCCTTGCCTCCTGCAGTCGACACGGCCGTGTTCCTCCTTGGTCGAGGACGAGGACGTCCGCTCGAGGCGGCAGGCGGCTGCTGCCGCCGTGCGCACGGAGCGTGGGAGACCTCCCGTCGGTGTCCGGACGCACTGTGGCACCGGTGGGGGAAGCGGTCTCCTGGTGATTCCGCGTTCTCCGTCCAGCACTGGCCGGATGTGCTGGTCTCCATCGTCGGTCCCAGAGGTGCGGGGGGCAACGCCGGCCTCCGGCCACCACGGGAGGAGTGGAGCGGCTCAGGCGGTCGGAGGGGGCGGCGACGAGCCGCGCTCGGCGGCTGCCGGGCCCTTGATGACGCGACAGCGGTCCGCGCCCGTGGACGGCTGCCGACGGGTCACCGTCCCGCCCCCTCCGCAGGCCCGGGGCGGCCGGTGAGCAGGTCGGCGGCGCGTTCGGCGGCGAGCAGGACGGTCACCATGGGGTTGATGGTGGGCATCGTCGGGAACACCGACGCGTCGACGACCCGCACGCCCTCGACGCCGCGCAGCCTCAGCCGGGGGTCGCAGACGGCCATCGGGTCGTCCGGGGCGCCCATGCGGCAGGTGCCCGCCGGGTGGTAGACGGTGTTCGCCGCGCGGCGCCCGTATTCCGACAGGGCGGCGTCGGAGGTGACGTCCGGGCCGGGCGCGACCTCGCGGACGAGCCAGCCGCTCAGGGGGTCGGTGGCGGCGACCTTGCGGGCGATCTTCAGGCCCTCCACGACGGTGCGCTCGTCGTAGCCCTCGGGGTCGGTGAAGTACCGGAAGTCCAGGGCGGGATGCTCGGCGGGGTCGGCGCTGCGCAGCCACATCCGGCCGGTGGAGCGGGCGCGCGGCACGTTCGGCGTCATGCACACCCCGTGCTCCGGAACGGGGTAGCCCAGGCGTTCGGTGTTGACGGTGAACGGCACCTGGTAGAAGTGGAACATCAGGTCCGGGCGCGGTTGGCCGGTGTCGAGGCGCAGGAACAGGCCGGCGTCGGAGTCCATCGCGGAGTTGGGCGGCAGCGGGCCGTCGGTCTCCCAGAGGATCACGGACTCGGGGTGGTCCAGCAGGTTCTCCCCCACGCCGGGCAGGTCGGCCCGCACGTCGATGCCCAGGCCGCGCAGGTCGTCGGCCGGGCCGATGCCGGACAGCAGCAACAGGCGCGGGGTGTCGATGGCGCCGGCGCACAGCAGGAGCTCGCGCTCGGCGCGCACGGTGGCGGGCTCGCCGTCGGCGCCGCGGACGGCGACACGGGTCGTCCTTCCCGACTCGTCGGTGAGCAACCGGTGGGCCCAGGTCTCCAGGAGGAGGGTGAGGTTGGGGCGGTCCAGCACGGGGTGGACGTAGGCGACGGACGCGGAGGAGCGCAGGTTTCCCTCCGGCTCGTAGGCCAGGGAGAAGAAGCCGGTACCTTCGGCGAAGGGCTCGGCGTTGAAGTCGTCGATGACGGGGACGCCGAGAGCGCGGGAGGCCGCGGTGACGAAGTCCTTGGCGATGGGATTGCGGTCGGCCTCGGCCACCGGGACGATCCGGGTGAGCAGCCGGTCGCGGTAGGGAAGGATCGTCGCCGGGTCCCAGCCGGTGCAGCCGTGGGCCACCCAGTCGTCGAGGTCCTGCGGCAGCGGCAGGAAGCTGATCAGCGTGTTGTGGGAGGAGCAGCCTCCCAGGACGCGGGCACGTGAGTGCAGGATGTGGGAGTTGCCGCGCGGCTGCTCGACGGTGGTGTAGCCGTAGTCGAACTCCGTGCCGAGC
>NZ_QFDQ01000087.1 GCF_003270085.1 Streptomyces triticisoli | reverse complement strand
ATCCGCCCGCCGGCCCCCGCCCCGCCGCCGAGCCCCGCCCCGGAGCCGGCCGTCGACGGACCGCCGGGCGCCGCCTCGCGGGAAAGCGCCGGCTCGCGGATCACGTCCGTCCGCCCCTCATGCCCCGCCCCGGAGCCCGGCTTCGCCGGGCGGGCGAGGAGACGGCGGAGGACCGGCCGCAGGGGTTCGGCGGCCAGGGTGGCCAGGAGGAGGTAGAGCGACAGGGCCAGCCAGAGGAAACCGGGCCAGGCCAGGGCGCGCTGAAGCCAGAAGGGGGCACCGGCGCGTGCACCCACGAAGGCCGCGACCGCCAGCAGCCAGCCGCCGGTGATCAGGACCGCGCCGACGCGCCGCACCGGGCCGGGGCCGCGGGTCGTGTCGCGGAACAGGCGCCGCCACAGGTACCAGTTGGCCGCCACCACGAGGGCCAGGACGAGCAGCGCCACAAGCACGAAGACGACCGCCATGCCGTACGTACCTTCCGGGTCGGGGTGTCGAAAACGCTATGACGTCCGGCGCAGTGCGCGCAGTCCGCGCAACCCGATGGCCCCGATGACCGTCCCCAATACGAAGGAGACGACGGCGAGCGTCAGATGCACCCAGAAGTACGCCGTCGGGTGCCCGTCGTCGAACGCGAGCCCGCTGCTGTCCTTGACGAGATTCTTGACGAAAGTGACCCAGATGACCCAGCTCCACACCCCGAAGGCGAGCAGGAACCAGGAGACGGGGCGGCTGAGCTTCATACCTTCAGTATCGCTGCCGGGCGCCGGGTTCCGCGCCCGGGGTGGGAGGCCGGGAGGAACGTCACTGCCGACGCCAGGTACGTTTCCGACCGTGCCCGCACCCCAGAAGACCACCAGACGCTGCCTGCTGGTCACTTCAGCCGCCCTGTTGTCCGTCTCCCTGACCGCGCCCGCCGCCCTCGCCGCGCCGGCCACCCCGGGGACGAGCCCGTCGGCCACTCCCCCGGCGCAGATGTCCACCGTGGGCGGCGCCCGTCTGGGCCTGCCGGGCACGCAGGCCGACCTGGCGAACGGGGCTCCCGTCCTGCCGAAGGGCATCACCGCCCGCTCCTGGATCGTGGCCGACGCCGAGTCCGGCGAGGTTCTCGCCGCGCACAACGCGCACTGGCGGCTGCCCCCGGCCAGCACGCTGAAGATGCTGTTCGCCGACACCGTCCTGCCGAAGTTCCCCAAGACGCAGACGTACAAGGTCGACCCGGCCGACCTGGCCGGCGTGGGCGCCGGCTCCAGCCTGGTCGGCATCAAGGAGAACGAGACGTACACGGTCCACGACCTGTGGCTGGGCGTCTTCCTTCGCTCCGGCAACGACGCCGTGCACGTCCTGTCCGCGATGAACGACGGCGTCGAGCGGACCGTCGAGGACATGAACGCGCACGCGCAGGAGCTGCAGGCCCTCGACACGCACGTGGTGAGCCCGGACGGCTACGACGCCAAGGGCCAGGTCTCCTCTGCGTACGACCTGACGCTGATCGCCCGCTCCGGGCTGCAGAAGAAGGACTTCCGCGAGTACTGCTCGACCGTACGGGCCCCGTTCCCCGGCGAGACGAAGAAGAACAAGAAGGGTAAAACCACCCGGGGCTCCTTCGAGATCCAGAACACCAACCGGCTGCTGAGCGGCGACTACGACATCTCCGTCTACCAGGGCATCGCGGGGGTGAAGAACGGCTACACCACCAACGCGGGCAACACCTTCACCGGCGTCGCCGAACGCGACGGCCGGGTGCTGCTCGTGACGGTGATGAACCCGGAGAAGAAGGAGCACAACGAGGCCTACAAGGAGACCGCCAAACTGTTCGACTGGGGCTTCGCCGCCGCGGGCAAGGTACGGCCGGTGGGTGAACTGGTGCCGCCGAAGAGCGCGGCCGGCGCGAAGGGCCGGCCGGGCGCCACGCCCTCGGCCGGCCAGGCGGGCGGCGGATCGTCGTCCAAGCCCGTGGCGAGCGCCTCCGTCAGGAGCGGCTCCAGTGGCGCCGGTACCGCCCTCGGGATCGCGGGCGGTGCCCTGGTGCTGTTCGCCGCCGCGGCGTTCCTGGTCAACCGCCGCTGGCCGCTGCCGGACCTGGTGCGCCGCCGGAGCCGTCCCTGAGCCGGACGCCCCTGAGCCGGACGCCCCTGCCACCGTCGCCGTCCCTGCCGCCTTGGCCGCAGGCTTGGCCGCCGGCTTCGTCCTCCTTGCCGCCCGTCGCCGTCCAGGCGGCGCAGTACAGGACCAGCTTGGAGGTGAGGTTGATCCACAGCAGCAGGGCGACGGGGACACCGAAGGCGCCGTACATGCTCTTCGCCGCCACCCCCTGGATGTAGCCGCTCAGCAGCAGTTTCAGCAGTTCGAAGCCGACCGCGCCGAGCAGCGCGGCGACGAGCAGCCGGCGGCGCGGCGGTTCGACGCCGGGCAGCAGGGTGAGGACGTACAACAGCACCAGGAAGTCGGCCAGTACGGCGACCGCGAACGCGACGACCCGCAACACCACGCTGCCCCAGCCGTGTTCGTCCAGCCCGATCTGCCGGGCGGTCCAGCCGACGGCGGCCGAGGCGACGGTGGACACGGCGAGCGTGACGAGCAGCGCGCCGCCGAGGCCCACCAGGATGCCCGCGTCCTTCACCTTGCTCAGCAGCGGGTTCTCCTCCGGGTCGGGCAGCTCCCACACCGCGCGCAGACAGTCGCGCATCTGGGCGACCCAGTTGACGCCGGTCAGCAGCAGGGCGGCGCCGGCGATGACCCCGACGGTGCCGGCGTTCTGCACCAGGGCGCCGATGTCCAGCTGGCTGCCGAGGCCCGGGAACTGCTGGGCGATCCTGTTCTGGAGCGTGTGCTGCTGCTCAGCGCTGAGCGTGGCCGCGCCGATCGCGGCGCCCACCGTCAGCAGTGGGAACAGGGCGATGAAGCTGATGAACGTCATGGCGGCGGCCAGCCGTGTCCACTTCACCCGGTCCAGCCGCTCGTACGACCGCCACGCGTGCGTGGCCATCAGGCGCGCCGCCCACGGCCCGACGACGGGGAGTCTCTTCAGCCAGTCCATGATGCGCACTGTGCCCGCTCGACGGCCGCGCCAACACCGCGTTTCTGCGGCAAACCACGCATACCCGGACGATACAGTCCTCTGCCGTGAGAGCTGCCCCCGGTCCGACCCGTCTCCCCCAGTCCCTCCTCGTCCTCGGCGGCACGTCCGAGATCGCCCTGGCCACCGCGCGCCGCCTGATCACCCGCCGCACCCGCACGGTGTGGCTGGCGGGCCGCCCGTCGCCGGCCCTGGAGGAGGCCGCCGCACATCTGCGCACCCTGGGCGCCGACGTGCGCACCGTCCCCTTCGACGCGCTCGACCCCGAGTCCCACGAGACCGCCCTCGGCAAGGTCTTCGCCGAGGGCGTCATCGACATGGTGCTGCTGGCCTTCGGCGTCCTCGGCGACCAGGCGTACGACGAACGCGAACCGCTGAACGCCGTCCGGGTCGTCCGGACCAACTACACCGGGGCGGTGTCCGCGGGACTCGTCGCCGCCCGGTCGCTGCAGGACCAGGGGCACGGCTCGCTGGTGGTGCTCTCGGCGGCGGCCGGTGAACGCGCCCGCCGCGCGGACTTCATCTACGGCTCCAGCAAGGCCGGTCTGGACACCTTCGCCCAGGGTCTGGGCGACGCTCTGTACGGCACGGGCGTGCACGTCATGGTCGTACGCCCCGGGTTCGTACGGTCCAGGGCGACCGCCGGACGGGAGGCCGAACCCCTCGCCGTCACCCCGGAGGAGGTCGCCACCGCCGTCGAACTGGGCCTCAGGCGGCGCTCGGAGACGGTGTGGGTGCCCGGTGTGCTCCGGCTGGTGACGTCCGTACTGCGGCATCTGCCGCGCGCGGTGTTCCGGCGGCTTCCGCTGTACTGTGGGAGCGGCCAGAGGCGACGGGGAGGCCCTGAACCATCTCGCTGGTGGAGCAGGGGCCCCGCACTCCCCCAGAGGGGGCACCCCGGGCACCGCACCCGGCGTCCCAGATCGCACGGCAGCGCTACCCCGGCCGGTCCAGCACACCGCAAGCCCGCAAGCCCGCAAGCCCGCAAGCCGACCATCACACGATCGAGCTAAACCGGTCTTATACACGCTCCTTGGCGAGCAGTTGCCAACCCCCGCTGTCCCCTCCTGCTGCCGCTAGCGGGTGGGCAGTGTGCCGCGGTCCACGGGGCCCGCCTGCGGGGGCACCACCGTGCAGCCGCCGAAGCCGAACTCGCGCAGCTTGCGCCACACCCCGTCAGGACCCTGCTCATGCAGGGCGAATCCGGTGCACGGCCATTCGGCCTCGTACGCGGCGAGTTCCTCGAGGGCGCGGTCCATGGCCGCGTCGTCGATGCCGTGCGCCACCGTCACATGCGGGTGGTAGGGGAACTGGAGTTCGCGCGCCACGGGTCCGGAGGCGTCGCGGACCTGCTTCTGCAGCCACGCGCACGCCTCGGCGCCCTCGACGACCCGGACGAACACCACCGGCGACAGCGGCCGGAAGGTGTCCGTGCCGGACAGCCGCATGGTGAACGGGCGCCCGGCCGCGGCCACCTCCGTCAGATGGGCCTCGACGGCAGGCAGTTCGGCGTCATCGACCTCCGTCGGCGGCAGCAGGGTGACGTGCGTGGGGATCCCGTGAGCCGCGGCGTCGCCGAAGCCCGCGCGCCGCTGCTGGAGCAGGCTGCCGTGGGGCTCCGGGACCGCGATCGACACCCCGATCGTTACGGTCCCCACGTCGTCTCCTGTCGTCGTGTCGGAAGCGTCGTCTGTCTGGTTCTCAGCTGTTTGGCTCTCAGCCGCTACGTCACTGCCGTCCGGCTTCGACTGTACGTCCGCGGCCGTGTTGTGGGCAGGCGCAACCATGTGATGTGCAGCGCTCTGCCCGGTGCCCTGTGTGTGCCGTGGTGCGCCTCAGCGCTTGGCGGACAGGAAGCCCACCCTGTCGTATGCCTGGGCGAGGGTCTCCGCGGCGACCGTACGCGCCTTCTCCGCGCCCTTGGCCAGGATCGAGTCCAGCGTCTCCGGGTCGTCCAGGTACTGCCGGGTCTGCTCGCGGAACGGCGTCACGAACTCGGTCATGACCTCGGCGAGGTCCGTCTTGAGCGCGCCGTAGCCCTTGCCGGCGTACTTCTCCTCCAGTTCGGCGATGTCCGCGCCCGTCAGGGTCGAGTAGATCGACAGCAGGTTGCTGACGCCGGGCTTGGTCTCCGGGTCGAAGCGGATGACGGTGTCGGTGTCGGTGACCGCGCTCCTGACCTTCTTCGCGGTGGTCCTCGGCTCGTCGAGGAGGTTGATGAGGCCCTTCGGCGTGGACGCCGACTTGCTCATCTTGACCGTCGGGTCCTGCAGGTCGTAGATCTTCGCCGTCTCCTTCAGGATGTACGCGCTCGGCACGGTGAAGGTCTCGCCGAAGCGGCCGTTGAAGCGCTCGGCGAGGTCGCGGGTGAGCTCGATGTGCTGGCGCTGGTCCTCGCCGACCGGCACCTCGTTGGCCTGGTACAGCAGGATGTCGGCGACCTGGAGGATCGGGTACGTGAACAGGCCGACCGAGGCTCGGTCGGCGCCCTGCTTGGCGGACTTGTCCTTGAACTGGGTCATCCGGGACGCCTCGCCGAAGCCGGTGAGGCAGTTCATGACCCAGGCCAGCTGGGCGTGCTCGGGGACGTGGCTCTGCACGAAGAGGGTGCAGCGCTCCGGGTCCAGTCCGGCGGCCAGCAGCTGGGCGGCGGCGAGCCGGGTGTTGGCGCGCAGCTCGGCCGGGTCCTGCGGGATCGTGATCGCGTGCAGGTCGACGACCATGTAGAACGCGTCGTGGGTCTCCTGCAGAGCCACCCACTGGCGGACGGCACCGAGGTAGTTGCCGAGGTGGAAGGAGCCTGCGGTGGGCTGGATTCCGGAGAGCACGCGCGGCGGTTGCTGCATGGCGAAGCCATTCCCCTGAGGGTGGTGGTGGGAGACGGGCGGGCGGTCAGAGGACATGCTCACCATTCTCTCAGGTGCTGGATCCTCTCCGTTCCGGATCCCCGGTCCGGAACGGGGATCCGGAACGGGGATCCGGAACGGGGATCCGGAACGGGTCGGGAACAGGTGGGGAACAGGTGGGAACCGAATCGGCTCGCGCGGTGTAACAAGGGTGTGAGGACGCGGGAGGGGGGCCGCATCGTCGATGAGGCCGCGGTGATCGCTCGCGTACGCGCCGGGGAGCCGGAGGCGTACGCGGAGTTGGTGCGGGCCCATACGGGCATCGCGCTCAGGGCGGCCGCCGCGCTCGGAGCGGGGGCGGACGCGGAGGACGTGGTGCAGCAGGCCTTCGTCAAGGCGTACTGCGCCCTGGGCCGGTTCAGGGACGGCTCGGCCTTCAAGCCGTGGCTGCTGTCGATCGTCGCCAATGAGACCAGGAACACAGTGCGCACGGCGGCCCGGCAGCGCACGCTCGCCGGCCGGGAGGCCGCCTTCGTGGAGACCGAGCCGCTGATACCGGAGTCGGCGGACCCGGCGGTGGCGACACTGCAGGCCGAGCGCCGCGCCGCCCTGCTCGCCGCGCTGGAGCAGCTGAGCGAGGAGCACCGCCTGGTCGTCACCTACCGCTATCTGCTGGAGATGGACGAGTCGGAGACCGCCCAGGCCCTGGGCTGGCCTCGCGGGACCGTGAAGTCCCGGCTCAACCGTGCCCTGCGCAAGCTGGGCCGTCTGCTGCCGGATTTCCAGCCACGGGAAGGGGGTGAGGAGCGTGCGTGAGCCGGAGGACACCTCTCGGCTGCGAGAGGAGTTGCGGGCACTGGGGCGGTCGCTGGACGCGCCGGGGGCTGCGGGTTCGGCGGGTTCTGCGGCGGGACCGGAGTCGATGGTGGAGCGGGTGCTGCAGCAGATACTGGCCGATCAGGTACCTGTGCCGGTGGCCGAGCCGGCGGACGCCGGGGAGCGGCTGCGGGCGGTGCGGCACTGGACACGGATGCGGTGGCGCTCGCTGACGGCGGCCCTGTGCGGTCTGCTCACGGTGCTCGTCCTCACACCCCCGGTGCGGGCGGAGGTCCTCGACTGGTTCGGCTTCGCGGGCGTCGAGGTGCGCTACGACCCGTCGGCGGTGCCCTCGCCGGGTGCGCGGGTCCCCGGCTGCGGCCGGTCGCTGTCCCTGGCGCAGGCCCGGCGGCAGGCCGGTTTCGAGCCCGTGGTACCGGACGTGCTCGGTGTGCCGGACGCCGTGACGGTGACCGATGAGCCGCAGGGGCGGTCGCTGGTGACCCTGTGCTGGTACGAGCACGGACGGACGGTACGGCTCGACGAGTATCCGGAGCGGTTGGACGTCGGCTTCGGCAAGAGTCTGCGGGAGCCTGTGGAGTGGGTGCAGTTGGACGAGACGGCCTCGGAGGGCGGGATGCGGAACTCCGCCCTGTGGTTCCGGAACCCGCACGTGCTCACCCTCTGGCTGGTGGACGCCGACGGTCACCGCTTCACCCGCAGCAAGCGGACGGCCGGCCCGACGCTGCTGTGGGTCCGGGAGACCCGCGACGGCGATGTGACGCTCCGGCTGGAGGGAGTGGCCTCGAAGGAGCGGGCGGTGCGGATCGCCCACTCGGAAGCCCGGGGGGCCGGAACGTCCGGGCGGCCGCCGAAATAGTGCGCGCGGGGTGGGAACCCCGGCGGGCCGGGCGGTGTACCAGAGGTGACACGCGGCCGGTGACGGGCCGCACGGGGACCGGCCATGGGGGTTCGGATGGGCAAGTGGAAGGTTCGAGAAATGACCGCGCTGGCGGGCGCGCTGGCGGTGGTGCTCGCTGTGATGGTGTGGGGCGCGTCCTCCGCGTCGGCCGGCGGGCCGACAAGCGTGCTGGTGACCTCGCCGGGGAGCGCGAAGGCCACGGGGCTGTACAACTCCGACAAGGACTATCTGGCTCTGGAGCAACTCCTGGGCCCGCTGGGCGCGGGCGGCATGAAAGCGCCGTCCGAGGCCGACCTGGCCAACGCCCGGCAGATCAACGCGACCTGGCTGATACACGACGTAACGGTGTGGCGGCTCGACCGCATCTTCCCGTTGACCGACAAGAACGCCGTCTGGATCCACACGGCGGCACACGCGTCCGACTCCAGGGCCGGCAACTGGCACCTCGCCCAGCAGCCCGACCGACTTCGGGCCTTGCTCAAGAAACTGGGCATGATGGGCAAGCCCACGAGTGACGGGTACAGCGGCATCTTCCCGCTGCCGGAGGAGGAGGACACGGCCACAGCCGACACCGCCACACCGGACGCCGACACGGGGACGCAGACGGTACAGGCGAGTGCGCCGACCGCGGGTGGTGACGGCACCGGCTGGTGGTGGGCGCTACCGGGAGCGGCGGCCGGTGCGCTGCTCGCGCTGGTGCTGCGGCCCTTCGCGTCGAGGCTGCCGCTCGAGCGCCTGCGGCGTGAGCGGGAACCGGGCCCCAGGCAGGAACTGCGGGACGTGTAGGACGCGTGCGCGGGACGAGGGAGAGGGTTGGTCGGATGTCACTGCGGGGCGGGCGCACGGCGCCGCGGCTCATCTCCGTGCTGCGGGTGTCGGTGACCGTGGCGGCGATGGTGTGCGGGATGCCGGCGGTCGCGACGGCCGCGGACAGGGACAATGCGCCGCGCCCGCCCGATGTTGCGCTGGTCGTGGTGGGCGGCTCGGGGCGGACGAGAGCGTTGCACTCGGAGGATCGCGACTTCGCCCGGCTCCAAGAGCTGCTGCGGCCGTCGTACACAGGGACGGAGCCGGTGCCGACGGCCTGGGCGGAGGGGCGGTATCCGGCGGTGCGGGTGACCGTGGTGTGGGGGCTGACCGGGGTCGGGGGGTGGCCGATGACGAGCAGGCCGCCGGGAGGGGATGTGGCTGTGGACAGGCAGGACCAGTTGATCGTGGCGGAGGACGGCACGCCGTGGGTGCGCTCGGACCTGGCGCCGGATGTGGAGGACGACGACATCCGCTGGCACCGGGCGCCGCGGGATCTGTACGAGCGGCTGGACCGCCGGGGGCTTCTGGGCGGCGCGGACGGTACGTCACCCGGCGGGGCTCGGGACAGGAGAGGTGACCCCCTGTGGTGGGCGGCCGGCGGGCTCGCCGTCGGGGTCGGCGGCACGTTGCTGATACGCCGCGCGGCGGCCCGGAGAAGTGCCGGACCGCCGCGGGAGGAACCACGACAGGAGCTGATCGAGCTGTGATCAGCCGAGGTCGATCTCCGGGTACAGCGGGAAGCCGGCCACCAGGTCGGTCGCGCGGTGGGAGATCTCGTCGGCGATCTTCGGGTCGAGGACGTGGGCGGCCTTGGACGGGGCGCCCGACTTGGTGGTGCCGGGCTCGGTGACCGTCAGGACGCGGTCGATCAGGCCGGCGACCTCGTCCATCTCGGCGGTGCCCAGGCCGCGGGTGGTCAGCGCGGGCGTGCCGACGCGGATGCCGGAGGTGTACCAGGCGCCGTTGGGGTCGGCCGGGATCGCGTTGCGGTTGGTGACGATGCCGGACTCGAGCAGGGCGGCCTCGGCCTGGCGGCCGGTGAGGCCGTAGGAGGAGGCGACGTCGATCAAGTTGAGGTGGTTGTCGGTGCCGCCGGTCACCAGGGTGGCGCCACGGCGGGTCAGGCCCTCGGCCAGGGCGCGGGAGTTGTCGACGATCCGCTGGGCGTAGTCCTGGAAGGAGGGCCGGCGGGCCTCGGCCAGGGCGACCGCCTTGGCGGCCATGACGTGCGGGAGGGGGCCGCCGAGGACCATCGGGCAGCCGCGGTCGACCTGGTCCTTGAGGGAGTCGTCGCACAGGACCATGCCGCCGCGCGGGCCGCGCAGCGACTTGTGGGTGGTGGTGGTGACGATCTGGGCGTGCGGGACCGGGTCGAAGTCGCCGGTGAGGACCTTGCCGGCGACCAGGCCCGCGAAGTGGGCCATGTCCACCATGAGCGTGGCGCCGACCTCGTCGGCGATCTCGCGCATGATCCGGAAGTTCACCAGGCGCGGGTAGGCGGAGTAGCCGGCCACGATGATCAGCGGCTTGAACTCACGGGCGGTGGCGCGCAGGGCCTCGTAGTCGAGCAGGCCGGTGGCCGGGTCGGTGCCGTAGGAGCGCTGGTCGAACATCTTTCCTGAGATGTTCGGGCGGAAGCCGTGGGTGAGGTGGCCGCCGGCGTCCAGGGACATGCCGAGCATGCGCTGGTTGCCGAAGGCCTGGCGCAGTTCGGCCCAGTCGGCCTCGGAGAGGTCGTTGACCTGGCGGACGCCGGTCTTCTCCAGGAAGGGGGCCTCGACACGGTCGGCGAGGACGGCCCAGAAGGCGACGAGGTTGGCGTCGATGCCGGAGTGCGGCTGGACGTAGGCGTGGCGGGCGCCGAAGAGTTCGCGGGCGTGCTCGGCGGCCAGCGACTCGACGGTGTCGACGTTGCGGCAGCCGGCGTAGAAGCGGCGGCCGACGGTGCCCTCGGCGTACTTGTCGCTCAGCCAGTTGCCCATGGCCAGCAGGGTGGCCGGGGAGGCGTAGTTCTCGGAGGCGATCAGCTTGAGCATCTCGCGCTGGTCGGCGACCTCCTGGCCGATGGCGTCGGCCACGCGCGGTTCGACGGCGCGGATCACGTCGAGGGCGGCACGGAAGGCGGTGGACTCGTGGGACAGGGGCGCGGACTTCTCGGGCATCAGGACCTCCGGACATGGCGTTCGGCGTTCACGGTACGGCCCAGGCGCACGGCACTCTTCACCACGTACGGGCCGCTCCCCGATGGTCGGTCCCATCCTTGGGTCCTGGCGTCGCCAGGACACAGCACGCCAGTCACGGCCCGTGGTCAGCCTACCGGGCGCGCCGAACGGCGCAGTTCCCGCGTCCACCATGCGAGCGGGGATAGGAAGGAGGACGGCCTCCCCTTCGCCGGGGGGCGTCCCTCGTCGTCCTCGGGAGTTCGGGAGCCGCCGTGACCGCTACGGAAGACCTCATCGCCGCCGCCGACGCCCACAGCGCGCACACCTACCATCCGCTGCCCGTGGTGATCGCCACCGCTGACGGCGCCTGGATGACGGACGTGGCGGGCCGCCGGTATCTCGATCTGCTGGCCGGTTACTCGGCGCTGAACTTCGGGCACCGCAACCGGCGGCTGATCGAGGCGGCCAGGGCGCAGATGGAGCGGGTGACGCTGACCTCGCGGGCCTTCCACCACGACCGTTTCGGCGCGTTCTGCGAGCAGTTGGCGGCGCTGTGCGGCATGGAGACGGTGCTGCCGATGAACACGGGCGCGGAGGCGGTGGAGACGGCCGTGAAGACGGCCCGCAAGTGGGGCTACACGGTCAAGGGCGTGCCCGCGGAGATGGCGAAGGTCGTGGTCGCGGGCAACAACTTCCACGGCCGTACGACGACGATCATCAGCTTCTCCACCGACCCGGAGACGCGGGCGGACTTCGGGCCGTACACGCCGGGCTTCGAGATCGTGCCGTACGGGGACCTGACGGCGATGCGGTCGGCCATGACGGAGAACACGGTGGCCGTGCTGCTCGAGCCGATCCAGGGCGAGGCGGGGGTGCTGGTGCCGCCGGCCGGTTATCTGCCGGCGGTGCGGGAGCTGACCCGGGAGCGGAACGTGCTGTTCGTCGCCGACGAGGTCCAGTCGGGGCTGGGGCGGACGGGCCGCACCTTCGCGTGCGAGCACGAGGGGGTCGTCCCCGACATGTACGTCCTGGGGAAGGCGCTGGGCGGCGGGCTCCTGCCGGTGTCTGCGGTGGTGTCGTCGCGGGAGGTGCTCGGGGTGTTCCGGCCGGGCGAGCACGGGTCGACGTTCGGCGGGAACCCGCTGGCGTGCGCGGTGGCGCTGGAGGTGATCGCGATGCTGCGCACGGGCGAGTACCAGGCGCGGGCCGCGGAGCTGGGCGAGCACCTGCACCGGGAGCTGGGACAGCTGGCCGGCGCGGGGCGGGTGCGGGCGGTGCGCGGGCGGGGGCTGTGGGCGGGGGTGGACGTGAACCCGGCGTTCGGGACCGGCCGGGAGGTCTCGAAGAAGCTGATGGACCGGGGTGTCCTGGTGAAGGACACCCACGGTTCGACCATCCGGCTCTCCCCGCCGCTGGTGATCGGCGAGGAGGACCTGGACTGGGGTCTGGACCGGCTGCGGGCGGTGCTGGGCGGATGAGCGCCGGTGTCCCGCTAGAGGATCACGTGGGGCAGGAAGCGGGCGTACCCGTCCGTGACCAGGCCGGCCGACTCGCGGATGCCGAGGCCGGCCGCCTCGTCCTCGACGACCCAGGCGCCGAGGACGACGTGGTTGCCGTCGAAGGCGGGCAGCGGGGCGAGGGCCTGGTAGCAGCAGGGCTCGTCGCTGACGGGCGGGCCGCCGCTGCCGGGCCGGTGGATCGTCACTCCGGCGCCCTCCCGGCCGAGCAGGGGTTTGGCGACGTAGCCGGTGGTGGCCGCGAGGTCGCGGGGGCCGTCCAGGTGGGTGGGGAGGAGGTTCGGGTGGTCCGGGTACAGCTCCCAGAGGACGGCGAGCAGGGCCTTGTTGCTCAGCAGCATCTTCCAGGCGGGCTCGATCCACAGGGTGGAGCCGGTGCCGCCGCCGTTGTCGAGGGTGTCCAGGACGTGGCCGGCGAAGCGGTCGGTGGTCAGCCACTCCCACGGGTAGAGCTTGAAGATGCTGCGGATGAACCGCAGTCCGTTGTCGACGAAGCGTTCGGACAGCGGGTCCCAGCCGATCTCCTCCATGGATATCCAGTCGGTGTCGAGGCCGGCCTGTTCCGCGGTCTCCTTCAGGTAGGCGACCGTCATCAGGTCCTCGCCGGTCTCGTCGTCGCTGGTGTGCGCGAAGTGCAGGGGGCTGCCGGGCGGCAGCAGCGGGGCCTGCTTCCGCCAGGCGGCGACGAGGCGTTCGTGCAGGGAGTTCCACTGGTCGGCGCCGGGGAAGCGCTCCTCCATCCAGAACCACTGGGGGGAGGCGGCTTCGACCAGGGAGGTGGGGGTGTCGGCGTTGTACTCCAGGAGCTTGGCCGGGCCGGTGCCGTCGTAGCGGAGGTCGAAGCGGCCGTAGAGGGAGGGGAGTTCGGCACGGCGGTGCCAGGACTCGGCGACGGCGTGGGCGACGCGCGAGTCGGTGATGCCGAGGTCGGCGAAGCGGTCGGCGGTGACGATGTGGTCCGCCGCGGCGAGGCACATGCGGTGCAGTTCCTCGACCGTCTCCTCCAGCGCCTCCACCTCGGCGAGGGTGAAGACGTAGTGGGCGCTCTCGTCCCAGTAGGGGCGGAAGGAGTTGTCGGGGTGTCTGGTGAGCGGGTAGACGAGGCCCTGGGCCTCGACGGTCTGCTGCCAGCCGGGGCGGGGCGTGAGGGTACGGCGCTCCATGCCGGCCTCAGCCGCCGGACTTGCCGCTGCCGCCGCCGAAGCCGCCGCGGTTCACACCGCCGCTGCCGCCGCCCGCACCGCCCGAGCCGCTGCGGGGCCTGGTGAAGGAGCCGCCGTTGACCCAGCCGCTCTTCTTCTTGCCGCCGTAGTACCAGTCGCTCTTGGAGGACACCTCGGCGGACTTGCAGTTCTTGTCGGAGACGACCTTGTAGCCCTTGCCGTAGGTGTAGCTGTCGCGGTCCACACAGCGCTTGTCCGGGTCGGAGGAGCAGGCGGTGAGCGCGGCGGCGAGCAGTCCCATGCCACCGAGTACGACCGTGCCCGAGCGAAGTCGCCGACGTGCGTCCGCCATGTCCGTGTCTCCCCGTTGTCCCTGTTGCCTCTGTTGTCTCTTGGGTCGCCGAGTCGCTTGTTTCATGCGCCTGTTGACCGGTTTCGACTGCCAGCCTAGAGACCGGCGGGGGCGGTCTGACGGCCGGGTCCCGCCGTGATCGTTCACGGCGGGACCCGGCACGGGGCGTTCAGATGTCCGTCATCAGGACAGCCACGCCCTCCATGTGGACTCGTGGCCCTCCACCCACTTCTTCGCCGCCTCGGCCGGGGTGAGCTTCTGGTCGGCGATCAGCAGGGAGACCTCGTTCTGGTCCTCGGTCGTCCACTTGAACTTCTTCAGGAAGGCGGCCGCCTTGCCGCCGGACCTGGCGAAGTCGGCGTTGAGGTACTTCTGCAGCGGCGTGTGCGGGTAGGCGCAGGCGACCTTGGCCGCGTCCGCGTCGCAGCCCTCCTTGTACGGCGGCAGTTCCACCTCCGTCATGGGGACCTTCGCGGACAGCCACTGCGGTGTGTACCAGTACGTCAGGAAGGGCTTCTTCTCCTTGGCGAACTGCTTGATCTGGGTGATCTGCGCCGCCTCCGAACCGGCGAAGACGACCTGGTAGTCCAGGTTCAGGTTCTTCACCAGGGCCTTGTCGTGGGTGAGGTAGGCCGGTGAGCCGTCCATCAGCTGGCCCTTGTCGCCGCTCTCCGCGGTGCGGAACTGGTCGGCGTACTTGTTGAGGTTCTTCCAGTCCTTGATGTCGGGGTGCTGCTCGGCGAAGTACGTCGGCACGAACCAGCCGATGTGCCCGGTGACCCCGAGGCTGCCGCCGCGCGCGATCGTCTTCTTGTCCTCGACGTACAGCTGTTCCTGTTCGGGGTGGCCCCAGTCCTCCAGGATCGCGTCGACCCGGCCCTGGCTGAGGGCGTCCCAGGCGGGCACCTCGTCGATCTGGACGAGGTCGACGCGGTAGCCCAGCTCGTGCTCCAGCAGGTACTGCGCGACGGCCACATTGGACAGGGCGCCGACCCAGGACTGCACGGACAGGGTCACGGTCCTGGCGCCCTTGGCGTTGGCGAACGGCGAGGCCTGCTTGGTCATGTCGGCGGCACCGCAGCCGGTGGTCAGCGCCAGGACGGCCACGGCGGCCGTCAGAGTCGTACGACGACGCACTGCGTCACGCTCCCTTCTTCGCGCGCCGCTGGGTCGGCTGCGTCACCCGGTCGAGCATCAGGCCGAGGCAGACGATCGCGAGGCCGGCGACCAGGCCGGTCGCCAGGTCGCCCTGGGCCAGGCCGAAGACGACGTCGTAGCCGAGCGCGCCACCGCCGACCAGACCGCCGATGATGACGACGGCGAGGACGAGCACCACGCCCTGGTTGACGGCGAGCAGCAGCGCCGGGCGGGCGAGCGGCAGCTGCACCTGGCGCAGCTGCTGTCCGCTGGTCGCGCCGAGCGAACGGGCCGACTCCAGGGCCGCCGGGTCCACCTGGCGCAGGCCCTGCGCGGTGATCCGTACGACCGCCGGGAGGGCGTAGACGACGGCCGCGGCGACGGCCGGGGCGCGGCCCACGCCGAACAGCGCGACGACCGGGATCAGGTACACGAACTGCGGCATCGTCTGGAACACGTCCAGAACCGGGCGCAGCAGCCGCTCGACGCGGTCGCTGCGGGCGGCGGCGACACCGGTCGCGAAGCCGAGGACGAGGGTCACGGCGACGGCCGCGAGCACCTGGGACAGGGTGTCCAGGGACGGCTTCCACACGCCGAGCACGCCGATCGCGGCCATGGCGAGTACGGCGGTCAGCGCGGTGCGCCAGGTGCCGATCAGCCAGGCCAGGGCGGCCACGATCAGCAGGACCGACCACCAGGGCAGCCACTGCAGGCCGGAGCGGACCGGGTCGAGGACCCAGGTGGTGAAGCGGCCCGCCCAGTCGGCGGTGCCGCCGATGTACGGGACGCCGGAGTACAGGTGGGCGGTCATCCAGTCGACGGCGCGGTTGACCGGCTCGTCGATGCCGACGGTCCAGCCCGTGGGCCAGTCCAGGCGGCCCGCGAGGCGGGCGGCCAGCGCCACGACCACGGTCGCCGCGGCGGCTGCGGCGGTGTGGAGCCAGGGGCGGGGATCGCGCCGGCCCTGCCCCAGACGCTCTCCCGCCGCGCCCGTCACCCGGTCCAGTACGACGGCCAGCAGCACGATCGGGATGCCGGCCGCGAGCGCGGCGCCCACGTCGACCGAGGCGAGCGCCTGGTAGACGCGGTCACCGAGGCCGCCGGCGCCGATCACGGAGGCGATGACCGCCATGGACAGCGCCATCATGATCGTCTGGTTGACGCCGAGGAGGAGCTCCTTGCGGGCCAGCGGGATGCGGGCGGTCAACAGGCGTTGACGTGCGGTGGCACCGAGCGAGTCGACCGCCTCCAGCACCTCCTTGTCCGCGCCGCGCAGGCCGAGCGCGGTCAGACGGGCCATCGGCGGGGCGGCGTAGATCACCGTGGCGAGGACCGCGGCGGGTACGCCGATGCCGAAGACCAGCACGACGGGGAGCAGGTACGCGAACGCCGGCAGCACCTGCATGGTGTCCAGGACCGGGCGCAGGGCGCGGTACATACGGTCGGACAGCCCGGCGGCGAGGCCGAGCAGCGCGCCCACGACGACGGAGGCGAGGACCGCGACCACCATCAGGGCCAGGGTCTGCATGGTCGGCACCCACATGCCGAGCAGGCCGCAGGCGAGGAGCGCTGCCGCTGTGCAGGCGGCGAGGCGGGTGCCGGCCACGCGCCAGGCGATCAGCGCGGCGGCGGCCGTGACGCCCGCCCAGCCCGCGGCGAGGAGGGTGAGGTAGACGGCGCGTACGGAGATGACCACGGCGTTGCTGACGTGGCCGAAGAAGTGGAGGAACAGGGGGTGGCTGTCCCGGTTGTCGATGATCCAGTCGCTGGCGCCGCCGAGGGGGCTGGACAGGTCCACGGTCAGGGCCTGCGGCCAGGCCCCGCCGGCCCAGTGGATGTGGGCCGGCGGGACGAGGACCGCGGCGAGGACGGTGAGGGCTACGAGTTTGTGGGTGGTGCGGTGTTTCAGCACGGCTGGGACTGTGCGGGGGGCTGGTGTGGTGAGCGTTGCCATCAGACGGCCCCCGCGTCGGGGCCGCTGTCGCCCGGGGTCGCTTCCCCGCCCTCGCGGGGCGCTGCTGCGGCTGCTGCGGCTGTTGGAGCTGTGGGGGCTGTGGGGGCTGCCACACCCGCCACTACGCCGAGCAGGGCGTCCGAGTCGACCATGCCCACGCAGCGGCCCTCGTCGACCACTCGGGCCGGGGCTCCTGCTCGGGCCACCGCCTCGATGGCCTCGGCGACCGTGGCCTCCGGGGGGACCGCCGGGCCGTTGCCCGCGTCTTCCGCCGACGCGGGGCGCATGGCCCTGCGGACCGTCATGACCTGTTCGCGCGGGACGTCGCGGACGAAGTCGCGGACGTAGTCGTCGGCCGGGGAGCCCACGATCTCCTCGGGTGTGCCCAGCTGGACGATGCGGCCGTCGCGCATCAGGGCGATGCGGTCACCGAGCCGGAGGGCCTCCTGCAGGTCGTGGGTGATGAAGACCATCGTGCGGCCCTCCTCCTCGTGCAGGCGGATCACCTCCTCCTGCATGTCCCGCCGGATGAGCGGGTCGAGCGCGCTGAACGGCTCGTCGAACAGCAGGACTTCGGGGTCCACGACCAGTGCGCGGGCCAGGCCGACGCGCTGGCGCTGGCCGCCGGACAGCTGGCCGGGGCGGCGCTGCTCCATGCCCTCCAGGCCGACCTTGGCGACCATCTCGGCGGCCCGCTCGCGGCGCTCGGCCTTGCCGATGCCCTGGATCTGCAGGCCGTAGGCGACGTTGTCGAGGACCGTGCGGTGCGGCAGCAGGCCGAAGTGCTGGAAGACCATCGCGGCGCGGTGCCGGCGCAGTTCGCGCAGCCGGGCCCTGTCCATGGCGCGGACGTCCTCGCCGTCGATGGCGATGGCGCCCGCGGTCGGCTCGATCAGCCGGGTCAGACAGCGCACCAGCGTGGACTTGCCGGAGCCGGACAGGCCCATGACGACGAAGACCTCGCCCTTGCGCACGTCGAAGGAGACGTCGCGGACGGCGGCCGTGCAGCCGGTGCGCTCACGCAGCCCGGCCGGGCTCAGGGCGCTGAGTTCCGGGTCCGCGGGGACGCGGGCCGCCTTGGGGCCGAAGACCTTCCACAGGCCGTCCACCGCGAAGACGGGAGCCGCGGCGGAGTCGTCGTTGGGCGGTTTGCGGGTGGGGACTGCGAGAGCCATCAGCTCTCACCTCCGATCAGATCGACGGCCTTCTCCCCGACCATGAGCACTCCGATCATCGGGTTCACGGCGGTCATGGTCGGGAACACGGAGGCGTCCGCGATACGGATGCCCTCCAGGCCCCGGATGCGCAACTCGGGGTCGACAACGGCGAGTTCGTCGTCGGCGTCGCCCATCTTGCAGGTGCCCGCCGGGTGGTAGACGGTGTGCGCGACCTTGCGGGCGTACTCGCTCAGCTCCTCGTCGCCGGTGACGTCCGGGCCGGGGCACACCTCGCGCTTGAGCCAGTTGGCCAGCGGCTCGGTCTTCGCGATCTCACGGGCGATGCGGATGCCGTCGACGAGGGTACGGCCGTCGTAGTCGTCCTCGTCGGTGAAGTAGCGGAAGTCCAGGGCCGGCTTGACCGACGGGTCGGCGCTGGTGAGGTACAGCCGGCCCCTGCTCTTCGGCTTGGGGATGTTCGGGGTCATCGACACGCCGTACGGGGGCCGTTCGTAGCCCAGGCGCTCGGGATTGTCCGTGAACGGGATCTGGTAGAAGTGGAACATCAGGTCCGGGCCCGCGTGTTCAGGGTCGCGGCGCACGAACAGGCCGGCGTCGGAGTCCATCGCGGAGTTGTCCGGGATGGGTCCGTCCGTCTCCCACACGATCACCGACTCGGGGTGGTCGAGCAGGTTCTCGCCGACGCCCGGCAGGTCGTGCACGACGGGGATGCCGAGCTCCTCCAGGTCCGCCCTGGGGCCGATGCCGGAGTGCAGCAGCAGGCGGGGCGAGTCGACGGCGCCCGCGCACAGCAGGACCTCGCGGCGGGCGCGTACGAGGATCTCCTCGCCGTCCTTGGTGCGCACGTGGACGCCCTCGGCGCGGGCGCCGTTCACCTCGAGCTTGTACGCCCAGGTCTCCAGCAGGATCGTCAGGTTGTCGCGCTCGTCCATCACCGGGTGCAGATACGCCACGGAGGCGCTGGAGCGCTTGTTGTTCTCCGGGTGGTAGGCGAGGTCGAAGAAGCCGACGCCGTCGTTGAACGGCTTCTTGTTGAAGCCCTCCACGCGCGGCACGCCGAGCGCCGCCTGGGCGGCGTCGACGAAGTCCCGGGCGATGGCGTTGCGGTCCTTCTCGTCGACGGCGACGATGTTGTTCTTCAGGCGGGCGAAGTACGCCTCCATCTGGACCGCGCCCCAGCCCTTGGCCCCGGCCGCCTCCCACTCGTCCCAGTCGGACGGCAGCGGTTTGAAGGCGATGAGCGTGTTGTGGGAGGAGCAGCCGCCCAGCACGCGGGCGCGGCTGTGCCGGATGTGGGAGTTGCCGCGGGGCTGCTCGGTGGTCGGGTAGTCGTAGTCCAGTTCGCCGCCGAGCAGGCCCATCCAGCGGCGCAGGGTCAGCACGTCCTCGCGGCCGACGTCGCTGGGGCCGCCCTCGACGACGGCGACGGTGACGTCCGGGTTCTCGGTGAGGCGGGAGGAGATCACGGATCCTGCCGTGCCGCCGCCTATGACGACGTAGTCGAACTCGTGGGTGTTGTCGTGCATGGGGGAGGTACTCCTGTGATGACGAGGAGGTCGGAAAAACTTCAGAGGAAGAACAGGAAAGAACAGGAAAGAACGGGAAGGAGCGGGGGAGGAACAGCGGTGCGCGGCACCGGCGTCAGGGGTGGTGAGCGGGGCTCAGCCCGCGAACCAGCGCACCGGGCCGGGGGCGAGGTTCTGGTAGACGTGCTTGGTCTCGCGGTACTCGGCGAGACCGGCGGGGCCGAGTTCGCGGCCGACGCCGCTCCTGCCGAAGCCGCCCCACTCCGCCTGCGGCAGGTAGGGGTGGAAGTCGTTGATCCACACGGTGCCGTGGCGCAGCCGGCCGGCCACGCGCCGGGCGCGGCCCGCGTCGGTGGTCCACACGGCGCCCGCGAGGCCGTACTCGGTGTCGTTGGCGAGCGCGACGGCCTCGTCCTCGGTGCGGAAGGTCTCGACGGTGAGGACGGGTCCGAAGACCTCCTCCCGGACGACTTTCATCTCGCGGTGGCAGCGGTCCAGGACGGTGGGCTCGTAGAAGTAGCCGGTGGCGGGCCGCTGCGGCGACGGCTCGGGGCGCCGGCCGCCGCAGCGCAGCACCGCGCCCTCGGCGAGCGCGGATGCGACGTACGCCTCGACCTTGGCACGCTGCTGCTCGGAGACGAGCGGGCCGCACTCGACGCCGGACTCGGTGCCGCGGCCCAGCCGGATCCTCTCGGCGCGGCGGGCGAGTTCGGTGACGAAGCGGTCGCGGACGGACTCCTCGACGATGAGCCGGGCGCCGGCGGAGCAGACCTGGCCGCTGTGGATGAAGGCCGCGTTGAGGGCCTGGTCGACGGCGGTGTCGAAGCCCTCGTCGGTGGCGCAGGCGTCGGCGAAGACGACGTTGGGGTTCTTGCCGCCGAGTTCGAGGGCGACCTTCTTGACGGTGGGGGCGGCGGCCTGGGCCACCTTGGCGCCGCTGACCAGGCCGCCGGTGAAGGAGACGAGGTCGACGTCGGGGTGTTCGGCGAGCCGGGCGCCGACCGTGTGGCCGGGGCCGGTGACGATGTTGGCGACGCCCGCGGGCAGGCCCGCCTCGACGAGGAGTTCGATCAGGGCGACCGTGGTGAGCGGGGTGATCTCGCTGGGTTTGACCACGAAGGTGTTGCCCGCGGCGAGCGCCGGGGCGATCTTCCAACTGGCCTGGAGCAGCGGGTAGTTCCAGGGTGTGATCATCGCGCAGACGCCGACCGGCTCGTGCACGACGACGCTGTGGATGTCGGGCGAGCCCGCGTCCACGACCCGGCCGGGGGCTTCCGCTGCGACCAGGTCGGCGAAGTAGCGGAAGGCGTCGGCGACGCAGTCGATGTCGACGCGGCCCTCCTCCAGGGTCTTTCCGGCGTCCCGGCTCTCCAGCAGGCCGAGCTCCTCCCGGTCGCGCACCAGGAGGCCGGCGACCCGGCGCAGCAGGGCGGCGCGCTCGGCGACCGGTGTGCGCGGCCAGGCGCCCTGCCCGCCGTCGAAGGCGCGGCGGGCGGCCTCCACGGCCAGGTCCGCGTCCTTCTCGTCGCCCTCCGCGACCACGGCGAACGGCGTCGCGTCCGCGGGGTCGAGGATCTCGCGCGTGGCACCGCCGACCGCTCCACGCCACTCCCCGCCCGCGTGAATGGTGCCGCGCGCGTCGCGTTCCGTACTGTCCGCCATGATCGGTACTGCCTTCCGTTCCTGCTCAGTGCCTCTGCGTCACATCGGTGTGACCCGCCGGGCAAGCTGAGCCTCTGCCCCCTTCCGTGCCGTCCATGCCTGAGCCGTGGCCGAAAGTGTTCAGGGTCACGGAACTTGGGGACATCAGGGGACAAGAGGTGCGGAATTCCGGGTCGTTCCGGCAGCTGGAACGGCCACGGGCCCCGCCGCCGGAGGAAACCGGCGACGGGGCCCGTACGGGGTGTGACGGAGGGAGCCGTACGGCTCAGACGAGGCCGAGGCCGCGGACCGCCTCGCGCTCCTCCTCCAGCTCCTTGACGGAGGCGTCGATGCGGGCACGGGAGAAGTCGTTGATCTCCAGGCCCTGGACGATCTCGTACGTGCCGTCCTCGCAGGTGACCGGGAAGGAGGAGATCAGACCCTCCGGGACGCCGTAGGAGCCGTCGGACGGGATGGCCATGGAGGTCCAGTCGCCCTCGGCGGTGCCGTTGACCCAGGTGTGGACGTGGTCGACGGCGGCGTTGGCGGCGGAGGCGGCCGAGGAGGCGCCGCGGGCCTCGATGATGGCGGCGCCGCGCTTGGCGACGGTCGGGATGAAGTCCTCGGCCAGCCACTTCTCGTCGCCCACGGCCTCGGCGGCGTTCTTGCCGGCGACCGTGGCGTGGAAGATGTCCGGGTACTGGGTGGCGGAGTGGTTGCCCCAGATGGTCAGGCGCTTGATGTCGGAGACCGACGAGCCCGTCTTCTTCGCGAGCTGGGTCAGCGCGCGGTTGTGGTCCAGGCGGGTCATGGCGGTGAAGCGCTCGGCCGGTACGTCCGGCGCGGCGGCCCGGGCGATCAGCGCGTTGGTGTTCGCCGGGTTGCCGACGACCAGGACCTTGACGTCGTCGGCGGCGTGGTCGTTGATGGCCTTGCCCTGCGGCTTGAAGATGCCGCCGTTGGCCTCGAGCAGGTCACCGCGCTCCATGCCCTTGGTGCGCGGGCGGGCGCCGACGAGGAGGGCGACGTTGGCACCGTCGAAGGCGACGTTCGGGTCGTCGGTGATGTCGATGCCCCGCAGGAGCGGGAACGCACAGTCGTCCAGCTCCATGGCCGTGCCCTCGGCGGCCTTCAGCGCCGGTGTGATCTCCAGGAGCCGCAGCTTGACCGGTACGTCCGCGCCGAGCAGCTGGCCGGAGGCGATGCGGAAGAGCAGGGCGTAACCGATCTGGCCGGCCGCGCCGGTGACGGTGACGTTCACGGGAGTGCGGGTCATGGCGTTCTCCGTATGACAGCTGGCGGTGGGGCGTGCCTGCCCCGGGAGCGGGATCCCGTCGCCGACTCGTGACCGGCGCCGCCACGATGATCGATCACGGGTACGGATGATCGATCTCTTGGCGTCAAGAGAGATCCACTCGTCAGGCTATCGCCTCCCCGTCATCCCGGTCGGCCGGACCCGTGTGGCCCGGCCCACAGGGCGGCCACGTGGCGGCCCTGTGACGCACGAGGGGCGGCCGCCCGTCCGGAGAGGTGGGGACGAGGGCGGCCGCCGTAGGGGGATCTCCGGACTGCCGGACTCCCGTGGGGGTGAGGTTCACGTGCCCCGCTCGGCGCTTCCCATGCCTGTCCGGCGCCACTTCTTCCACCGGCCGCCCGGCACACCGCTCCCACCGGTCCCGCCGGTCCCAGCGGTCCCGGCCAGGGCTTGTCCGGAGTTGCCCGTCGCCCGCCGGGAGGGCTGACTCCGCGGCGCCCGGTGCCGGGGATGCCTCCCACGCCCTTCGGGCAGTGGGGGGGAGCATCGCAGGGCGGAGAGCCACCCGTGCACTGGGCGTACGCGGGCGATACCGGCAACGCGACGAGGTGCCCTGCCTGGAGGCACCTCCCGGCCGCCGGGCGGGGAGGGCGTCGCGGCGCGGGCGGCAGACTCCGGACAGCGCACCTAGTGCCGCGACAGGCAACGTTCGCCCCGTCGCGACGCCCGGCACGCTCCCCCAAGCTCTTCGAGCAGGGGGACCCCCACTCGCCGCACCAGCCGAAAGCCCAAGTACGTCCAGTACGAGGACTTCCGGCCGGCACTCCCCCAAGCTCTTCGAGCAGGGGGGACCCCCAGAGCACGCACCGGACGCCGCTCCTTGACGGGCGAACATTGCCTGCCACGGCACTAGTTCGCGCACCCCTGCTGTCCGGAGGCCAGCGTCGCGCACGCCGTCACCTGTGCCGCGTCCTTCACCGCGACCATCGGCGTGTACGCGATCGTCTCGCCGGGCCTGGTGATGGTGCCGGTCTCCTTGTGCTTGCCGACCGTGACCTGGACCTCGTCGCCCGGCACGGCCTTGGTGATACGGGCCCAGGCGGCGCCGCAGGTCTTGCTGTAGCGGACCTCCAGGAAGGTGGCACCGACGGTGACGCTCCGGGCGGTGGTCACCAGCTCGCCGCTGCACCCCATGTTCTCGGCGTCCTTGCCGGTGCAGCCGTTCCCGCTGCACTTGACCCCGGGCGGCAGGTTGAGCGGGGTGTCGGCGGAGGGGGACGGCGACTTGCCCGCGTCGGCCTTCCCGTCCCCGTTTTCTCCGGTGAAGTGGAAGACGGCGGCGATCACGACCAGCACGCCGACCAGGCCGGCGAAGAACATGGTCAGCTGCTGTTTGCGCGCCCCGCCGGCGCCGCCGCCGGAGACGGGCGGGGGAGCCTGCGGAGGACCGCCGTACGGTTCCGAGGGGGCGGGGGCGGCGGCGTACGGGCTCGGCGCGCCCGGCGTACGCCCGGTGCCGTCGGGCTGGGACGGTACGGAGGGCGAGGCCGCCCCGGCCCCGGGAGCGCGCCCTCCTGTCCGGGACGGCCCCCGGTAACCGGCCACGTTCCAGGAGTTGCCGCCCGCGGGGGTCTGCGCGCCGGTACCGGAGTCGGTGCGCGCGTCGGCGCCGGAGCCGGAGGCCGGCCCGGCCTTCTTCGACGCGCTCTCCCGGGCGTCGGCGTCGGACGCCGTCGGCTGCGCCGGCACCACCGGGGTTCCAGGGGCCTCCGTGGCGCTGCCGCTCCTGCGGGGCGGCTTGCTCCCGTTGGCCTCGGCGCCGGGGGCGTCGCCGCCGAAGTCCCCGAGCTCGGCACGCGCCTGGGATATCCGGATGGCCTCCATGGTGCGGTCGTGGCGCATCTCCGCGCGGCTCCAGGCGCGCTCGGCGAGCTCCCACATGGTGGTGAGGTGGACCGGGTTGGTGCCGGTGACCTCGGCGAGGGCCACGACCGCGCCCTTGGGCGCCAGGAGCCGGCCGTTGAGATAGCGCTCCCAGGAGGTCTTGCTGTAGCCCGTGCGATCGGCGAGCGCGGCGATGCTCAGGCCGCTGCGGTCCACGAGCCGCCGCAGTTGACTCGCGAACTCCTTTATCTGCGGATCGAGCTCATCGGGCAAGGCCTTCCAACGAGGCATCGTGTCCCCTTCCCCCCGGTACGTGCTGGCTGTTCCCCGCGCGTGACGCCCTGTGCCGAGTCCTCGTTCCGGCTACCCACAGGGATGCGCCCCGCCAGGATCTCAGGTCGCGCGGTGGCGGCGCACGGGAGCGTTCAGGCCTCGTACGGGCCCTGTGGCAGAGCGCGGACACCGTAGCGGAACGGTCACCTCCGTGCCACGACGCGCGGACAGGCATTGAACAGCCCGTTCACGGTGCAGGAGGGTGGGGCGCGGCGGCGGCCCGTCCTGGCTCGGGGGAGGGGATGGGCCGCCGTCACGGCACGGACATGACGCTTCGTCAGCTGTTGCGGACGGTGAAGTGCAGCACGTCGTCCAGGAACGGGATCTCCAGCCACGGCTTCGGCTGGGCCATCAGCGCCAGCAGGACGATGGCGCCGCCCAGCACACCGTAGGTGACGATGTCGGTGAAGCGGGAGCGGACGGCGAGCATGCCGACGCGGGGCAGGAACCAGCGCAGCGCGCCTCCGCCGAGCAGGGCGACGCCGACCAGCAGCAGGCCGACCCGGAAGGCGTCGAAGGCGGTCACCAGCAGCCCCAGCCCGACCACGGACAGCACGGCCAGCATCGGCCACTGCCGGGCGGGCGCCGGGGCGTCACCGGGCGCGGCCCGGCCGCCGCCCTCCGGGCGCGCGGTGTCTCTTGTGAACAGCGGGAAGCGGCGCGTGGCCCGGCGCGGCCTGCCCTCGGCGTCCGGGGCGCTGACCGGGTCCCGTACCTCGATCTCCGGCTCCGGCTTCGCGGAAGCGGACTCCCGCCCGGTGCTCTTCGCCTCAGCCGACACTGCGCTCCGCCGCCTCGACCACGTTGACCAGCAGCTGGGCCCGGGTCATCGGGCCGACGCCGCCGGGGTTCGGGGACAGCCAGCCGGCCACCCCGGCGACGTCCGGGTGGACATCGCCGACGATCCTGCCCTCGGCGTTGCGGGAGACGCCGACGTCGAGGACGGCCGCGCCGGGCTTGACGTCCTCGGCGCGGATCAGGTGTGGGGAGCCGGCCGCGGCGACGATGATGTCGGCGCGGCGCAGGTGGGCGGACAGGTCGCGGGTACCGGTGTGGCACTGGGTGACCGTGGCGTTCTCGCTGCGCCGGGTGAGCAGCAGCGGCATCGGGCGGCCGATGGTCACACCGCGGCCGACGACCACGACCTCGGCGCCCTTGATCTCCACGCCGTGGCGGCGCAGCAGCGTCAGCACGCCGTTGGGGGTGCAGGGCAGCGGGGCGGGCTCGTTGAGGACGAGCCGGCCGAGGTTCATCGGGTGCAGGCCGTCGGCGTCCTTGTCCGGGTCCATCAGCTCCAGGACGCGGTTCTCGTCGATGCCCCTGGGCAGGGGCAGCTGGACGATGTAGCCGGTGCAGGAGGGGTCCTCGTTCAGCTCCCGGACGACCGCCTCGACCTCGTCCTGGGTGGCGGTGGCCGGCAGCTCGCGCTGGATGGAGGCGATGCCGACCTCGGCGCAGTCGCGGTGCTTGCCGGCGACGTACTTGCGGCTGCCCGGGTCGTCACCGACCAGGATCGTGCCGAGTCCGGGCGTGACGCCCTTCTCCCTCAGCGCCGCCACGCGGACGGTCAGATCGGACTTGATCGCGGCTGCGGTGGCCTTGCCATCGAGAATCTGGGCGGTCATGTTCCCATCCTCGCGGATGACCGGCACGCGGTTCCAATCCGGGTGACCCGTGGATCCGATCCGGGTGACCCGTGGACCTTCTCCCGCCGGCGCCCGTGATCGGTGATGTTGCACTTGCACAACACCCGTGCAATCCGTCTGGACAAGCAAGTCGCTCGTGAAGAACGATGAACAGCACAGTGCCGCGGGCAGCTCATCGGGGGGACACACCGCATTTCTGTAGAAATCGCCTCCGTATGGTGCCGCGCGTCGTCCCCGCACCGGAACAACGGAGGAAGCGAACGCCATGAGTTACGGCGACCCGAACAACCCCTACGGCGCGCCGCAGCAGCCGTCCCAGCCCGGCTACGGCGCCCCCCAGGGCCAGGCCCCCGGCTACGGCTACCCGCAGGCCCCGCCCGTGCAGCAGCCGTACGGCGCCCCGGTGCCGCAGACGATGCCGGGCACCGTGAAGGCGGCTCGCGTGATGCTGTTCATCCTGGGCGGCTTCCAGGCGCTGGGCGGCCTGCTGATGATGGTGGCGAGCGCCTGGTTCGCCGACAAGATCCAGGAGGCCGTCGAGGCCGACAGCAGCGTCTCCGCCGCGGACGCGGACAAGGTGGCCAGCATCGGCGCGGGCGTCATGATCGTCGTGGGCGTCATCGTGCTCGCGTTCGCCTTCTGGGCGATCTTCACCGCCGTGAAGTTCACCACCGGGCGCGGCGGCGCGCGCGTCTCCGCGATCGTGTACAGCTCGGTGATAATCCTGTTCAGCGTGATCAACCTGTTGGGCGCCAACGTCTTCGCCCTGATCAGCCTTGTCCTGGGCATCCTGATCATCGTCTTCTGCGCCAACAAGGCCGGCGGCGCCTGGTTCAACCGCCCCAGCTACTGAACAGTCCGCGCCATTCACCCCAAGGGCCGTGTCCCCCGGAAGAAGGAGGGACACGGCCCTTGGCGCGTCACCCCGGTCCGGACTCCGCGGCCGGCTGGAGGAGCGGCGACGGCATCGCCCCGGAGACCGGCCCGCTGCCCTCCCGCCGAGACCGCCCGGCACGACCGCGGCCTCCGGCTCCCTCGCAGGAGAGCCGGAGGCCGCGGTCGCGTACGGGTGCCGGGATCAGTGGAAGAAGTGGCGCGTGCCCGTGAAGTACATCGTCACACCCGCCTTCTTGGCGGCTTCGACGACCTGCTCGTCACGGATCGAGCCGCCCGGCTGGACGATCGCCTTCACGCCCGCCGCGATCAGGATCTCGGGGCCGTCGGGGAAGGGGAAGAACGCGTCGGAGGCCGCGTAGGAACCGCGGGCCCGCTCCTCGCCGGCCCGCTCGACCGCCAGCTTGCAGGAGTCGACACGGTTGACCTGGCCCATGCCGACGCCGACCGAGGCGCCGTCCTTGGCGAGCAGGATCGCGTTGGACTTCACCGCGCGGCAGGCCTTCCAGGCGAAGGCCAGCTGCGCGAGCCCGTCGGCGTCGAGCGCCTCGCCGCTGGCCAGGGTCCAGTTGGCCGGGTCGTCGCCGTCGGCCTGGAGCCGGTCGGTGACCTGGAGCAGCGCGCCACCGTCGACGGCCTTGACCTCGACGGGGTTCGCCGGGCCGTTCGGGGCCTTGAGGACGCGGATGTTCTTCTTCTTGGTCAGGGCCTCCAGGGCCCCCTCCTCGTAGCCGGGCGCGACGACGACCTCGGTGAAGATCTCGGCGACCTGCTCGGCCATCTCCTTGCTGACCGGCCGGTTCACGGCGATCACACCGCCGAAGGCGGACAGCGGGTCGCAGGCGTGCGCCTTGCGGTGCGCCTCGGCGACGTCCGCGCCGATCGCGATGCCGCACGGGTTGGCGTGCTTGACGATCGCCACGCACGGCTCGTCGTGGTCGTACGCGGCACGGCGGGCGGCGTCCGTGTCCGTGTAGTTGTTGTACGACATCTCCTTGCCGTGCAGCTGCTCGGCCTGCGCGAGACCGGCGCCGCCGGCGTCGAGGTAGAGCGCGGCCGGCTGGTGCGGGTTCTCGCCGTAGCGCAGGGTGTGCGCGCGCTCCCAGGTGGCGCCGAGGAAGTCGGGGAACCGGGAGTCGTCGACCGGCGCGTAGGACGAGGCGAACCAGGAGGCGACGGCCACGTCGTAGGCGGCCGTGTGCTGGAAGGCCTCGGCGGCCAGGCGCTTGCGGGTGGCGAGGTCGAAGCCGTCGGAGGTGACCGCGGCGAGGACGTCGGCGTACCGCTCCGGGCTGGTGACGACCGCGACCGACGGGTGGTTCTTGGCGGCGGCGCGGACCATGGAGGGGCCGCCGATGTCGATCTGCTCGACGCACTCGTCGGGCGAGGCGCCGGAGGCGACGGTCTCCCGGAACGGGTAGAGGTTGACGACGACCAGGTCGAACGGCTCGACGCCGAGCTCGGCCAGCTGCCGCTGGTGCGCCTCCAGGCGCAGGTCGGCGAGGATGCCGGCGTGGACCTTGGGGTGCAGGGTCTTGACCCGGCCGTCCAGGCACTCGGGGAAGCCGGTGAGCTCCTCGACCTTGGTGACGGGCACGCCGGCCGCGGCGATCCGCCCGGCGGTGGAGCCGGTGGAGACGAGTTCGACGCCGGCCTCGTGCAGCCCGCGCGCGAGCTCCTCCAGGCCGGTCTTGTCGTAGACGCTGACGAGCGCGCGCCGGATGGGCCGCTTGTTGCTCTCGGCGGTCACTGGATAACTACCTTTCGTCCCTCGATGCGATAGCCGTTGCGGGCGAGCCGCCCCACGACCTCGACGAGCAGCCTTCGCTCGACTTCCTTGATGCGCTCGTGCAGCGCGCTCTCGTCGTCCTCGTCCCGGACCTCGACCACCCCCTGGGCGATGATCGGACCGGTGTCGACGCCGTCGTCGACGAAGTGGACGGTGCAGCCGGTGACCCTGGCGCCGTACGCGAGCGCGTCCCGCACGCCGTGGGCTCCCGGAAAGCTGGGCAGCAGGGCGGGGTGCGTGTTGACGAACCGCCCGCCGAAGCGCGCGAGGAACTCCTTCCCCACGATCTTCATGAACCCGGCGGAGACGACAAGGTCGGGCTCGTACGCGGCGACGGCCTCGGCGAGCGCCGCGTCCCACTCCTCGCGCGTGCCGTAGTCCTTGACCTTCCGCACGAAGGTCGGCAGCCCGGCGCGCTCGGCGCGCGCCAGCCCCTCGATGCCGTCGCGGTCGGCGCCCACGGCGACGACCGCGGCGCCGTACGCCTCGGCTCCCGTCCCGGCGATCGCGTCGAGAAGCGCCTGCAGATTGGTTCCGGATCCGGAGACCAGCACGACGAGGCGCTTGGCCACGGGCTTGGCGGCCACGGTGGGGCCCTTTCTCGGGGAAGCTGTTTTGTATGGTCGTACGAACGCTTCGCGCCCCCGGATACGGGGAAGCCTACGAAGCGGCCGACCGTCAGCAACGATACCGGCACAGCCGACCGGCCCCCATGGGACGGGGGCGTGGCCGGAAGGTAGCGTCAGGGGGGAGCTGGTACGGGAACGCACCGCCTGCACCGTGCGTTCACGGAATGACGGACCCGTGTCCCGGGGCGCGCAGCGCTTTCCGGGACGTACCGGACGATGTACCGGACGTGCCAGATCAGTCGTGACTCACCAAGGGGAAGACGCTCACTTGATGCCCGACCGCAGCCTGCGACTCCTCACGCTCCCTCCGCAGTCGGCGCAGGGAGGGCAGCGCGGTGCCGTGCTGCTGAGGGAGCGCCCGTCCTCGCCGCCGGACGCCTCCTCGGACGGGCGGGGCAACGGCACGGGCGGCGCGGCCCCGGACGACAACCCCTTCGCTCCGCCTCCGGAGGGCACCCCCGACCGGCCGTGGCAGCCCCGGCGCCCGTCCGACGGGGACTCCTCCGGTGGGGATTCCTCCAACGGCGGCGGCTCCGACGGTTCGGGGCAGGGCGGCGGCCGGTCCCCGTGGGGCAGCCAGTGGAGTGACCGCCAGCCGGGCCGCTCCTCCGGCGGCTTCGGCGAGCGCCCGCAGCGACCCAGCGGCCCGGAGGGCCCGGGCGGCGGCCCCGGCTCCGGTATGCGCTGGGATCCCACGGACCCCGTCCAGCGCCGCGCGCGGTACGCGCTGCTGTCCGGCATGTGGGCCTTCTTCTTCGCGCTGTTCAGCTGGACGTACGTGGCCCTGCTGCTCGGTGCGCTGGCCCTGTACTGGGGCATCAGCTCCCTGCGCGCCAAACCTCGCGGGCACGATCCCAACACGCCGGCGCCCACGGGCCGCCCCCAGGTGACGGCCGCGATCAGCGGTCTGGTCACCGCTTCGCTGGCGATTGTCGTGGTCGCCGTGCTCTTCGCCGCGCAGCTGGTCTACCGGGACTACTACACGTGCGTGCACGACTCCCTCACCAACCAGGCCAAACAGTCCTGCGCCCAGCATCTTCCCCCTGAACTGCGGAAGGTTCTGGGGAACAACGGCTGACGGGGCGCCGGACTCGGGGGGTCCTGAGCGGGGGTCACTGTTCGGCGGGCGGGTCTGCCGGGCCGTCGCCCTCGGGGGGTGGCGGGGGCTGCACCGGCTCCGTGATGCCGTCCGCCTTCGCGTCGCCCGTCTTCGCCGCCTTCGCGTCGCCCGTCTTCGTCTCCTCCGGGTCTGCGGTTTTCTCCTGGTCGGCGGCTTCCTCCTGGGCGGCGGCCTCTTCCGGCTTCACGGTTTCCTCCGGCTCCGTGGCTCCCTTCGCCGCCTCCTTCAGCGCGGCCCAGCGGGCGCGGCGGGCGCTGTCGTCGTCCTGCCAGGAGTCGGCGGGTCCGGGCGGCAGCGGGTCGAGGGGCAGTACGTCGTACGGCTCGAGGGCGGCACCGTAGCCACCGGGCACCGGTGCGGGCCGCGGAGGCGGGGGCGCCGCGGCCCTCGGCCGAAGGAACGGGCCCCGTCGGCGTACGCGTCCGTCGGTGGCCGAAGGCTCCGGGACCGTGGGGGCTCCGCCCGCCCGGGGTTTGCCGATCGTCCGCCGGGTTCCGTCACCCGCCGGCATCCGGCCCCCGCGGCAGCGCCACGCCCGCAGCACCGTCGCCGTCGGCACGGCCACCATCGCCGTCCACAGCAGCGCGGCCCCGCCCACCTGCCACCCCACCGGTCCGAACCGGGCGAGCGCGGCACCGCCGAGCGGGCCGCCCGCCAGGGCCGCGAACGCCCCGAGCGCGGCCGCGCACACCAGGCACGCCAGTCCGGCCCCGGCCACGGTCCGCCGCCACGACCACGCCCGCACCCCCGCGCTTCCTCCCCGGGCGTCCCAGCTCTCCCGCACCGCCGCTCCCGCCACGAACCAGCCCATCGTCAGTCCGGCCGTCACCGGCACCGCCGCCGACGCCCAGGTGAGCGGGGTGCCGGGCCCCGCGTCCGGGACCGCGGCGAGCAGGGGGAAGGGCGGTAGTAGCGGGGCCGGGGAGGAGGAGAGCGGGCCGACGACGTGACCGGAGCCGAGCAGGAAGCCGGGCCCGAGGCAGTACGCCACCGCCCACAGCACCGCGTTCGGCAGCAGCGCCAGGCACAGCAGCAGGACGGCGAACCGCCCCGACCAGCCCTCCGTCAGCGTCAGGAACGCCCCCTGGGCCGTCTCGCCGTGCCCCACCAGCGACACCCCGAGCACCAGCGCCCCGCCCCCCACGAAGACCACCACCCCGGCCCCCGCCGCCCGCGTCGCGGCGCCGAGGCGCGCACGGGGGCCGGGCCCGAGCAGCAGGCGCCGTACGCCGCCCGGCAGCAGGCGCAGCGCCCTGTCCAGGGGCGCACGAGGACAGCCGTACGCCGTCCACACGCCGGTGCCGGCCGCCGCCACGGCGAGCAGCGGTACGCACACCACCGCCCACGTCCACGAGGGACGCAGCGCACCGTCGGCCGCGTACGCGAGGGCACCGCCGCCGACGGTGAGGTAGCCGAGGACGACGCCCGCCCAGGCGGTGCGCGGCGGGAGGAGCGGGCCGCCGTCGCCCGTGTCGGTGGCGTCCCGCGCCGCCCGGTGCACCAGCAGCGCGGGCAGGGCGAACAGCAGCAGCGGGGTCACTCCGACGGGCGTGGGGACTCCGGTGAGCGTGTGGGTGCGGACCAGTTCGGCGCCGTGCGCCAACAGCCACAGCGCCGCGGCGACGTTCAGCGCGCCGCCGGGCCCGCTGTCGGGGTACGGCGAGCTGATCCACAGCGCGATGACCAGCACGGCGAACGAGCCGAGTCCCAGCCCCGCCGCCACCGCACCGCCCACGAAACCGGTCCCCAGGCCGGGTGAGCGGTCCCGTACCCGGGTGCGCAGGCGTGGCAGCGGCGGACGGTGACGGGTCGTCTGGATCACGGCTTCATGCTCCCAACGAACACCCGCTTTCCCTGCGCAACAGGCGAACCTCCGCTGTGTCGCTCAATATACTTTTATGTGCCTATTCACACGGAGGGACGCGCCGTGACGAACAGTCATGCGAATCTGCTGCCACTGCCCACGGGGGGCCGACACCCCGGCGCGATCGTCTCCCTGACGTCCGGTCAGCCTGTCGAGGAGGACGGCGACTCCCTGATGCCGACTCAGGCCTTCGACGCGCTCCACGCCTTCTGCGCCCCCGCCCTCGTACGGCAGGCCTACCTGCTCACCGGCCGGCACGAGCGGGCGCGCGCCGCCGTGGAAGAGGCCTTCCAACTGGCCTGGCAGCACTGGCCGGAGGTGGCCCGCGACCGGGACCCGGCCGGCTGGGTGCGGGCGGCGGCGTACGAGTGCGCGCTGTCCCCCTGGCACCGCTTCGTCCCGCGCAACCGCGTCCCCGACCCGCCCCTCGACCCCGCGGACCGCGCACTGCAGCAGGCTCTGCTGCGGCTGCCGCCGTCGTACCGCCGCACCCTGGTGCTCTACGACGGCGTCGGCCTCGACCTGCCGGAGACCGCGGCGGAGACCGAGGCGAGCACCCCCGCGGCGGCGAACCGGCTGATGCACGCCCGTGAGGCCGTCGCCGCGCGCCTGCCGGAACTGGCCGACCCGGCGGAACTGCACCGGCGTCTGGTCCGGCTGGGGGCCACGGAACGCCTCGGGGCGGCCGGGCCGACGGCCGTGCGGACGAACGGGGAGCGCCGCACCCGCTTCTGGACCCGGTCCGCCATCGCCTTCACGGTCACCGTCTTCGGCGCGACGGCGCTCACGCTGCGCACGGCCCCCACGCACTACCTGGCACCGGTGCCCCCCGGGCACGCGGTGCAGGGGGTGCCGCCGCAGGGTCTGCTCGGGCCCCTCTCGCCGGGGGCGTTCGAACTGCACGCCAAGCTGCACGCCGAGTTGCACTCCGAGCTGCGGAAGGAGCCGACGGCCGGCCCGGAACAGCTGGTACCGGAGGCCGGATAGTCCGGCGCCCGGTCCCGGACATGCCGGTGGGCCCCGTTCCCACGGGGGAACGGGGCCCACCACGCCTTCGTGTCGGAAAGCTCAGTCGGCGCGGCCGGCTTCAGCCGCCGAGAATGGCGCGCGCCAGCTTGGCCGTCTCGGTCGGGGTCTTGCCGACCTGGACGCCCGCGGCCTCCAGGGCCTCCTTCTTGGCCTGGGCGGTGCCGGAGGAGCCGGAGACGATGGCGCCGGCGTGGCCCATGGTCTTGCCCTCGGGCGCGGTGAAGCCCGCGACGTAGCCGACGACCGGCTTGGTCACGTTCTCCTTGATGAAGGCCGCGGCCCGCTCCTCGGCGTCGCCGCCGATCTCGCCGATCATGACGATCAGGTCGGTGTCGGGGTCGTCCTGGAACGCCTTGAGCGCGTCGATGTGCGTGGTACCGATGATCGGGTCGCCGCCGATGCCGACGCAGGTGGAGAAGCCGATGTCACGCAGCTCGTACATCATCTGGTACGTCAGCGTGCCGGACTTCGAGACCAGGCCGATACGGCCCGGCTTGGTGATGTCGGCCGGGATGATGCCGGCGTTGGACTGACCGGGGGTGATCAGGCCGGGGCAGTTCGGGCCGATGATGCGGGTCTTGTTGCCCTTCTTGCCGGCGTACGCCCAGAAGGCGGCCGTGTCGTGCACCGCGATGCCCTCGGTGATGACGACCGCGAGCGGGATCTCGGCGTCGATCGCCTCGACGACCGCGTCCTTGGTGAACTTCTCCGGGACGAAGATGACCGTGACGTCGGCGCCGGTCTTCTCGATGGCGTCCTTGACGGAGCCGAAGACCGGTACCTCGGTGCCGTCGAAGTCGACGCTCTGGCCCGCCTTGCGCGGGTTCACGCCGCCGACGACGTTCGTGCCGGAGGCCAGCATGCGGCGGGTGTGCTTCTGGCCCTCGGAGCCGGTCATGCCCTGGACGATGACCTTGGATTCCTTGGTGAGGAAGATAGCCATGGTGTTCTGTGACCTCGTCCCTTACTTCGCGGCAGCAGCCAGCTCGGCGGCCTTGTCGGCCGCGCCGTCCATCGTGTCCACCCGCTGGACGAGCGGGTGCTTGCGGTCGTCGAGGATCTTGCGGCCCAGCTCGGCGTTGTTGCCGTCGAGGCGCACGACGAGCGGCTTGGTGACCTCTTCGCCCTTGGACTCGAGGAGCTCCAGGGCCTGCACGATGCCGTTGGCGACGGCGTCGCAGGCGGTGATGCCGCCGAAGACGTTGACGAAGACGGACTTGACGTCCGGGTCGCCGAGGATGATCTCGAGGCCGTTGGCCATGACCTCGGCGGAGGCGCCGCCGCCGATGTCGAGGAAGTTGGCCGGCTTGACGCCCTGGTGGGCCTCACCCGCGTAGGCGACGACGTCCAGGGTCGACATGACCAGGCCGGCGCCGTTGCCGATGATGCCGACCTCGCCGTCGAGCTTGACGTAGTTGAGGTTCTTCTCCTTGGCGGCCGCCTCGAGCGGGTTGGCGGCGGCCTTGTCGTGGAACTCCTCGAACTCGGGGTGACGGAACTCGGCGTTGTCGTCCAGGGACACCTTGCCGTCGAGGGCGATCACGTCACCGGAGGCGACCTTGGCGAGCGGGTTCACCTCGACCAGGAGGGCGTCCTCCTTGATGAACACCTCCCACAGCTTCACCAGGACGTCGGCGACCTTGTCGGCGACCTCGGCCGGGAACTTCGCCGCGGCGACGATCTCCTGGGCCTTGGCCCGGTCCACGCCGTCGATGGCGTCGACCGCGATCTGGGCGACGGCCTCGGGGCGGGTGGCCGCGACCTCCTCGATGTCCATGCCGCCCTCGACGGAGGCGATGGAGAGGAAGGTGCGGTTGGCACGGTCGAGGAGGAAGGAGACGTAGTACTCCTCGACGATCTCCGGAGCGGTCTCGGCGAGCATGACCTTGTGGACCGTGTGGCCCTTGATGTCCATGCCGAGGATGTCCGTCGCACGGGCGACGGCCTCGTCCGGGGTGGCGGCGAGCTTGACGCCACCGGCCTTGCCACGACCACCGACCTTCACCTGGGCCTTGACGACCGACTTGCCGCCCAGCCGCTCGGTGATCTCGCGCGCCGCCTCAGGCGTGTCGATGACTTCACCGGCCAGCACCGGTACACCGTGCTTGGCGAAGAGGTCCCTCGCCTGGTACTCGAACAGGTCCACGCGCTTCCGTCCCTATCCAGTGATCTCGCGGTTCGTTGAATGCGTGGGCGTGCCGCGAAGGGCAACGTGACGTCTGCTCTGGGTCACAGGGAAGGCGCACACGGTGTCCGAGCGCGCGGCATGTCCATCTCGCAGGTTATCCCCGCTTGCCGGAACCCCCTAAATCCGGGGTCACACATGAGCGGTGATACCTGTCACATGATGCCGCACTCCCTGGCACGGCGTGCCACGCGGGGGACCCGGGGCGGATGCCCCCGCCCCAACGGGAGCCGACCCGTCCGCCGCGGCGCCGACGCGGGTGCGGCGCATGCCGTGCGGCGGCACCAGTGGTGAGGCGGCGATCCTCGCACGGGGTTCCCGGGGTTGCGCAAGCCTCCTGTTACCGATGGGTAGGCATGTCCGTTTTTACGCGTCACACGGTGTCCGGCACCGGAAGCGGCCGTTTCTCGATCGCCGCCGCCATCACCTCCGGGAACAGGTCGGGTGTGCAGGCGAACGCCGGTGCCCCGAGCGCGGCGAGCGCGGCCGCGTGCTCACGGTCGTACGCGGGCGCCCCCTCGTCGGAGAGCGCGAGCAGTGTCACGAACTGCGCTCCGGACGCCTTCATCGCGGCGACCCGCCTGAGCATCTCGTTCCGTATGCCTCCCTCGTACAGGTCGCTGATCAGCACGACCACCGTCTCCGCGGGCCGGGTGATCCTCGACTGGCAGTACGCCAGCGCCCGGTTGATGTCCGTGCCGCCGCCGAGCCGGGTGCCGAAGAGCACGTCGACCGGGTCGTCGAGCTGGTCGGTGAGGTCGACGACCGCCGTGTCGAAGACGACCAGCCGGGTGCTGATGGACCGCATGGACGCCAGCACCGCCCCGAACACGGAGGCGTACACCACGGACGCCGCCATCGACCCGGACTGGTCGACGCAGAGGATGACCTCCTTCTTCACGGACTGCGACGCCCGGCCGTAGCCGATCAGCCGCTCGGGCACGACCGTCCGGTACTCCGGCAGGTAGTGCTTGAGGTTGGCCGCGATGGTGCGGTTCCAGTCGATGTCGTGGTGGCGCGGCCGGCTGACGCGCGCGCTGCGGTCGAGGGCGCCGGTGAGGGTGGCCCGGGTGCGGGTGGCCAGCCGCTTCTCCAGGTCCTCGACGACCTTGCGCACGACGGCCCGTGCCGTCTCCTTCGTCGTCTCCGGCATCGCCTTGTTGAGCGAGAGCAGGGTGCCGACGAGGTGGACGTCCGCCTCCACCGCTTCCAGCATCTCCGGCTCCAGCAGGAGTGTGGCCAGCCCGAGCCGGTCGATGGCGTCCCGCTGCATGACCTGGACGACGGACGAGGGGAAGTAGGTCCGTATGTCCCCGAGCCAGCGCGCCACCGAGGGCGCCGAGGCCCCCAGCCCGGCCGAACGGTCCCGTCCCGTCCGCGGCCTGTCCCCCTTGCCGTAGAGCGCGGCGAGCGCCCCGTCCATCGCCGCGTCCCGGCCCGACAGCGCGCATCCGGTGCCGTCGGCCGCATCGCCGCCCAGCACCAGTCGCCAGCGCCGCAGCCGCTCCTGCGCCGGGTCCGTCACGTCGTACCTCTCGCCCGCGCTCATCCCGCCACCCCCACCAGCTCGTCGCCCCCCTGCTTCCCGGGACCGGGGCCCGGGGCGGGGCTCGGTCCGGGGCCGGCCGGCCCCAGCAACAGCCGTACCACCGGCAGCACGGCGTCCGCCCGCTCCTGGTCGAGGTCCGCGGCGAAACCGGGCATACCGGCCCCCGTCCTCCCGGCCCCGCCACCGCCCCGCCCCGGACCACGCCGGACCAGCTCGCCGAGTGTCCTGCGCACCCCGGGCTCGTAGGCCGAGAAGGTGCGCCGCAGCAGCGGCAGTACGTCGGTGAACGCCTCCCCCGGCACGCCGGTCAGCCAGGTGTCGACCAGGCCCAGCAGCCGCTCGTCGTGCACGAGCAGCATCCCGCCCCCGCCGCCGACGAAGCCCTCGATCCACGCGGCCGCGTCGGCCGGCGGCGTACCCGGCGAGAGCGCGAGCCCCATGAGTCTCGCCGCCTGCTCCTGCTCGACCTCCCCGTCGTCGAGCAGGAGCCGCGCGGCACGCCCCCGCAGCACCCCGGGCACCGTGTCCCGCCCGGACAGCACCCGGAGCACACCGTGCCAGCGGGTGCGCAGGCCGTCGTGGACGGCCGCGGGGGTGTCGCCGAGCAGGGCGACGGCCCCGTGCACCGCGTCCACGTGGCGCCGCATCTCCTCGGCCGCGTCCGCGTCCAGTGCGGCGCAGGCCGGGGGCAGGCCGACGAAGATCCGCTCGGCCAGGCCCGCGGCCACTCCGGCCAGGGCCCCGGTGTCCGTGCCCCGCACGTCGCCGTAGCGCAGGGAGCGCACCAGGGCCGGCAGTGCCTGGGCGAGGTGCCCGACGTCCGCGTCGAGCGCCGCCCGGTCGGCGAGCACCCGCATCACCACGGGCAGCGCGTCGGGGAGTCCGGAGAGCAGACAGCGCTCGGCGAGCTCGGTGACCTCGGCGAGAGCCTGCGCGGCGACGGCGTCGGCCTCCACCTTGGCGGTCGCGGCGGCGAGCACGGTCGTCCCCCACACCCCGGCCTCGGCGACCCGCACCGACAGGTCCGGCTCCCAGCGCAGCCGCCAGGTCTCCCGGAACGTGCCCGTGCTGCCCCGCGAGGCGGCCGGCTCCCCCCAGCCGATGCCCAGCAGCCGCAGCCGGTGCAGCAGCCTGCTGCGCCCGGCGTCGGTCTCCTCGCGCAGGTCGAGCTCCAGTTCCCGCTCCGGCGCCTCCGGCTTGAGCCGCAGCCGCCGCTGGATGCGGGTGAGGTCCCGCTGCAGCGGCACCGCGGGCGCCGTCCGCGGCACCTCTCCCAGGACGTCCCCGACCACCAGCCGGTCGCGCACCAGCTCCAGCGGCACGTCGGAGCCGTCGCACATCACCGCGCGCACCGCGTCCGTCGTCTCGCTCAGGCCCGGCAGCGGGCGGCCGCGCATCGCGGCGAGCGTCCCCGCCAGCCGCACCGCCTCGATGACGTGCGCGGAGGACACGATCCGGTCCTCCTCCCGCAGCAGCCCCGCCACCCGGGTCAGCCACCGCTCCACGGGCCGGTCCGGCACGCCGAACAGGTGGGCGTACCAGCCCGGCGACTCGATGCCCGCGCCGTAGCCGCTCGCCCGGGAGAGCCGGCGGTGCGTCCACGGCACCCACGTCATGTCCGCCTTGACCTTGGGCAGCCCCTTCATCAGGGCCCGGTCGGCGGTCACGGCTTCCTTCCGCCGCAGCGCGGGCACGTGCCAGGCCCCGCACACCACCGCGACGGCGTCCCCGAACTCGCGCCGGGCGGAGCGCACCTGGAGCCGCATGTACGCCTCGCGCACGAGATCCCGGTCGTGGCCCCCGCCGCTGCCGTACGCCTCCCGCAGCGCGCCCATGGCCTCCTCCAGCGCCAGGAACGGGGCGAACACGTCCCCCTCCCCGGCGCCCCGGTGCTCGACGACGTCCTCCCACCAGCGCTCGGGATCGTCGTACCCTGCGGCTCCGGCGAGCGCTGCGAGCGGATCGACGCGCACATCGGCCTCGGGCGGGCGGCCCTCGGACGGGCGCTGCGCGGTCCCCTCCCCCGCGCAGCCGTCCCCGTCCGGCCGCTCCTTGTCCCACGCGAGCGTGTGCGTGGCCGGCAGGTCGATGAAGCGGGCCGGGACGTCGCGCTCCAGGGCCCAGCGGATGGCGACCCACTCGGGCGAGAACTCGGCCAGCGGCCAGAACGCCGAGTGGCCGGGCTCGTCCACGGCGTGGGCGAGGAGTGCGACGGGCGGCCGCATGTCCTCGTCGGCGGCGAGCGGGATCAGCGCGTCGGCCTCCGGCGGCCCCTCGATCAGCACCGCACGTGGCTGTGCCGCCTGCAGTGCGGCCCGCACCGCGCGTGCGGACCCGGGTCCGTGGTGCCGGACTCCGAGCAGCAGCGGCCCCGCGCCGGGCCACCGGCCCCCGGCCGGCTCAACTCCTGTCACACCGTCCACCTCGTCCCCCACGTCGTCCTCGCCCGCCCGTCCGGCTGGGCCCGTCGTCGGCGCGGGCTCCCGCCGTGCCGGCCGGCAGCCGTCCCATGCCGTTCGGCCGTCCGGTGCCGCTCACCCGCTCACCTCCCGGCAGGCCCGGTAGAAGTCCTTCCAGCCGTCGCGCTCACGGACCACGGTCTCGAGGTACTCCTGCCAGACGACACGGTCGGCCGCCGGGTCGCGGACGACGGCGCCGAGGATGCCGGCGGCCACGTCACCGGCGCGCAGCACGCCGTCACCGAAGTGGGCGGCCAGTGCCAGCCCGCCGGTGACCACCGAGATCGCCTCGGCCGTGGACAGGGTGCCGCTCGGCGACTTCAGCTTCGTACGGCCGTCGGTGGTGATCCCGTCGCGCAGCTCGCGGAAGACGGTCACGACACGGCGGATCTCGTCGGTGCCGTCCGGTACGGCCGGCAGATCCAGGGAGCGGCCGAGCTGGTCGACGCGGCGCGCGACGATGTCGACCTCGGCCTCGGGGCTTTCGGGCAGCGGCAGCACCACCGTGTTGAAGCGGCGGCGCAGGGCGCTGGACAGGTCGTTGACCCCGCGGTCGCGGTCGTTGGCGGTGGCGATCAGGTTGAAGCCGCGGACCGCCTGCACCTCCTCGCCCAGCTCCGGTATCGGCAGGGTCTTCTCCGACAGGATGGTGATCAGTGTGTCCTGCACGTCGGCCGGGATGCGGGTCAGCTCCTCGACACGGGCGGTCATGCCCCGCGTCATGGCCCGCATGACCGGGCTGGGTACGAGGGCGTCGCGGCTGGGGCCGTACGCCAGCAGCTGCGCGTAGTTCCAGCCGTAACGGATCGCCTCCTCCGGTGTGCCGGCCGTACCCTGCACCAGCAGCGTGGAGTCGCCGCTGACCGCGGCGGCCAGGTGCTCGGACACCCAGGTCTTCGCCGTGCCGGGCACGCCGAGCAGGAGCAGGGCGCGGTCGGTGGCGAGAGTGGTGACCGCGACCTCGACGATGCGGCGCGGTCCGACGTACTTCGGTGTGATCACCGTGCCGTCCGGCAGCGTGCCGCCGAGCAGGTAGGTCGCGACGGCCCACGGCGACAGCTTCCAGCGGGGCGGGCGCGGGCGGTCGTCGTGCGCGGCGAGCGCGGCCAGTTCGGCGGCGAAGGCGTTCTCGGCGTGCGGGCGCAGCGCCTCCGCTTCTTTCGCGTTCGCGGGCGCGGAGTGGCTGCGGCTCGGTTCGACGGATGTCGGTTCCACGGACACAGACATGGCTGAGGCCCCCTCCAGCTCGGCCGGTTCGGATCTGGCACCCACCGTGCACCACGGCACTGACAACACGTTCTGACCTGGGCAAACGCTCTCGCGAGGTCGATTGTCAGTGGCAGGACCTACCTTCGATGGCATGACTCAGCAGGGGGTGCGCTGGACCGCGGACCAGGTGCTGGCACTGGCGCCTGACGACACGTCACGCAAAGCGGGAAGCAAACTCGCAGCGGCCGGGCCGTGGTCCGAGGCGGGGAGTTCCGACGAGGGGACGGTGTGGGGACTGTGCAAGGGCAGCGGCAGCAGGCCGTATCGGACGGTCGTCGACATCGCGGACGCGGCCGGGCCGGCGTACAAGTGCAGCTGCCCGAGCCGCAAGTTCCCGTGCAAGCACGCGCTCGGTCTGCTGCTGCTGTGGGCGAGTGATGACGGTGCGGCCGGTGCGGTACCGCCCGGGCGGGCGCCGGACTGGGCCGAGCAGTGGGCGGCGGGCAGAAAGAAGCGGACGGCGGAGAAACGGGCGGCCGGGACGGCCGGATCCGCCTCCGGCTCCGCTGACCCCCGGGCGGCACGGCGCAGGGCGGAGCGACGGGCCGAGCGGATCACCACGGGAGCGACGGAGCTGGAGCAGCGCCTGGCCGACCTGCTGCGCGGCGGTCTGGCCACGGCCGAACAGGCGGGGTACGGGCTGTGGGAGGAGACGGCGGCCCGCATGGTCGACGCGCAGGCGCCCGGGCTGGCCGCGCGGGTGCGGGAGCTGGCGGCCATACCCTCGTCGGGGCCGGGCTGGCCGGTGCGGCTGCTGGAGGAGTGCGCGCTGCTGCACCTCCTGGACCAGGGCTGGCTGGGCCGCGAGCGGCTGCCCGAGGGACTGGCGGCGACGGTCCGTTCCCGTGTCGGCCTGCCCGCCTCCGCGGACGGGCCGGCGGTACGGGACCACTGGCTCGTCCTCGCCCAGTACGACACCGCGGACGCGAAGCTGACCACCCGCAGGATCTGGCTGTACGGCGCCGGCTCCGGCCGTACGGCGCTGCTGCTCTCCTACGGCGCCGCCGGCCGCGCACCGGAGCTCGCGCTGCCGGTGGGCCTGGCCCTGGACGCGGAGGTGTCCGCGTATCCGGGCGTGGGACAGCTCCGTGCGGCCCTGGGCGAGCGGTTCACTCCTCCGGCACCCACGCGCATACGCCCGCCCGGGGTGACCACGGCGCAGGCGGCCGCCTGCTACGGCGAGGCGCTGCGGGACGACCCGTGGCTGGAGTCGGTCCCGGTGACACTCGGGGAGGTCGTACCGGTCCCGGACGGTGAGTCCTGGCAGCTGGCCGACGCCGGCTGCGACTCCGCGCTGCCCCTCGCCCCCGCGGCCCGTACGCGTCCGGGCCTGTGGCGGCTGGTCGCCCTGTCGGGCGGCGCGCCCGTCACCGTCTTCGGCGAGTGCGGCCACCGGGGTTTCACCCCTCTGGCCGCCTGGCCGCGGGACGAGGGAAAGACCGAGGGAGAAATAGTGACGCTGTGCTGACCCTTCATACACCGTCCGCAACATTCGCCCCGACGGCGAACTCGAAGCGTCCGGCAAAGGAGTGACGTCCCGGCAAACGGCGGGGCCCCGCCGACGCAGCGGGAACCCTCACCCGAAAGGCGCAGAAGAGCGAGAGAATAACCCACCAACCCATCCTTTCTCTCCTGAACCAGGCATTTGTTCCACCCCACGGGAAACCCGGTGGGCAGTGACCCTCCCACCACTTCCAGGCACCCGACCACCGAAAGGAAGCTCATGATCAGGACCTCCGCTCCGGTGGAAGCGCCCGCCACGGGCGCCTGGGAGGAGTTGGTCACCACCGCCCTGCTCGGCACGGACCGGCGTACGCCTCCGGGCGGCGCGCCCGGCCGGACGGCCCCCGTGGCGCTGCTGGACGCGGCGGCCGTGCAGACCGTACGGCGACGGGCGGGACTGCGCCCCGCGCCGGCGGCCGAGCGCCCGGAGCCGGCC
>NZ_QFDQ01000086.1 GCF_003270085.1 Streptomyces triticisoli | reverse complement strand
CACCAGGGCGGTCCGGGCTCGCCGCGCGGGCCGCAGGGTCCGGGTCAGCCGCAGCAGGGCCGTCCGGCCCCGGCGGGCGCGGCCGGTGCCTTCGGCGGCCAGGCGCCCGGTGGGCCGCAGGGTCCTCAGGCGGCCGGTCCGGGTGCCTCCCAGGGCTTCGGCGACGGCCGGCGGCAGGACGTCTTCGGTGGCCGCGCGCGTGGTGCCGTACCCCCGCAGCGGGCGAACGGCAGCGAGCAGGGCCGGCAGCCGCAGCTGCCGCCGCGCGGTGGCGCACGCCCCGAGCTGCCGGGCGGCAGCGGGCCGTCTCCCACGCAGGGTTGGGGCGACCAGAACACGGGCGGCAGGGCCGCCCTGGACGCGCCGCGCGGCCACGACGAGTGGCAGGGGGCGGGCTCGACGACGGAGATGCCCCGGATCGACGACCGGCAGGGGCCGGGCTCGACCTCGGAGTTCCCCCGTCCCGACTTCGACGCCCCGCCTCCGGGTGCGGGCGGCGCGCAGCACACGGGCACGTTCGTCCGTCCGGACGTCTTCGGCTCGTCCGGGCAGAACAACCCCTCCCAGACGGGCCAGTTCGCGGCCCCGCAGGCGTACGACAGCGGCTCCACCGGCCAGTTCGCCGCCCAGCAGGGCTGGGACAGCGGCTCCACGGGGCAGTTCGCCCAGCCGGGCCAGGACAGCGGCACCACCGGTCGGCACTCCCTGCCGGACCGTCAGGACCCCGCGTCCACCGGCCAGTTCGAGCGGCCTCAGCCGGGCGGTCCCGCCGACTTCGGCGGCCTGCGCGGCCCGGCCGCCCAGCGGTCGCAGCAGCGTCCCGCCCGTCCGGAACAGGGCGCCGCGGGCGCCCCGCAGCAGCGGCCCGACGACGCCTGGGCCCTGCCGCCGGCCACCGGTCCCGGCGACGGCCGTACGCCGTTGTACGACACCCTGGAGACCAACTGGTTCCGCGGTGGCGGCCGGCAGCAGAGCGGTGAGCCGGCTCCGGTCCCGCAGCAGCCGCAGGCCCCCGCGGCCCAGCAGCCCTCCTCCGCTCCCCAGCGGAACACCGCCCCTGCCTGGCGCAGCTCGCCGAACGACGAGCTCGTCCGGCAGGCCGAGCGGGTCAGGCAACCGGCCGCGGGCGGGGTCACCACCTCCGGCCTGCCGCGCCGGGTGCCCCGGGCGAACCTCGTCCCGGGCACGGCTCAGCAGCAACAGCAACAGAGCGGTCCGCAGGTCTCGCGTTCGCCTGACGACGTACGCGGCCGGCTGACCAATCTCCGTCGGGGTATCGCACAGGGTCGTCAGGCCGGCCACGGCCAGACGGGCAGCTTCCCCACTCACCAGCAGGAGCGTTAGTTGAGCCAGATGAGCCAGGCGGCACAGAACCTCAACTGGTTGATCACCAACTTCGTGGACAACACCCCCGGGGTGTCCCACACCGTCGTGGTGTCGGCCGACGGACTGCTTCTGGCGATGTCCGAAGGGTTTCCTCGCGACCGCGCCGACCAGCTCGCGGCCGTCGCGTCCGGCCTCACCTCGCTGACCTCCGGGGCCTCCCGGATCTTCGAGGGCGGCACCGTGGCGCAGACGGTCGTGGAGATGGAGCGCGGCTTCCTCTTCCTGATGTCCGTCTCGGACGGGTCGTCGCTCGCGGTCCTGTCCCACCCCGAGTGCGACATCGGCCTCGTCGGCTACGAGATGGCACTGCTCGTCGACCGTGCAGGGGCGGTCCTCACGCCCGACCTGCGCGCCGAACTACAGGGCAGTTTGCTCCACTGACCGGCTCGGCACCACCCACCTCACCAAATCACCGTCCGGCCGCCACAATCCCCCCACCGGCCCTGTCAGACGGCTTGACTGACCGACTTGCTGTCCCGCCCGGAGGATTCATGACCCCGCCCCCCGCCTCTCATGATCCGTACGCAGAGCCGTACGGGGACGAGGGCGAGCCGCTGGTACGTCCGTATGCGATGACCGGCGGCCGGACCCGGCCGCGCTACCAGCTCGCCATCGAGGCGCTGGTCAGCACCACGGCCGACCCGGCAGCGCTGATGGGACTGCTCCCGGAGCACCAGCGGATCTGCCACCTGTGCCGCGAGGTGAAATCCGTGGCCGAGGTGTCGGCGCTTCTCTCCATGCCGCTGGGTGTGGCACGGATCCTCGTCGCAGACCTCGCCGAAGCCGGCCTGGTGGCCATCCACCAGCCGGGCGGCGACGAGAACAACGGTGGCGCACCGGACGTGACGCTGCTCGAAAGGGTGCTCAGTGGACTTCGCAAGCTCTGACGCGGGCCGGGCGACCACCTCCGCGAAGATCGTGGTGGCGGGCGGCTTCGGCGTGGGCAAGACCACGTTCGTGGGGGCCGTCTCGGAGATCAACCCGCTGCGCACGGAGGCCGTCATGACGTCTGCTTCGGCGGGCATCGACGACCTCACCCACACCGGGGACAAGACCACCACCACGGTGGCCATGGACTTCGGCCGCATCACGCTCGACCAGGACCTGATCCTGTACCTGTTCGGCACGCCCGGCCAGCTGCCCTTCGTCATCGCCCTCAACGGCTTCGACGGCCAGCAGCCGTACAACCCGGACGAGGTCCGTGAGGCCCTGCAGATCGGTCCGGACACCCCGATCATCACCACCGACGCCCGTCACCGCGCGGACGCCAAGTCGGCGCTGATCACGCTGGTCGAGCACGCGCTGATGGCGCGTCTTCGGTAACGCTCCGCTCGGTTGGCAAAGGTGGGTGCCTTCTCCCTGGGAGAGGGCACCCACCTTTGCCGTTCCGCGGGAAGACGGCAGGAAGACGTGGGAGGACATGCGAAGGGGGCCCACCCGGACGGGTGGGCCCCCTTGGAGTCGGAGGAGTCGGACGGGCTCAGTGCCAGCTGTGGGGAGCGCGGAAGCCGTTCTCCCGTTCCAGCCGGCGCCAGCCGGCCTTGGCTCGGCCGCGGTGGGCGAGGGTCGTGTCGGCGGGGCGGGTCGCGGCGCGGGCCAGGAGGAGGGCCGTGATGGCGGCGACCTCCTCGGGCTCGGCGTGGCCCTTCTCGACGCGGATGTCGATGTTGTCCATGAGTGCGTCTCCGTGGCTGGGTTACTGCGGCGGGTTGCCGTGCTTGCGGGAGGGCAGGTCGGCGTGCTTCGACTGCAGCATCGCCAGGGACTTGATCAGGACCTCACGGGTGTCGGCGGGGTCGATGACGTCGTCCACCAGGCCGCGCTCGGCCGCGTAGTAGGGGTGCATCAGCTCGGCCTTGTATTCCTTGACCATCTTCTGACGCATGGCCTCGGGGTCTTCCGCCCCGGCGATCTGGCGGCGGAAGATGACGTTGGCCGCGCCCTCGGCGCCCATCACGGCGATCTCGTTGGTGGGCCAGGCGTAGGTGAGGTCGGCCCCGATGGACTGGCTGTCCATGACGATGTAGGCACCTCCGTACGCCTTGCGCAGGATCAGCGAGATCCTCGGCACGGTGGCGTTGCAGTAGGCGTAGAGGAGCTTGGCGCCGTGCCGGATGATTCCACCGTGCTCCTGGTCGACGCCGGGCAGGAAGCCGGGGACGTCCAGAAGAGTGACGATGGGGATGTTGAAGGCGTCGCACATCTGCACGAAGCGGGCGGCCTTCTCGCTGGCCTCGATGTCCAGGACGCCCGCCAGCACCTGGGGCTGGTTGGCGATGATGCCGACGACCTGGCCGTCCAGCCGGGCCAGCGCGCAGATGATGTTGCGCGCCCAGCGCTCGTGGACCTCCAGCACCTCGCCGTCGTCGACGAGCTCCTCGATGACCTTGGCCATGTCGTAGGGCCGGTTGCCGTCGGCCGGGACCAGGTCCAGCAGGACGTCGGAGCGGCGGTCGGCGGGGTCGGAGCAGTCCACCCGCGGCGGGTTCTCCCGGTTGTTCTGCGGCAGCAGCGACAGCAGGTACCGCACCTCGGCGATGCAGGTCTCCTCGTCGTCGTAGGCGAAGTGGCAGACGCCGGAGGTCTCCGCGTGGACGTCGGCACCGCCCAGGCCGTTCTGGGTGATCTCCTCGCCGGTGACGGCCTTGACCACGTCCGGGCCGGTGATGAACATCTGCGAGGTCTCGCGGACCATGAAGACGAAGTCGGTGAGCGCGGGGCTGTAGGCGGCGCCGCCCGCGCACGGGCCGAGCATCACGCTGATCTGCGGGATGACTCCGGAGGCCTTGGTGTTGCGCTGGAAGATGCCGCCGTAGCCGGCCAGCGCGCCGACGCCCTCCTGGATCCGGGCGCCCGCACCGTCGTTGAGTGAGACCAGCGGGGCACCGGCCGCGATGGCCATGTCCATGATCTTGTGGATCTTCGTGGCGTGGGCCTCGCCCAGCGCGCCGCCGAAGATGCGGAAGTCGTGGGCGTAGACGAAGACCGTGCGGCCCTCCACCGTGCCCCAGCCGGTGATCACACCGTCGGTGTACGGCTTCTTGGCCTCCAGGCCGAACCCGGTCGCCCGGTGCCGGCGCAGCTGCTCGACCTCCTGGAAGGAGCCGGGGTCCAGGAGCAGTTCGATCCGCTCCCGCGCGGTCAGCTTGCCCTTGGCGTGCTGCGCCGCGGTCGCCTTCTCGCCGGGGCCCGCCACCGCCTGTGTACGGATCTCGTGCAGTTCGGCGACCCGCCCGCGCGCGTCCGCCGGCTCGCCGACCGGCTCACCCGTCGTCTCTTCCAAAACGGTCATGTAGTGACCTTACGAAGGACACCAAGGAAAGCGGGCCGTCGACTCCGTACAGTCTCCGGCCCGTTTTCCTGGTGCCACTGAACAGAACCTGGGCGTGTTGCAGCCTTTTCGACTGCTCAGAGGGCATCGGCCTTGTGGAGGTACCACAAACCGGGGCCGCGGGAGTCCTCTCACATTCGGACGGGCGGATGCCACCCCTCGGGTGACGCCGCGTCCGTCCGGTCAGCAGCCGCCGCAGTTGTAGTACGTGACGTCCCAGTGGTTGCCCTCTTCGGCGTAGATGTTGCCGGAGCCCGACCTCCACTGCGGGGCGCCGTCACCGCGCAGGCCGATGTAGGAGAAGTAGGTCTTGATGTAGTTGCTCACGCAGCTGTACTTGCTGTAGTCGAGCTTGTAGCCGTTCCAGTGGGAGTAGGTGCCGGAGGCGTGACCGGTCTCGGTGCCACCGGTGATGTTGAGGGCGCAGCCACTGGCCTTCTTGAGGGTCTGGGCCCCCTTCGCGGTGTCCAGGTTGAGCTGCTCGAAGGACGTGCAGGTCGAGACGTTGCGGTTGGAGCAGTTGCCGGAGGAGGACCAGGTGATGCCCACGTCACGGAACATCTGGGTCGCGGTGGCGTGGCTGATCTTGGTGGCGGCGAAGGCGTCGGTGGCCGTGCCCATGACGGCGACGCCGGGGGCGACGACGAGGGCGAGGGCGGTGAGGGCCGCGCGGGCCTTGGTGAACCTCGTGACCTTGGTGGTCTTCATGGGGGAACCTTCCTGCTGTTGGCCGTGACTGCGGTGGGGCGGCTGTGCAGGTGGTGCAGGGAGATGGTGCCCGAGTTCTACGCGCGTCCGCCAGAGGGCGTACGGAGGTGACTGTACGTAGCCAGGGAAGCGCGCAGCGGATGAAGTTGAAAACCGAACGGAATAGGGGTACGGTCGTGAGTGTCAAGCAAGTTGAATGTTCAACTTACTCGGCGCCCATCCCCGCGCCGAGCGACCGTCTCTCCTGAGAGGAGCACCTTGTGAGCATCTTCGGCCGCAAGAACGACACCGCCGAGAACACGACCGCCCCCGCCGCCGTGAACCCGGACCTGGCCGCGCTGACCGGCGAGTACACGATCGACCCGGCGCACTCCACCCTCGGCTTCGTCGCGCGGCACGCCATGGTCACGAACGTCAAGGGCAAGTTCAACGACTTCACCGGCACGCTCCACCTGGACGGCAGCGACCCCGCCGCCTCCACGGCGTCCATCGACGTGAGGATGGACAGCATCGACACCGGCTCGGCGGACCGTGACGGCCACCTGAAGAGCGGGGACTTCTTCCAGACCGAGGAGTTCCCGGAGATGACGTTCCGCTCCACCAAGGCCGAGGCCCTGGGCGGCGATGACTACCGCGTCATCGGTGACCTGACCATCCGCGGCGTCACCAAGCCGCTCACCATCGACCTCGAGTTCAACGGCGCCGCCACGGACCCCTTCGGCAACGAGCGCGTCGGTTTCGAGGGCAAGGCCGAGATCCTGCGCTCCGAGTGGGGCCTGACCTGGAACGCGGCCCTGGAGACGGGTGGTGTCCTGGTCTCCGACAAGATCAGGCTGAACTTCGACATCTCCGCCATCAAGAAGGCCTGACCGGCCGCGGGTCCTCAGAACCCGCCCCAGTCCCCGCCTCCCCCGCCGAAGTCGCCGCCCGAGCCGAAGTCCCCTCCCCCGCCGAAGTCACCGAAGTCGGACGGGTTGAAGTCCGCGCCGGAGACGTCGCCGCCCTCGTAGCCTCCGCCGTAACCGTCATGGGCGCCGAAGTCGCCGTAGCCGGTGCCGTAGCCGGCCGCGTAGGACGGGGTGGCCATCATGCTGCCGAGCAGGGTGCCCACCAGGAGGCCCGGGAGAAGGCCGCCGCCGAAGTAGCCGCCGGCCCAGGGACCGTACGCGGGGCCGGCGTCCCAGTAGGGGCGGCGGCCCCAGTCCGTGTCCACCTCGCGGATCTGCGGGGCGCGGCCGTCGGCCAGGCGGGCCTGGTCGGCGGCGCAGACCGGGACCCGACGAGGCGCCCCGCCCGGGGGCGTCCACGTCGCGTCGGCGACCGAGGGGCCGTGGCGCGGATCGAAGAAGCAGGGCGGGCGGCGCTCGGGCAGGGGGCGGCCCTCACGGCGGGCGGCCAGCTGGGCGAGCGAGAAGCGGCCGTCCTCCAGGGTCTCGGTGACGGCCCGCACGTCCTCCGGCCTGCGGGCGTCGGCCATGTACTGCTTGGCCTGCTCGTAGGCGTCCAGCGCCCGCTCGTAGTCCGCGCGCATGGCGTCGTCCGCGCCTGCCTCCGCCGGGTGGAAGTCGAGGCGGTCGAGTTCCTCGCCGAAGGCGGTGATGTCCTCGTCCACGACGACCCGCAGCTTCTCCAGCGCGGCCCGCTGCTCCGCCTCCTGGCGGCTCCGGCTGCGCCGGACCAGGGTGTACGCGCCCACACCGCCCGCCACCAGGACCGCGCCGGCGGTGATCAGCGCGGTGGTCGACCCCGTGCCGCCCTGCCCGGTCTCGCTCCAGGTGGAGGGGGCCGAGCCTCCCATGTTGGCCAGGGCCCGGTGGGTGAAGTCCGTGAGCTGCGTCCCGGCGTCCTCGCCCTGGACGCTGGTGACGAGGTTCCGCACGGCGGTGCGCGGCAGCACCGAGGCGTCGGCGCGGGCGTCGAAGCGGTCACCGAGGCGCACGGCGTACGCGCCGGTGACGCCGGTGGCGGTGCGCAGGTCGGTGAACAGGTTCCGCGTCGGATAGTCCGCGGGCAGGACCGCGATGAACAGGGGTTTGTCCGCGTTCTTGATCTGTCGGCTGAGCGCGGCCGCTTCGTCCGGCGGCAACTGGGCGGACGCGGCCGGATCGACGTACACGGGGCCCCTGCGGAGCGCCTCGGCGACCGTCGAGATGCTGGTGGCCGCCTCCGCGCGGGGTATGCCCGTCGACAGTACGGCCACGACGGCGACCGCGAGCGCCATCAGCAGCCGGACAGGGGCTCGGGCAGAGGCTCGGGGCAGAGCGACGGCCTTCATACTTCGAAGCTACCCGAACCGGCCGAAAAGGGTCATTCGTGGCCTCCGTAGCACGGGACCGGCGGCTCCTGGTGGACGTATCGTCGGGTGCATGACCACACCGCGGGACCTGTTGATCATCAGCCTGGACGTACCGTCCGACCGCCCCGTCGAGCAGGGCGATCTGTCGCTCGCGCTGGCGGGCGCCGAACTGGTCGACCTCCTCGCCGCCGGGGCCGCCACTCTGGACGGCGACCGCATCGTGCCTGTTCCCCGGCGGGCCACGGGGGACGGCCTCCTGGACCAGGCCGGGGCGGCGCTCAAGGAGCAGCCGCCGTACGAGTCCGTCGAGGACTGGCTGTGGCGCCGGGGCGAGGGCCTGGCCGTGGCCTACATCGACGCGCTGGACGCGAAGGGACACCTCACCGGACGTCGGCACCACTGGATGCCCGCCCGCGGCGGCCGGACGACGCCCGTCGACTCACCGGAGCGGCGCGAGGCCGCCGAGCGCTGGGCCTCCCACGATCCCGTCATCGCCGGGCTCGCGGCAGCCGTGGGCATCGAGGCCCACCCCGGTGAGGCGCTCACGGCTCCGGACGACGACGCCCTGGTGACCGTGGTGGCCGCCGTCAACGACGCGGTGACGGAACTGGAGGCCGTACGGCAGCGGCGGCGCATCGAGAACATCGCCTTCGACAACATCTGGCGCGCCCCCTGACGACCGGCGGGCCGGCCGGCTACCGGACCGGCCGGCCGGTGCCCAGCAGGTTCCCCTCGGTCTCGGCGATCCCGTCCACGGTACGGGAACCGGGCACGTCGACCTCCTCGAAGACGACACCGTGCCGCCCGAGTCCGGCCACGGTCGCCTCGCGGTCGTCGGCCTCCCACGCCGTCCGGGTGAACGTGCCCGGCGAGGCTCCGGCCGGGCGGAACACCACGAAGTGGGTTCCGCCGCACCGGTACGGCAGGCCGCCGGGCCGTTCGTCGACGGGGCGCAGCCCGAACTTGTCGGCGTAGAAGCGCCGCGCCCGGTCCAGGTCCCGGGCCGGCAGCCGGGTCGTCACGCTTCCCCGGGCCGGTGGGCTGCGGCGTCCGTCCGGCTATCGCGCCGGTTCCACGCCGGCGCGCAGCAGGCCGTAGGTGTACGCGTCCTCCAGGGCCTGCCAGGAGGCGGCGATCACGTTGTCGGCCACGCCCACCGTGGACCACTCGCCCTGGCCGTCCGAGGTGGAGATGAGGACGCGGGTGGTGGAGGAGGTGCCGTGCTTGCCCTCCAGGATGCGGACCTTGTAGTCGACCAGGCCGATGGAGGCCAGCTGGGGGTAGATCTTCTCCAGGGCCACGCGCAGGGCGCGGTCGAGGGCGTTGACCGGGCCGTTGCCCTCGGCGGTGGCGACGATGCGCTCGCTCTTGGCCCACAGCTTGACGGTGGCCTCGTTGGCGTGGGTGCCGTCGGGGCGGTCCTCGACGATGGCCCGCCAGGACTCCACGTCGAAGTACTTCAGCGGCCTGCCCTCGGCCTCGGCGCGCAGCAGCAGTTCGAAGCTGGCGTCGGCCGCCTCGTACGTGTAGCCCTTGAGCTCGCGTTCCTTGACCCGCTCGACCACCCGGCCGACGAGCTCGCGGTCGTCGCCGAGGTCGATGCCGAGTTCCTTGCCCTTGAGCTCGATGGACGCGCGGCCCGCCATGTCGGAGACCAGCATGCGCATGGTGTTGCCGACCTGCTCGGGGTCGATGTGCTGGTACAGGTCCGGGTCGACCTTGATCGCGGAGGCGTGCAGGCCGGCCTTGTGGGCGAAGGCGGAAACACCCACATAGGGCTGGTGGGTGGAGGGCGTGAGGTTGACGACCTCGGCGATGGCGTGCGAGATACGGGTCATCTCGCGCAGCCGGCCCTCGGGCAGCACCTGCTTGCCGTACTTCAGCTCCAGGGCCGCCACGACCGGGAAGAGGTTGGCGTTGCCGACGCGCTCGCCGTAGCCGTTGGCGGTGCACTGCACGTGGGTGGCGCCCGCGTCGACGGCGGCGAGGGTGTTGGCGACCGCGCAGCCGGTGTCGTCCTGGGCGTGGATGCCGAGGCGGGCACCGGTGTCCGCGAGGACGGTGGAGACGACCGCCTGGATCTGGGCGGGCAGCATGCCGCCGTTGGTGTCGCAGAGGATCACCACGTCCGCGCCGGCCTCGGCGGCGGCCCGTACGACGGCCTTGGCGTACTCGGGGTTGGCGCGGTAGCCGTCGAAGAAGTGCTCGCAGTCGACGAAGACGCGGCGGCCCTCGGCGCGCAGGTGGGAGACGGTGTCGCGGACCATCTCCAGGTTCTCCTCCAGGGTGGTGCGCAGGGCCAGCTCCACATGCCGGTCGTGCGACTTGGCGACCAGGGTGATCACCTCGGCGCCGGAGTCCAGGAGTGCCTTGACCTGGGGGTCGTCCGCGGCCTTGCCGCCGGCCCGGCGGGTCGCGCCGAAGGCCACCAGTTGGGCGTGCTTGAAGTCGATCTCCTGCCGGGCGCGGGCGAAGAACTCGGTGTCCCGCGGGTTGGCGCCGGGCCAGCCGCCCTCGATGAAGCCCACGCCGAAGTCGTCCAGGTGACGGGCGATGGCCAGCTTGTCGGCGACCGTGAGGTTGATGCCCTCGCGCTGGGCGCCGTCGCGCAGGGTCGTGTCGAAGACGTGGAACGAATCGTCGAGCTGGCTGGTTGCGGTCATGGTCTCAAGACTCCTGTCAGCAATCTCGGTCTTACCGGAATGACCGGTTCCACCGCCCCCCGATGATCCCTCGCGCTACGGTCCCGGCTGCGGGTGGGCCAGGAAAACGAAAAACCTCTCGCGGGTGCGAGAGGTCTGCGCGCGGGTCGAGGACGACGGTGTCCGCCCGTACCTGATCGTACGTGGCGGTCACTGCGGACCGGCGCGCCTGCTGCCAATAATCATGGCGAACGAGAGCACGGAGGAAGTGTGGCACAAGTCCGGCGTCCTACGCACAGCGTCTCAGGATGCGGGCGTCACGCCGGGCGCCTCCGGTGACGTGCGACACGTCCGGACACCGTGGGTGCCGTACGTCACGGGTCCGCGCGCCCGGCCCGGCCCGTGCACTGGGCGTCGGAGCCGCCGCGGCCGAGGAGTCCGCGGCGGACCTGACCGTTGGACGGGAAGTCTCAGCCGAGCTCGTGCATCCAGCCGTGCTTGTCCTCGATGACGCCGCGCTGGATGTCCAGCAGGGCCTGACGCAGCTTCAGGGTGACCTCGCCGGGCTCGCCGCCCGACTGCTGCCACTCGGCACCCGCGCGCTTGACGGTGCCGACCGGGGTGATCACGGCCGCCGTGCCGCAGGCGAAGACCTCGGTCAGCGTGCCGTTCTCGGAGTCGCGCTGCCACTGGTCGATGGAGATCCGGGACTCCTCGGCCTCGTAGCCGAGGTCGCGGGCGACCGTCAGCAGCGAGTCACGGGTGACGCCCTCCAGGATCGAGCCGCTGAGGGACGGGGTGACGATCTTGTTGCCGTAGACGAAGTACAGGTTCATGCCGCCGAGTTCCTCGACCCACTTGTGCTCCACGGCGTCGAGGTAGCAGACCTGGTCGCAGCCCTTGGCGGCGGCCTCGGCCTGGGCGAGCAGGGAGGCCGCGTAGTTGCCGCCCGTCTTGGCGTCGCCCATGCCGCCGGGGACGGCGCGGACACGGTCCTCGGAGGCCCAGATGGAGACCGGCTTCACTCCGCCGGGGAAGTACGCACCGGCCGGGGAGGCGATCACGAGGAACAGGTACTCGTTGGCGGGCTTGACCCCCAGCCCGACCTCGGTGGCGATCATGAACGGGCGCAGGTAGAGGGACTCCTCGCCGCCGTGCGCGGGCACCCACGCCTTGTCCTGCTGGACCAGGACGTCACAGGCCTCGATGAACGTCTCCACGGGCAGCTCGGGCATGGCCAGCCGGCGGGCGGATGCCTGGAAGCGCAGGGCGTTCTTCTCCGGGCGGAAGGTGGCGACCGAGCCGTCGGGCCGGCGGTAGGCCTTCAGGCCCTCGAAGATCTCCTGCGCGTAGTGCAGGACGGTGGTCGCCGGGTCGAGGGGGATCGACGCGTACGGGACGAGCTGGCCGTCGTGCCAGCCCCGGCCCTCCGTCCACCTGATCGTCACCATGTGGTCGGTGAAGTGGCGGCCGAACCCGGGGTTGGCCAGGATCGCCTCGCGCTCCGCGTCGGAGAGCGGGTTGGCCGAGGGCTTGAGCTCGATCGTGGGCGTCGTCATGAGTGAGTGTCCTTCACCGGGTTGGTTGTGGCAGGCCGCGCTCACGCCCGTACGGCCGGTGGCCGATGCTAGGACGTCCGAGCATTCCCTCATACCGCGGCTTCGCGTCCGATTATCGCGCGGCGCCGGCAGCGGAAGGAGAACGGGGTGAATCCGGCCCAGGGACTGATGGTGGCACCGGCGGCGGACAGGGGGAAGCCGCCGGGCGCGGATGCGACCCGACGGCTTCGAAGATTCTCGAATGAAGCTGGGGGCACCCCCCGCACTCAGTGCTTGGGGGAGGGTCAGCCCGCTACTCGTACGCGGAGCGCGTCGCCGATCCCGGAGGTGGAGCGTGCGGGCAGCGCGCCGCGCTCCGCGAGGTCGGCGGAGACTGCGTCCTCGACGCGGGTCGCCTCGGCCTCGTAGCCGAGGTGGCGCAGCAGCAGGGCGACGGACAGGACCGTGGCGGTGGGGTCGGCCTTGCCCTGGCCGGCGATGTCCGGGGCCGAGCCGTGGACGGGCTCGAACATGGACGGGAACTGGCCGGAGGGGTTGATGTTCCCGCTCGCGGCGACGCCGATGCCGCCGGAGACGGCCGCGGCGAGGTCGGTGATGATGTCGCCGAAGAGGTTGTCGGTGACGATGACGTCGAACCGCTCGGGCTGGGTGACCAGGTAGATCGTGGCGGCGTCGACATGGATGTACTCGGTGGTGACCTCGGGGTGTTCCTCGGCCACCTTGTTGAAGATGTTCGTCCACAGGTGGCCCGCGAAGGTCAGCACGTTGTTCTTGTGGACCAGCGTGAGCTTCTTGCGCGGGCGGGCCTGGGCGCGGGCGAAGGCGTCGCGGACCACGCGCTCGACACCGTAGGCCGTGTTGACGGAGACCTCGGTGGCGACCTCGTGCTCGGTGCCCTTGCGGATGGTGCCGCCGTTGCCGGTGTAGGGGCCCTCGGTGCCCTCGCGGACGACGACGAAGTCGATCTGCGGGTCGCCGGCGAGCGGGGTGGCGACGCCGGGGAGGAGCTTCGACGGCCGCAGGTTGACGTGGTGGTCGAAGGCGAAGCGGAGCTTGAGCAGGAAGCCGCGCTCCAGGACGCCGGAGGGCACCGACGGGTCGCCGATCGCGCCGAGCAGGATGGCGTCGTGCTGCTTCAGCTGCTCCAGGTCGGCCTCGGTGAGGGTCTCACCGGTGGCGTGGTAGCGCCGGGCGCCGAAGTCGTACTCCTTGGTCTCCAGCTTCACATCCTGCGGGAGGACGGCGGTCAGGACCTTCAGGCCCTCGGCCACGACCTCCTGGCCGATGCCGTCGCCGGGGATCACTGCGAGATTGATGCTGCGAGACATGTCGGCACCCTACTCCTCGTCCCATGAGATGACACACCGCGTCCGCGATATGGACGCCTCGGCGGAGGAGGGCGGAGACGGGCGAGGTACGGCTCAGTGGCCGGTCTCGCCGCCGTTGTCGCGGCGGTCGAGGGCGCGCTGGAGGGCGGCGGCGGCGTTCTTGCGGTCGGACTCGCTCGTACGGGAGGTGTGGCGGACACGGCGGCGGACGGCGGTTGCGGCCATGGGTAATCGACTCCTTCGGCACACGTGGAGTGCGGATGGTGCAAGAGGGTTACGGGATGCCGGAAGGGGCGGGAAGCGGTGCCGCAGGGGTGTCCTGCACAAGGGGCCCGGCTCACGACCGCCATTCGCTTGATCGAGCGAGACGTTCGGCTCCTACAAAACTAAGCGAGGACCGGGCGCCTGTCTCCACAATTGCTCGGACTTCCTACTATCTGAGACGGTGGATTGAGTCACACCCTTCTGACCTGCGCTTTCTCCTCACCCGGCAGGATCGGAGAACCCTGTCGGATCAGAGAACATCCCCGTCACGCCAGTCGAAGACCAGCTCGGTGTCCACCTCGACCGCGGGCCACACATGCACGGCCCCCTCCTCCTCGCGCAGCCGCACCACGCCGTCCGGACCCAGCGCACAGATGCGCCCGCCCCACACCCGCCAGCCGCGGGCCTCGTACAACCGGGCCCCGTCCTCGGTCGCGGACAGTGCCCCGAAGGCGTACGCACGCGCGACGACCCCCTCCAGCACGGCCATCACCCGGCCGCCGATCCCGGCCCGCCGCACCTCCCGCCGGACCGCCACCCCCTCGACATACCCGGTCCGCACCCACCGCCCCCGGTACCGCACCCGCCGCATCACCACAGCCCCGTGCCCGGCGAGCCCACGCCCGTCGGAGACGAGCACATGGACACCCCCCAGGGTGTGGTCCCAGTCCTCGTCCCCGAAGTCCCCGTCGAAGGAGTCGTCCAACAGCTCGCGGACCGCGCGGAGTTCGGCAGGGGTGAGGTCGGCGGTGTGGGCGGTGCGGACGGTGATGGCCATGGGACCAGTATTCCGGGCGGTCCCGGCACGACTCCGCCCCCGGCCCGGAGGGACGTGTCCGGAACGGGGGCGGATTCAGGGGTGCCCAGCGGGGGTCAGCCCATGTGCGGGTAGGTGTAGTCGGTCGGCGGGACCAGGGTTTCCTTGATGGCCCGGGTCAGGGTCCAGCGCATCAGGTTCTGCGGGGCGCCGGCCTTGTCGTTGGTGCCGGAGGCGCGGCCGCCGCCGAAGGGCTGCTGGCCGACCACGGCGCCGGTCGACTTGTCGTTGATGTAGAAGTTGCCGGCCGCGAAGCGCAGCTTCTCCATCGTGTACGCCGCCGCCGCGCGGTCGTTCGCGATGACCGAGCCGGTCAGGGCGTAGTCCGACACCGACTCCATCTGGGTCAGCATCTCGTCGTAACGGTCGTCCTCGTAGACGTACACCGCGAGGATCGGGCCGAAGTACTCGGTGGTGAACACCTCGTTCTCCGGGTCGGTGCACTCGATGACGGTCGGGCGGACGAAGTAACCGACCGAGTCGTCGTAGGTGCCGCCCGCGACGACCGTGCAGGACGGGTCCTCCTTGGCCCGGTCGATCGCGGCCTTGTTCCTGGCGAAGGAACGCTCGTCGATGACCGCTCCCATGAAGTTCGACAGGTCGGTCACGTCACCCGTCGTCAGGTGGTCGACCTCGGAGGCGAACTCCTCCTTGAAGCCGGAGTTCCAGATGGAGGCCGGGATGTACGCCCGGGAGGTCGCCGAGCACTTCTGGCCCTGGTACTCGAAGGCACCGCGGGTCAGGGCGGTCTTCAGCACCGCGCGGTCGGCCGACGGGTGGGCCACCACGAAGTCCTTGCCGCCGGTCTCGCCGACCAGGCGCGGGTAGGAGCGGTACTTCTCGATGTTGTTGCCGACCGTCTTCCACAGGTACTGGAAGGTCCTGGTCGAACCGGTGAAGTGGATGCCGGCCAGGTCGCGGTGGTTCAGGGCGACCTCGGAGACCTCGATGCCGTCGCCGGTCAGGAGGTTGATGACGCCCTTGGGCATCCCCGCCTCCTCCAGCAGCCGCATGAGCAGCACGGCGGCGTGGGTCTGGGTCGGGGACGGCTTCCAGATCACCACGTTGCCCATGAGGGCCGGCGCGGTGGGCAGGTTGGCCGCGATCGCCGAGAAGTTGAACGGCGTGATCGCGTAGACGAAGCCCTCCAGCGGACGGTGGTCCATGCGGTTCCACACGCCCGGGGAGTTGGCCGGGGGCTGCTCGGCCAGGATCTGGCGGGCGTAGTGCACGTTGAAGCGCCAGAAGTCGACCAGCTCGCAGGGGCTGTCGATCTCGGCCTGCTGCGCGGTCTTGGACTGGCCGAGCATGGTGGAGGCGGCGATCGTCTCGCGCCACGGGCCGGCCAGCAGCTCGGCGGCGCGCAGGATGATCGCGGCGCGGTCGTCGAAGGACATCGCGCGCCAGGCCGGCGCCGCGGCGAGGGCGGCGTCGATGGCGTCCTGGGCGTCCGCCTTCGTGGCGTTGTGGTAGGTGCCGAGGACGGCCTTGTGGTTGTGCGGCTGGACGACCTCGAAGGGCTCGCCGCCGCCCATGCGCTTCTCGCCGTCGATGGTGCAGGGCAGGTCGATCGGGTTCTCGGCCAGCTCCTTGAGCCTGGCCTCCAGCCGGGCGCGCTCGGGCGAGCCGGGGGCGTAGCCGTGCACCGGCTCGTTGACGGGGGTGGGGACCTGGGTCACAGCGTCCATGAGATCTCCGAACTCCTTGACTTGAGCGGGGTGTCGAGCGTGTGGTGGGGGCTCAGCCCTTGCTGACCGTCGAGCGGACGAAGAAGCGCAGGTTCGCCGGCTTCTCCGCGAGCCGCCTCATGCTGTGCCTTCCCGGGGGACGACCCCCGGATCCCCGGCAGCGAGTACCGCGGCACAGCCACGTTGCGTCAGCCACGGCTGATCATGCTCCGCAGGAAGAAGCGCAGGTTCGCCGGCTTCTCCGCCAGCCGGCGCATGAAGTAGCCGTACCAGTCGGTGCCGTAGGCGGTGTAGACGCGCATGCGGTGGCCCTCGGCGGCCAGCCGCAGGTGCTCGTCGCTGCGGATGCCGTAGAGCATCTGGAACTCGTACTCGGCCGGCTTGCGCCGGGCCTTGCGGGCGAGTTCCTGGGCGATGCTGATGATCCGCGGGTCGTGGGAGCCGATCATCGGGTACCCGTCGCCCTCCATCAGGATGCGCAGGACACGGACGTACGCCTTGTCGATCTCGTGCTTGTTCTGGTAGGCGACCTCGGCGGGCTCCTTGTAGGCGCCCTTCACCAGGCGCACCCGGCTGCCGTTCGCGGCGAGGCGGCGGGCGTCGGCCTCGGTGCGGAAGAGGTAGGCCTGGATGACGCAGCCGGTCTGCGGGAAGTCCTTCCGCAGCTCCTCGTGGATGGCGAACATCGAGTCGAGGGTGGTGTGGTCCTCGGCGTCCAGCGTGACCGTCGTACCGATGGCGGCGGCGGCCTCGACGACCGGGCGGACGTTGGCGAGGGCCAGCTCGTGGCCGTTCTCCAGCGCCTGGCCGAACATCGACAGCTTCACGGACATCTCGACCTTCGGGCCGAGCTCAAGGTCCTTGATCCGGTCGATCAGCCGCAGGTACGCGTCGCGTGCGGCGGCGGCCTGCTCGGGGGTGGTGATGTCCTCGCCGACCACGTCCATGGTCAGCTCCAGGCCCCGGCCGGTCAGGTCCTCGATGATCGGGACGATGTCGGCCACGGTCTCACCGGGAATGAAGCGGTCGACGACCTGATTGGTCACCGGGGCCGCCGAGATCAGGCGTCGCATCCGGTCGCTGCGCGACGCGGCAAGAATCACGGGACCCAGCACGGGGCACCTCCAAACAAGCCGAACACGGCCGAAACCCGACGATTCGGGGCGGCACGGAGAACCACCGTGAAAGTAAAGGATTCCTCAGATCGTCGGCCATCGACAGCTGTCACGCATCCGTGCCCTGGTTCTCAGACAGTTGTATGAAGACCCTGGGAACATGCGGGAGAATGCCCGCGTGAGGGTCGATGGCAAGGGTGACTACCAGGAACTGGTCGACGAGATCTCGGAGCTGCTCGGCGCTCCGGCCACGCTGGAGAATCGGAACTTCGAGCTGATCGCCTTCGGCGCCTACGACAGCGAGGGCGACCTGGACCCGTCGGCCCTGGACCCGGTGCGCACCCGCTCGATCCTCACCCGCCGCTCCACGGCGGCGGTCCGCCGCTGGTTCGAGGGCTTCGGCATCACCCGCGCGACCGGGCCGGTGCGGATCCCGCGGACCGTGGAGGCGGGCGTGTACCGGGGGCGGATCTGCCTTCCGGTACGCCATCGGGGTGTCGTCCTCGGCTACGTCTGGCTCCTGGACTACGACCCGGGGCCCACCGAACAGCAGCTGGACGCCGCCATGCGGGTGACCGCGCGGATCGGCGCCCTGCTCGCGGACGAGGCCCAGCACGGCGCGGACCTCACCCGGGAGCTGCGGGCGGTGCTGACCGCCGAGCGGGGCTGGCCGCGGGACATGGCGGTGGCGGAGCTGCGTACGGCCCTGGGGGTCCGCGCGGACGGCCCGCACACGGTGGTGTGCGTGGCCCCCTGGCCGTCGGCCGACCCGGACGACGCCCCGTCGGTGCGCACGCTGCCGGGCGCGAGGGCGCTGTGCACGGTTCCCTGGGGGACCACGGACCAGAGCCTGGCGCTGCTGGTCCGGCTGCGCTCCACGGACACACTGACCCCGGCGGTGTCGGCGGCGACGCGGCTGCTGGAGGAGGCCGGCGGGACAGGGCCGGCCGACGGCGCGGGTACCTCCCCGGTGGGGACGACGGGCCCGCACGCCACCCCGAGCGGGACAACCGGCCGGGACAGCGGCGTCGGCCGGGGCGCTGCCGGGGGTGCGCGCGATGGCGCACGAGGCGAGAGCACCGTCGCGGCAGGAGGTGCCGCTACTGGTGCGGTCGCCGCCGGGGTCTCCGCCGCCCGGGTCGGGCTCGCCGAGCTCGGTACGGCCTGGGCGGAGGCGTCGGCGGCCGCGCGAGCCGCGCTGGCGGAGCCGCGGCTGGGTCCGGTGGCTCAGTGGGCGGCGATCGGGCCGTACCGGCTGCTCACCGGCCTGCCGCCGGAGGCCGCCCACGACCCCGCCCTGCACGACCTCCTCTCCCCCGCCCACCGGGAGCTGGCCCGCACCGCCGAGGTCTACCTCGACTGCGCGGGCCAGGCCGGCCGCACCGCCGCCGAGCTGGGCATCCACCGTCAGACCCTCTACTACCGCCTGTCCCGGGTGGAACAGCTCACCGGCCTCGACCTGGACGACGGCGAGGACCGCCTGCTGCTGCACATGGCGCTGAAGGCGGCGCGGCTCTAGTGCCGCGACAGGCAACGTTCGCCCCGTCGCGACGCCCGGCACGCTCCCCCAAGCTCTTCGAGCAGGGGGGACCCCCAGAGCACGCACCGGACGCCGCTCCTTGACGGGCAAACATTGCCTGCCACGGCACTAGGAATCCCGCAGGCCCTCGGTGAGCGCTCCGGCGAGCCGGGGGCGCAGCACCGCCCGGCACGCGCGGGTGCGGCGGTCCTGTTCCTGGCGGCGGCCGGGGCGTCAGCGACGCTGCGGCGGACCCGGGTCAGTGCCTGGGAGCCACCCACAGCACAGGAAATCGCCGGACAGGCTGCTGGAGCCCGTCCGGCGATTGAGGACGAGGCCGTTCAGGCCGAAGCAGGGGTCCGGGGGCGGCGGCCCCCAGGGACGGCAGCCTAAACGAGGTCCACCAAACGAGCAGACGTCGCCCCGATCTCCTCGGCGACCTCCGCGAGCACCTCGGAGGGCACCGTGTCGTCGACGGTCAGCACCGCCAGTGCCTCACCGCCCGCCGTCGCGCGCGCGACCTGCATACCGGCGATGTTGATGCCGGCCTCGCCGATGATCCGGCCGACCGTGCCGACGACGCCGGGACGGTCCTCGTAGCGCAGGACGACCATGTGGTCGGCGAGCGCGAGGTCGACGTCGTAGTCGCCGACCGCGACGATCTTCTGCAGGTACTTCGGTCCGGCCAGCGTGCCGGAGACGGCCACCTCCTCGCCGTCGGCGAGCGTGCCGCGCACGGTGACGACGTTGCGGTGGTCGGCCGACTCCGAGCTGGTGGTCAGGCGCACCTCCACGCCGCGCTCCTGGGCGAACAGGGGCGCGTTGACGTAGGACACCGTCTCGTCGACGACGTCCTCGAAGACGCCCTTGAGCGCGGAGAGTTCGAGCACCTTCACGTCGTGCTGGGTGATCTCGCCGTAGACCTCGACGTCGAGGCGGACGGCGACCTCGCCCGCGAGCGCGGTGAAGATGCGGCCGAGCTTCTCGGCGAGCGGCAGGCCCGGCTTGACGTCCTGGGCGATGACGCCGCCCTGGACGTTCACCGCGTCCGGGACCAGCTCACCGGCGAGGGCGAGGCGCACCGACCTGGCGACCGAGATGCCGGCCTTCTCCTGGGCCTCGTCCGTCGACGCGCCGAGGTGCGGGGTGCAGACCACCTGGTCGAACTCGAACAGCGGGGAGTCCGTGCACGGCTCCTTGGCGTACACGTCCAGGCCGGCGCCCGCGACGCGGCCCTCCTTGAGCGCCGAGTACAGCGCGTCCTCGTCGACGATGCCACCGCGCGCGGCGTTGATGATGCGCACGCTCGGCTTGACCTTGCGCAGCGCCTCGTCGCCGATCAGGCCGGTCGTCTCGGAGGTCTTGGGCAGGTGGACGGTGATGAAGTCGGAGACCTCGAGCAGCTCGTCCAGGGTCAGCATCTTGACGCCCATCTGCGCGGCCCGCGCGGGCTGCACGTAGGGGTCGTAGGCGACGATCCTCATGCCGAAGGCGGACATGCGCTGGGCGACCAGGGCGCCGATGCGGCCGAGGCCGACGACCCCGAGGGTCTTCTCGGCGAGCTCGACGCCGGTGTACTTGCTGCGCTTCCACTCGCTCTTCTTCAGCGCGGCGTTGGCCTGCGGGATGTTGCGGGCGGTGGCGACGATCAGACCGCAGGCCAGCTCGGCGGCGGTCACGATGTTGGAGGTCGGGGCGTTGACGACCATCACGCCGGCCTTGGTGGCGGCGGAGACGTCGACGTTGTCCAGGCCGACGCCGGCGCGGGCGACGACCTTGAGCTTGTTCGCGGCGGCGATGGCCTCGGCGTCGACCTTGGTGGCCGAGCGGATCAGGATCGCGTCCACGTCGGCGATGGCGGGCAGCAGTTCGGCCCGGTCCGCGCCGTTGCAGTGCCGGATCTCGAAGTCCGGGCCGAGCGCGTCGACGGTGGCGGGCGACAGCTCTTCAGCGATGAGTACGACGGGTTTCGAGCTCACGTGAGTCCTCACAAGTCCAAAGCATGCGGACGGCCGTCCCGACGGCCGCGGGCGGAGGAGGGCGCGGCGCCGGGGACGTGTCCGTGACTTCCTCGGTGTCGCTGGGCCGCGTGGAAGACGCACGACGCTGTGGGCCTGACGCGTGTGTGCAGCAGTGTATTGACCTCCTCTCCCACACGAGCGTGGGAGATTCCCGTCTGCCGACCGGTCGTCCGGTGCGACTCCGGAGGGTTCCTGGTTCCTCCCCGCGAGAGCGGGGACTGCACGCATTGCCGGGCAACTGCTCGGCCTTACACGCGCTCCGCAGGCATTTACCCGCACCGTTGCCGTTACGGGGCCCCCGGTCCGGGGGTGGGTGGTTCAGGCCGATCGTATCAGCGTCGACGGTGCCGTCCTGTGCCTCCGTGGAAGGTTCACCCATCCGTGGCTGGACGGGATGAACAAGGGCCGGAGCACCTGCTCCGGCCCCTTGTCCTGAGGCCTACGCTTCCTCGTTCACCCAGCTCATGAGCTTGCGCAGCTCCTTGCCGGTGGTCTCCAGCAGGTGCTCGGAGTCCTGCTTCTTGTACTCGTTGTACTTCTTCAGACCGCCGTGGTACTCGTCCATCCAGTTACGGGCGAAGGAGCCGTCCTGGATCTCGGAGAGGACCTTCTTCATCTCGGCCTTGGTGGCGTCGGTGATGATGCGCGGACCGGTGACGTAGTCGCCCCACTCGGCGGTCTCGGAGATCGACCAGCGCATCTTCTCCAGACCGCCCTCGTACATGAGGTCGACGATCAGCTTCAGCTCGTGCAGGCATTCGAAGTAGGCGATCTCCGGCTGGTAGCCCGCCTCGACCAGGGTCTCGAAGCCGGCCTTCACCAGCGCCGCGGTGCCACCGCACAGGACGGCCTGCTCGCCGAAGAGGTCGGTCTCGGTCTCCTCGGTGAAGGTGGTCTTGATGACGCCGGCGCGGGTGCCGCCGATGCCCTTGGCGTACGACAGGGCGAGCGCGAAGGCGTTGCCCGAGGCGTCCTGCTCGACGGCCACGATGCAGGGAACACCGCGGCCCTCCTCGTACTGACGGCGCACCAGGTGGCCCGGGCCCTTCGGGGCGACCATGCAGACGTCCACGCCGGCCGGGGGCTTGATGAAGCCGTAGCGGATGTTGAAGCCGTGGCCGAAGAACAGCGCGTCGCCGTCCTTCAGGTTCGGGGCGATGGACTCCTCGTAGACCTGGGACTGGATCGGGTCCGGGACCAGGATCATGATGACGTCGGCCTCGGCGGCGGCCTCGGCCGGGGTGACCACACGCAGGCCCTGCTCCTCGGCCGTGGCCTTGGACTTGGAGCCCTCGTGCAGACCGACCCGCACGTCGACACCGGAGTCGCGCAGCGACAGGGCGTGGGCGTGACCCTGGCTGCCGTAGCCGATGACCGCGACCTTGCGGCCCTGGATGATGGACAGGTCGGCGTCAGCGTCGTAGAACAGCTCGGCCACTTTGGGTTCTCTCCTTGTGTGCGGGTTGTGCGTCCCACCGTATGACGGTGAGGGGACGGAAAGTCTCGGAGTCTCGGCATCCGGGCGGCCGGTGTCACCCGGCCGCCCGCACACCGGGTTATGCCGAACGGTCCAGGGCGCGCAGCGACCGGTCCGTGATCGAACGGGCGCCGCGTCCGATCGCGATCGTGCCGGACTGGACCAGCTCCTTGATGCCGAACGGCTCCAGCATCCTGAGCATGGCGGCCAGCTTGTCGCTGGCCCCGGTGGCCTCGATCGTGACGGCCTCCGGGGAGACGTCGACGGTCTTGGCGCGGAACAGCTGGACGATCTCGACGATCTGGGAGCGCGTCTCGTTGTCGGCGCGCACCTTCACCAGGACGAGTTCGCGCTGCACGGCCTGCGAGGGCTCCAGCTCGACGATCTTGAACACGTTGACGAGCTTGTTGAGCTGCTTGGTCACCTGCTCCAGCGGGAAGTCCTCGACGCTGACCACGATGGTGATGCGGGAGATGTCGGGGTGCTCGGTGACGCCGACCGCGAGGGAGTCGATGTTGAACCCGCGGCGGGAGAACAGCGCGGCGATCCGGGCGAGGATGCCGGGCGTGTTCTCGACGAGGACCGAGAGGGTGTGCTTGGACATGTTCTCACTCAGCTCTCTGTCAGTCGTCTTCGTTGTCGCCGAAGTCGGGGCGGACGTCCCGGGCGGCCAGGATCTCGTCGTTGGAGGTGCCGGCGGCCACCATCGGCCACACCATCGCGTCCTCGTGGACGATGAAGTCGACGACGACCGGGCGGTCGTTGATGGAGTTGGCCTCCTCGATGACCTTGTCGAGGTCGTCGGGGGACTCGCAGCGGATGGCGTAGCAGCCCATGGCCTCCGACAGCTTCACGAAGTCGGGGACGCGGGTGCCCCTGGCCTCCGGGTTGACGTCGTCCGGGCCGGAGTGCAGGACCGTGTTGGAGTACCGCTGGTTGTAGAACAGGGTCTGCCACTGGCGGACCATCCCGAGGGCGCCGTTGTTGATGATGGCGACCTTGATCGGGATGTTGTTCAGGGCGCAGGTGGTGAGTTCCTGGTTCGTCATCTGGAAGCAGCCGTCGCCGTCGATCGCCCAGACGGCCCGGCCGGGCTGTCCGGCCTTGGCGCCCATGGCGGCCGGGACGGCGTAGCCCATGGTTCCGGCGCCGCCGGAGTTCAGCCAGGTGGCGGGCTTGTCGTACTGGATGAAGTGCGCGGCCCACATCTGGTGCTGGCCGACGCCGGCCGTGAAGATCGTGCCCTCGGGGGCGAGCTGTCCGATGCGCTCGATGACCTGCTGCGGGGACAGCGAGCCGTCCTCGGGCTGGTCGTAGCCGAGCGGGTAGGTGTCGCGCCAGCGGTTGAGGTCGTTCCACCAGGCGGTGTAGTCGCCGCGGTGGCCCTCGGCGTGCTCCTTCTGCACGGCCTGGACCAGGTCGGCGATGACCTCGCGGGCGTCGCCGACGATCGGCACGTCGGCGGCGCGGTTCTTGCCGATCTCGGCCGGGTCGATGTCGGCGTGGACGATCTTGGCGTACGGGGCGAAGCTGTCCAGCTTGCCGGTGACGCGGTCGTCGAAGCGGGCTCCGAGGGCGACGATCAGGTCGGCCTTCTGCAGCGCGGTGACGGCGGTGACCGAACCGTGCATGCCCGGCATTCCCACGTGCAGCGGGTGGCTGTCGGGGAATGCGCCGAGCGCCATCAGGGTGGTGGTGACGGGCGCTCCGGTGAGTTCCGCGAGGACCTTCAGCTCGGCGGTGGCGCCGGCCTTGATGACGCCGCCGCCGACGTAGAGCACGGGCCGCCGCGCGGAGGTGATGAACCTGGCCGCCTCGCGGATCTGCTTGGCGTGCGGCTTGGTGACGGGCCGGTAGCCGGGCAGGTCCATGGCCGGGGGCCAGGAGAAGGTGGTCTTCGCCTGGAGGGCGTCCTTGGCGATGTCGACGAGGACGGGGCCGGGGCGGCCGGTGGAGGCGATGTGGAACGCCTGCGCGATCACCCGGGGGATGTCCTCGGCCTTGGTGACCAGGAAGTTGTGCTTGGTGATCGGCATGGTGATGCCGACGATGTCCGCCTCCTGGAAGGCGTCCGTGCCGATCGCCGAGGACGCGACCTGGCCGGTGATCGCGACCAGCGGGACGGAGTCCATGTGGGCGTCGGCGATCGGGGTGACCAGGTTGGTGGCGCCGGGCCCGGAGGTGGCCATGCAGACGCCGACCTTGCCGGTGGCCTGCGCGTAGCCGGTGGCCGCGTGGCCGGCGCCCTGCTCGTGCCGGACCAGGACGTGGCGCACCCGGCCGGAGTCCATCAGCGGGTCGTAGGCGGGAAGGATCGCACCGCCGGGAATGCCGAATACGGTGTCGGCGCCGACCTCCTCGAGAGAGCGAATGAGGGACTGCGCACCCGTGACGTGCTCGGGTGCGGACTGGTGTCCTCCGGATCGGGGCCGCGGATGCGGGTGAGGGGCCCCGGTGGCCTGCTCGGTCATCGGCATTCTCTTCTCGATGCTGAGGGTTTTTGCGAGGATTGAGAGAGTCGTGGAGTTGCACGATCGATGCCCGTGCAACAAAAAACCCCTCGTGCCGCAAGGCAAGCGAGGGGAGCGCGCCGGTGAAGGTCGCTGGGCGTTCCGGATCGTCGTCCGGTGGGTCCCAGCTCAGCCGACGCGCTGTCCAATTACGAGAATTCGGGTGCGCATGGCATTGACCCTCCCTCCGGCACACACCCGATGTCAAGTGGGTGGGACACGCGTCTCACTATGTGGTCCCAGGACGGTCGCGTTGTGCGAGCCCAGGACGGCCGTGCCGCCGAGAACGACCGTCACCCCGCCGGCGCACACCCCGTGCCCCCTCCGGCGAACGCCGGTTCGGCCGGACCGTGCGGCACCGGACAGTGGCCGCGGGTGAGCGCCCGGCGCAGCCGGTGCTCGTCCAGCGGCCCCGCGAGCGCCATGCCCTGCCCGTGCGTGCAGCCCATCGCGCGGAGAGCCACGACCTGCTCGGGCAGGTCCACACCGTCGGCCACCGACTGCAGCCCAAGGTCGGTGGCGATGCGCAGCAGCCCACTTGTGATCTTGTGCAGCCGGGCGGACTCGACAGCGCCCTCGACCAGGCCGCGGTCGATCCTGAGCACGTCGACGGGGAGCCTTCTGAGGGCCGTGACGGCCCCGTGGCCGCTGCCGAAGCCGTCCAGCCCGATCCGCACGCCGAGCCGTCTGAGCGCGGCCAGGCGCCGCTCCAGCTCGTCCAGCGGCACTCGTGGGTCGATGTCGGACAGCTCGATCACCAGCGCCCCGGACGGCAGCCCGTGCCGGGTCAGCAGGGCCTCCACGGAGCCGGGCGGCAGCGAACGGTCCACCAGACGGCGGGCACCCGTCCGGACCACCACGGGCACGGTCGGTCCCGTCGCGGCGCGCTCGGCGGCCTGCTCGACCGCCTTCTCCAGCATCCAGCGGCCCAGCTCGGCGGTCCTGTCGCTGTCCTCGGCCACCCGCAGGAACTCCGCGGGCGTGAACAGCACCCCCTGGGAGGAGCGCCAGCGCGCCTGGGCGGCGACCGAGGTGATCCGGCCGTCCTCCAGGCGGACCACCGGCTGGTGCAGCAGGGTGAACTCGCCGTGGTGCAGCGCGGACCTGAGCCGGGTGGCCAGCTCCGCCCTGCGGACGACGTCCTGCTGCATCTGCGGCTTGTACAGCTCGACCCGGCCCTTGCCGGCCGCCTTGGCCCGGTACATGGCGAGATCGGCGTTGCGCAGCAACTCCCCCGCGCCCAGGCCCGGTTCGGCGAAGGCCACACCGATGGAGGCGGCGACACGGGCCTCGTCGCCGTCGATGAGGTACGGCTGCGACAGCGTCATCCTGAGGCGGTCGGCGAGCTCCAGGATGTTCCTTTCGCGGGCGGCGCGGTCGCGGGTTCCGTCCCCGACGATGAGGGCCGCGAACTCGTCGCCGCCGAGCCGGGAGGCGGTGTCGCCGTGCCGGACCGCCTCCTGGAGTCTGCGGGCGGCCTGCACGAGCAGTTCGTCCCCGGCCTGGTGCCCGATCGTGTCGTTGACGGCCTTGAAGCCGTCGAGGTCGATGAAGAGCACGGCCGTGCCGCGGTCGGTCGAGCGGCGGCCGGACAGGGCCTGCTGCACGCGCTGGGTGAACAGCACGCGGTTGGGCAGGTCGGTGAGCGGATCGTGCTCGGCGTTGTGCTGGAGCTGCGCCTGCAGGCGCACTCTCTCGGTCACGTCCCGGCTGTTGAGGATGAGGCCGCCGTGGTGGCGGTTGACGGTCGACTCGACGTTGAGCCAGCCGCCGTCGCCGGACCGGAAGCGGCACTCGATGCGCGTGGTGGGCTCCTGCAGGGGGCTCGCGACCAGGAAGCGGCGCACCTCGTGCACCACACAGCCCAGGTCCTCCGGGTGGATGAGGCTGGCCAGCTCGGTGCCGACCAGTTCCTCCGCGGGCCGCCCGTACACCCCGGCGGCGGCCGGGGAGACGTACCGCAGGATGCCGCTGGGCGCGGCGATCATGATGACGTCGCTGGAGCCCTGCACCAGGGAGCGGAAGTGGTTCTCCTGCTGGGCCAGTTCCTGGGTGAGGGCGATGTTGTCGCGCAGCACGATGCCCTGGCGCACGACGAGGGCCAGCACGACGGCGCACGCGGTGATCAGCACCACGCGGTCGACGCTGTGGCCGTTGAGCACGTTGTAGAGGACCCCCAGCGTGCACACGGCGGCGGCGAGGTACGGGGTGAGGGCGGCGAGGGGCCGGCTGCTCGGGTACCGGTCGTGGTCGCCGCCCGGCGCGAGCGGCGGGGGGTGGGCGGCGCGCGCGGTCGGGGGCCGGTCGGGCACGTCCTCGTGCACCACATGGCTGTGCCCGCCGGTGTGCCCGTGCGCGTCGGCCACGCGCGTGTGGCCGACGGTGGCGTGGTCCGCCTCGCGCGGGTCCGCCTCGCGCCGGTCCGCGTCGTCGTGCCGGTCCGCGTCGTCGCGCCGGTGCGTCCCGTGCCCCTCGGCGGTCGTCTGTCCGGAGCGGGGTGCGGCCCAGGGGGCGTACGCCAGGAGCAGTGAGCCGGCGAACCAGCCGGCGTCGAGCAGTTGCCCGGAGCGGTAGCTGTGGTGCAGCAGCGGCGAGGTGAACAGGGCGTCGCACAGCACGGTCAGGGCGAGCGCGCCGATCGCCGTGTTGACGGCGGTGCGGTTGACCGCGGAGCGCCGGAAGTGCAGCGCGAGCACCATGCTGACCAGGGCGATGTCCAGCAGCGGGTACGCCAGCGAGAGCGCGGTGTGCGCGACGCTCGGACCGTCGAACCTGGCCGCCTGGGCCAGCGCGATGCTCCACGACAGTGTGAGCAGCGAGCCCCCGATCAGCCAGGCGTCCAGCGCCAGGCACACCCACCCGGTCTTCGTCACCGGCCGTTTGGCGAGCACCAGCAGGCCGACGATCGCGGGCGGCGCGAAGCACAGGAAGAACAGGTCGGCGTAGCTGGGGCTGGGCACGGACCGGCCGAGGACGACCTCGTACCACCCCCAGACCGCGTTGCCCAGGGCCGCCATCGCCGAGGAGAGGGCGAACAGCAGCCAGGCGCTTCGAAACCGGACGCGGCGGTTGCGCGCGTACAGGGCGCAGGAGACGGCGGCCGTGCCGGCCGCGGCGCTCAGCCCGAAGTCCCCCATGACGAGCGCGACCTCGGGCGAACCCCAGCCGCACGCGGAGCCGACGGCGTATCCCGCGCACACCAGCGCCAGCAGGAGTTGCGGAGCCAGTCCCGTACGGCCGACGGCCGGCGGCCGGGGCAGCGGCGTCCCCCGCGAAGACGCAGTCCGCAGTGCGCCGTTGAACGCGGTCAGGGTGGTCGGCGGGCTCACCGGGGCCTCCTGGTCCGCGCTGCCGGGTCCTGGGGATCCCGGTGCGCCGGGTGCGCGTGCCTCCGGCGGCCGCCGGGCCTGCGGTGGTGGTGATGGCTGCCGTGATGGCCGCGTCTGTGCGCGGCCGTGCGCCAGGGCCTTTGGTGGCGGCCCCGCCGCGTCGGATCGTTCGTCCATAGGCCGTGCATCGCCCGTCGCCCCCCTCACAGTCTGAAATGTCCGTCCCCGGCGCCGAACGGTCCGCGGCGCAGCCCCTGTCGGGACGATACACCAGTACCGTCACTCAGGGACATAGCTTCTCTACGCTCCGTGACGATCGGCGGGGGTACGGGTACGCGTCGCACCCGATGGGTTGCGGACGGTACCCGAAGCGGACTACGCGCTTGCCGCGCCCGTCGTCAGGATCACGTTGGCGAGCGGCTCCTGGTTCACGAAACGGCGCAACTGGCCCGTCAGAAGCCGCTTCGCGCGCGGCAGGAAGGCGGACGTGGGGCCGCCGACGTGGGGGCTGATCAGTACGCCCGGCGCGTGCCACAGGGGGTGCCCCGGGGGCAGCGGCTCGGGGTCGGTGACGTCGAGGGCGGCGGTGATGCGGCCGCTGTCCAGCTCGGTGAGCAGCGCTTTGGTGTCGACGATGGGTCCGCGCGCGACGTTCACCAGCAGTGCGCCGTCCTTCATCCGGGCGAGGAAGCCGGCGTTCACCAGCCCGCGCGTGGACTCCGTCAAGGGCGTGGACAGGACGACGACGTCGGCATCCGGGAGCAGGGAGGGCAGATCGGTGAGCGGATGCACCGGACCGCGCGCTGTGGTGCGCCCGGAGCGCGCCACGCGCGCCACCCGCGCGAGCTCGAAGGGCGCGAGCCGGTCCTCGATGGCTGCGCCGATGGAGCCGTAGCCGACGATGAGCACGTTCTTGTCGGCGAGGGCGGGATGGAAACCTCCCTGCCACTCGCCCCGGTCCTGGGCCCGTACGAAGTCGGGAATGCCGCGCAGCGAGGCCAGGATGAGCGCCAGGGCGAGCTCGGCCGTGCTCGCCTCGTGCACCCCGCGCGCGTTGCACAGCCGCACGCCCGGGGGCAGGTGCCGCAGGCCCGCCTCCACGTGGTCGGTGCCGGCGGACAGCGTCTGTACGACCCGCAGGGAGCTCATCTGCGGCATGGGGCGTACGCCGATGTCGCTGGGCTTCATGTACGGCACGACGTAGAAGGCGCAGTCGGCGGGGTCCGCGGGGAACTCCTCGGCGCCGTCCCAGAAGCGGTAGGCGGGCCCCTGCGGAAGTCCCTCGATCTCGTCCGGCGGGATGGGCAGCCATACGTCAGCAGTCATGGTCAGGAGGCTATGCCAGGGGCGTGGGGAGGCAGAGGTTAGGTTGGTGGATCCCGAGAGAGGGAGGGTTACGGCCAAGTGGAGCGCAGGACGATCGGCGCGGCGGCACTCACGGTGGGGGCCGTAGGACTGGGGTGCATGCCGATGAGCTGGGCGTACAGCGCGTCGCGGCAGCGGGGGGCGGAGTCGCTCAGGGCCGTGCACCGGGCGCTGGATCTGGGCTCGACGCTCCTGGACACGGCCGACATGTACGGCCCGTTCACCAACGAGCTGCTGGTGGGGCGAGTGTTGAAGGAGCGGCGGTCCGACGCCTTCGTCTCGACCAAGGTCGGTCTGCTGGTGGGTGAGCAGCACACCGTGGCCAACGGGCGCCCCGGCTATGTGAAGCGGGCCTGCGACGCCTCGCTCCGGCGGCTGCAGACGGACGTGATCGACCTCTACCAGCTGCACCGCGCCGATCCCGAGGTACCGGTCGAGGAGACCTGGGGGGCGATGGCGGAGCTGGTGCGGGCCGGGAAGGTGCGGGCGCTGGGGCTGTGCGCGGTGGGTGCGCGCGGCGGGCGCAGGTCCGGGTCGCGGCTGCACGACGGAACGATCCGCCGGCTGGAGCGGGTGCAGCAGGTCTTCCCGGTGAGTGCGGTGCAGGCCGAGCTGTCGGTGTGGTCGCCGGAGGCGCTGGAGTCGCTGCTGCCGTGGTGCGAGGCGCGCGGGGTCGGCTTCCTGGCCGCGATGCCGCTCGGCAACGGCTTCCTGACCGGCACGCTCGTCCCCGGCGAGGGCTTCGAACCGGACGACGTACGCGCCCGTCATCCCCGGTTCACCGCCGAGATGATGGCCGCCAACCAGCCGATCGTGGCCGGCCTGCGGCGAACGGCCGAGCGCCACGGCGGGGACGTCACCCCCGCCCAGGTGGCCCTGGCGTGGGTACTGGCCCAGGGACGCCACGTGATCCCGGTACCGGGCACCAAGCGGGAACGCTGGGTGACGGAGAACGCGGGCGCGGCGGCACTGCGCCTGACACCGCAGGACCTGACAGAGCTGAGCCGGCTGCCGGCGGCACGGGGGTCGTGGGACTGAGAGCGCGCGACGCCAGGCGCGGACGAGGGGCCGACGGACGCCGGCTCGGCGGACGCCCGGCCGACGGGTGCCGGACCGGCAGGCACCCGGCTCAGCGGACGCCCGGCCGACGGGCTCGGGCCGGCAGGCACCCGGCTCAGCGGACGCCC